>NZ_VIFM01000151.1 GCF_006636215.1 Myxococcus llanfairpwllgwyngyllgogerychwyrndrobwllllantysiliogogogochensis | reverse complement strand
ATCGGGGGGGAGCCCATGGTCCAGACCCGCCGGCGCCGGGGGTGGCCACGTGAGACATCGACGGTCCGCGTCCAGTTCTGTACCCTTCGCCCGTGCCTGCCGCAGAGAAAGCCGTCCGTCATCGCAAGATTGGCGCGTATCGAGTGCTCGGAGAGCTGGGCCGAGGTGGGATGGCCGTCGTGTATCGCGGCCTCCACGAGATGATTCAGCGCGAGGTCGCCATCAAGGAACTGCTGCCGGAGGGCAAGCGAGACAGGGAAACCTTGTCCCGGTTCCGCCGGGAGTCGCTCGCGCTCGCCGCCTTCCGTCACCAGAACATCGTCACCCTCTACGATTTGGTGGAGAAGAACGACAGCATGTTCATGGTGATGGAGCTGGTGGACGGGCCCACCCTCCACACGCTCATCAAGGAAGGGCCGCTGCCGCCGGACGTTACGGGCGTCATCGCCGCGCGCATCGCCAGCGCGCTGGACCACGCGCACTTCCGCCACATCATCCACCGCGACTTGAAGCCCGCCAACGTCATGCTCACCAAGTCCGGTGACGTGAAGCTGATGGACTTCGGCATCGCCAAGGACGTGGGGCTGGAGGCGCTCACCCAGGCGGGCATGGCGGTGGGCACGCCCTCGTACATGTCCCCGGAGCAGGTGACGGGCGCGCCGCTGGATGGCCGCACCGACATCTTCTCGCTCGGCGTGCTGCTCTATGAGGCCCTCTCCGGCGCCCGGCCCTTCCACGGCAAGACGGCGGGCGAGGTCTTCGCGAAGATTCGCGACGGCAAGTACACGCCGCTCAACAAGGTGGCGCCCAACGTGCCCATGCCCCTGGTGCGCATCATCCAGCGCGCCATGGAGGTGAAGCCGGAGGACCGCTTCCCGGACGCCGCCGCCATGCGCCGCGAGCTGGACGTCTTCCTCGCCCAGGAAGTCCAGGTGTCGCATGCGGGGCTCCTGGTCGCCTTCCTGCGCCACCGCCAGAAGCTGACGGAGACGGAGGCGCAGCAGTTGTTGCGGCCCCAGGAGCTGGACGCGGCGGTGGAGGTCTTCGACACCTCGCGCTCGCGCTCCGGCGGCGCCTTCAAGTGGGCGCTCGTCGCGCTCATCCTCGCCTCGGCGGCGGGGACCGGCCTCTACTTCACCCAGGCGCAGTGGGCGCCGCTCGTTCAGCAACTCACCCGCTGAGGCGGGAGGAGGCAGTCCATGGGACGCATCGTGACTTTCGTGCTGGGCATTGGCGTTCTCGCCGCGGCGGCCTGGTACGTCCTCAACCGCCCGGCGCGCACGGACCCTGAAGCGGCCGCCGCGCGCAAGCTGGAGAACGTGCACAAGGCCGCCGACCGCATCGAGACGGACCTGAACAAGAACGCCGACGCCATCTTCGACAAGGTGGAGTGAGTCGCGAGAGCGCCGTGCGAGCGGCGCTCCCTCCTCCATCCGGCTACTTCTTCTCGTGCGTGACGGTGACGATGGTGCCGATGCCGCCGCGCACGAACCAGTCACCCACCAGCGTCAGCTTGCGCGGCTGGATGGCCTTGATGATGTCGTCGGCGATGGTGTTGGTGACCTTCTCGTGGAAGGCCCCCTCGTTCCGGTACGCCCACATGTAGAGCTTCAGGCTCTTCAGCTCGATGCAGAGCTGGTCGGGGACGTACGTAATCTTGAACCGGGCGAAGTCCGGCTGCCCGGTGAGCGGGCACAGACACGTGAACTCCGGGCAGTCGAACGCGATTTCGTAATCGCGCTCGGGCGCCGGGTTGGGGAAGGTCTGGAGTTCCTTGGTCGGCTGCGAAGGCATGGCGGTGTCGTCTACCACACCATCGCTACGTGTCATCCACGACGTGGGCCCCAGCCCTCCAGGCTGCCTCCGGAGGGTTCTGTCGGCCCCTCAACGCGGCGGTCGTCCACCAGCGGGGAATGCGGGGGGCGGGCCGGTTGCGCGCTCGGAGCGGGGTTCATAATCCCGAGCAGGCCCCCCGCCACCTCCCGAGCACATGACGCTTCCCCTCGACGCCGAAGAAGCCTTCTCGTGTCTCCCTCAAGCCCTGGTGCGCGTTGGACCCGATTTATGCGTCCAGTGGAGTGAGGACGGCTTCGCCCGCAAGACGGGAATGACCCTGCGCCCGGGCACCAGCCTCCTGGACGTGCTCGAGCGCGGGAGGAGCCTGGATGCCGTGGAGCTCGCCATCCGCGAGGGTCGCCCGCACACCGGCCATGTCATCACCCGCGAGCTGCACCAGGTGCGAGTGCAGGTGAAGCCGGGCAGGGAGGCGGAGTCCCCCGGCGCCTGGCTGGTGGTGGAGCCCTCCGGGGTGGATGACGAGGGCGCCTTCTCGCTGGCGGTGCGCGAGATTGCCCGGGCCGTGGGCGAGACGCTGGAGGTGGACACCGTCTGCGCGGCGGCCGTCGTGGCGCTGGTGCGCTGCGCCCAGGTGCGGCGCGCGGAGGTCTATCTGCGCGAGGAGGACGGCTCGGAGCTGCGGCGCTCGGCGGTGTCGGACCTGGCGGGGACGGAGTCTCCCGAGGACACATTCGACCCCGAGGACGACCCGTTCCGACAGGCCATGGCCTTGCGTCAGGCGCAGCTGGGCATCCAGCGGGGGTATGGGGATTCGCTGGGCTCCATCTTCGCGGCGGTGCCGCTGTGCGCGCCGCGCCGGACGGTGGGGCTGCTGCTGCTCTACAAGGAGCAGGGCACGTCGTTCTCCGCCCGGGAGCTGGAGCTGTGGACGGCGGCGGCCAACCAGCTCGCGGTGGCGGTGGAGAACGCGCGCCTCCTGCGCGAGGCGAAGGCGGCGCTCCAGGTGCGCGAGGAGTTCATGTCCATCGCGAGCCACGAGCTGAAGACGCCGCTCACCCCGCTGAAGCTGGGCCTGTACACCATGGAGAAGCGGCTCACCGCGGGGCAGCCGCTGGAGCTGTCCACGGTGCTGAAGTCCAAGCGGCAGGTGGACCGGCTGGCGGGGCTGGTGGATGACCTGCTGGACGCCTCGCGGCTGGACGTCGGGAAGCTGGCGTTGGACCTGGCGCCGCTAGAGGTGGGGCAGCTGGTGGCGGAGGTGGTGGACCACTTCCGCGCGGCTTTCGACAGGCCCTTCGCGGTGGAGGTCCCCCGAGAGCGCGTCTGGGTTCGAGGGGACCGCGACAGGCTGGAGCAGGTGCTGGTGAACCTGCTGGAGAACGCGCACAAGTACAGCCCGCCGGGCGAGCCCATCACCGTGTGCGTGGAGCGGCTCGCGGGGGAGGCGCGCATCCACGTGAGAGACCATGGCATCGGAATCCCCGGCGCGGACCAGTCCCAGGTGTTCCAGCGCTTCTACCGGGCGCGCAACGTGTCGCACCGCAACTTCGGAGGCCTGGGGCTGGGGCTGTTCATCAGCCACTCCATCGCGCGGCTGCACGGGGGCTCGCTGTCGCTGGCGAGCGCGGAGGGCCATGGCAGCACCTTCACGATGAGCCTGCCGCGCATGCCGTCGCACGAGGTGAAGCGGCTGCCCCGGCGGGTGTTGCTGCTCGACGAGGACTCCGCGCAGGAGGCCCTGGCCGAGCGCGTGTTGTGCGCGGAGGGGTTCGAGGTGCTCACGACGCGGGACGGCGCGGAGGCGCTGCGGCGGGCCACGCACCTGCCGGTGGACCTCATCGTGCTTTCCACCTCCGTCACGCATGGGAAGGCGGGGCTGTTCCTGGAGACCTTCGCCACGCTGCCGCGCGCGCGGCCGGTGCCCATCCTCCTGGCTGGCGATGCGCGGCCGTGGTGGGCGCAGGAGGAGACGTCCCTGTGCACGCGGCCGTACGTCGCCGATGAGCTGGTGGCGCGCGTGCGCAACGTGCTCACGCGGGAGCGGCGCAGGCCCTCCGGGGGGACGCCCGCCGTGGGCGATTCGCCGCCGCTCGTGGGCTTCGGCCCCCGACTCTAGGCGCGCGCGGCGAAGAGGCCGTCAGCTCGCGGGCGTGAGGACCCGGTAGTCCACGGGAGTGATTCCCAGGCGCGACAGGGTCTCTCGCGCACGAGGGTTCTGGAAGGTGGCCAGCTCCACCTCGCGCTGCGCGCCGTAGCCGCTCTTCACCGTCTCCGGCCGGTAGCCCGGGTGGCACATCAACTCGATGATGCCCTCGGAGGGCAGCGACACCAGCTCCGCCTCCAGGCGCTCCAGCGTCCAGTACGCATCCGAGCCCGTGTCGCCCAGGAAGTGGGTGTTGGTGGGGATGCCCTGCGCCTTGAGCGCGTGGCGCATGATGGAGTCGATGGAGCGCACCGGCAGCTTCTTCTCCCTCGCGACGCGGGACAGTCCCTCCAGCACGGTGGGCTGCAGGTGCAGGTGCATGTGCACGTCCACATGGGTCGCGGGACGCCCCGTCAGCGCCGTGAAGCGCTCGAGCTGCGCGCGGGTCTCCGCCTCCACGACCTCGGCGGGCATGCTGGCGGCGCGCGACTCCACGAAGTTCCCATTGGCCCCGAGCAGCTCGCGCGGGAAGTCGCTCCCCACCGGGGTGCCTCGGGCCAGGTTCAGGTGCAGTCCCAGCGACAGGCCCTCGGCTTCGTGGGCGGAGGCCTCGGAGAACGGGGTGTTCACCAGGAGGGAGGCCGACGAGACGATGCCGTCGCGCATGGCCTGGAGGATGCCTCGGGTGACGGCGGGGTCATACCCCAGGTCGTCGGCGTTGATGATGAGGGCGCGTGTGCTCACGAAGAACTCTCCTGCGCTTCAGGGCCGAGGCCGGGTTTGGAAGAAGCGCCAGGCCTCGAGCGTGGCGTTCAGGTCCTGCGTGGGGTTGCCCGCGCTGACCGGACTGCCAGGCCAGGTGTGTCCGCCGCCCCGCACGGTGCAGAGCGACGCGGTGGCGTTCTCCGGAGAACATCCGGTGAAGGCGCTACAAGTGCTGTCCCCCTGGCGGTACGTCTCCACCACCGCGCCGCCGCAGCCATTGCGCTCCGCCTGGCTCCGGACGGAGTCCTCGGCCGAGGGGTAGGCGCGGCCGAAGGGGATGTTGTTGCCGCCCTCGTAGAGGATGACGGTGTCCGCCGTGCCATGGATATGCAGCACGGGCACCGGGCGGGAGGGGCGGCACCCATTCAGGGGCGACATTCCGGAGACGGGCGCCACGGCGGCGAAGCGCCCCGCGCGCTCACAGGCCAGCCGGTAGGAGAAGAAGCCGCCGTTGGAGAAGCCCGTGGCGAAGGTGCGGCGCGGGTCCACGCACACGCGGGTGTCCAGGTCCGCCAGGAGCGCGTCCACGAAGCCCACGTCGTCGATGTTGGACATCTGGGCCGTCCCACAGCACGCCCCCGCGTTCCAGCCCCGGGTGTTGTCTCGCGGGGGAGAGGTGCCGCCGGAAATCTCCTGGGCGCTCAGCCCGCGCGGGTACACGACGAGGAAGCCCTCCGTGTCCGCGAGCGTCGACAGGCCCGTCTGGACCTCCAACTGCTCGGGGTTCGAGCCAAAGCCATGGAAGGCCACCACCGTGGGCGTGGGCCGCGTGGCGTCGTAGCCGGGGGGCACGTGGACGCGGTAGGTCCGCGCCCGTCCGGCGTGGCTCACTGTCCATTCGTGGGTGCCGGGCCCTTCTGAGAGTCCGGTGCAGGACGCGCGCTCCGGGACGGAGGGCTCCTCGTTGGAGGGCTCGGGGCCGGTGTCGCCCGGGTCTTCCGGGCGCGAGGCAAGGGAGGATGAACAGCCGAGCGCCCCCAGGATGAGGGCGACGAGCACGAGGCGCATGGGCGGGAAGCTAATTCCCCGCCTTGCACTCTGCCGCGAGGACGTTCGCCCGTTCGGGGAATCGTTCCTCCAGCGTACGCTTCACCTCGGCGACGGCCGTCTCATTGCCACCATGGGCATGGAGCTGGCATCGCGCCGCCAGGGCTCGAGGGTCCTCCGGGGCCAGCCTGTCCGCCTCCCGATAGGCGCGCTCGGCGCCCGTGCTGTCGCCCTGACGGAAGAGGACGGCCCCCAGGTAGTAGTGAGCCACGGCCAGCTTGCCGTCCTTGCGCAACGCGCGCTTGAGCAGCGCGGCGGCCTCGTCCACGCGCTCCTGCCGGAAGCGCACGAAGCCGAGCTCCGCCAGGCTGGCCGCGTCGTCATGCTCCCGCGTCCAGGCGGACAGCACCGAGGCGGCCTCGTCCAGCCGGCCATTCTGCGACAGCATCCGCCCGTAGCGAGGCGCCACCCGCGCCACCCCCGGCTTCTGGGCATACGCCTTCGCCAGCGCCGCCACCGCGCCGGGCAGGTCGCCCTGGCGCTCGCGCAGGTCCGCCAGCATCAGCGAGGGGCGCAGGTCCTTGGGCGCCAGCGTGAGGGCCTCGTCCAACGCGCGCTCGGCCCGCTTGCCCCGGTTCAGCTCCGTCGCCGCCCGGGCCGCGAGCAGGTGCGCCTCCACGTCCTTCGGAAAGCGCGCGACGTAGGCCTCCGCCAGCTCCAGCGCCTTGAAGTGTGCGCCCGCGGTCAGCAGCACCGTCCCCGCCTGGGCCAGCTCCTCGGCGGTGGCGCGAGTGTCCTCGCCCAGGCCGGAGAGCAGCGAAACCTTCGCGGTGGGCGCGTCGGCGGCCTGTGCCTTCGCCAGCCGCTCCGTCGGAGACGACTCCGTGCGCGTCAGGTACCACGTGCCTCCGGCGCCGAGCGCCGCGAGTCCGAGCACTCCGCCCAGCACGAGGCCCCACCGCGAGCGACGTCGAGGGCCGCCCTGGGTGATGCCGGAGTCGTTGCGCGTGGGCGGCGTCGAGTCCGTCGGGTTGCGCGCGGGGGGCGTCGAGTCCGTCGCGGAGCCAGGTCGAGACGGCGGCACCACGCCCGGAGAGCTGGCGCGGAAGCCGGTGACGGTGGCGGCCTCGGTGGAGCCCGGGGACGTGGGCGTGGGCGGGCGCACGGAGTCCGGGGGCTCGCCGCCGTGGAGGGTGGCGCCCACGTCGGGCAGGAAGACCTTGGGCCACGCGGCCGGCACCGTCATGGCGTTGTGGGGCGCGGCGTTGGGGTCGAAGGCGCGAGGAATCGGCGGCGTGCCGCCATGGGACGGGTCGGCCATCCGCGCGCGGCGCAGGGCCTGTCGCTTCGGGTCCCGGTCCGGTGGGAAGAGGGTGTCCACGTACGCGGCCACCTGCTCCCCGGTGGCGACCTCGGCCTGGCCTCCAATGGCCTCGATGGCGTCGATGAAGGACTCGAGGCTGTCGAAGCGCGCGGCCGGGTCTCTCTGGAGCGCGGTGAGGCACACCAATTCCAGCGCGGCGGGGACGGACGGGTCGAACGCGGTGGGAGGCCGGGCGCGCCCCTCCGCGATGCGGCCCAGCACCTCCTCGGCCGTCATGCCGGTGAAGGGCCTGCGGCCACAGAGTTGCTCGTACAACATGACGCCCGCGGCGAAGAGGTCCGCGCGGTGGTCCACCGGCTTGCCGGCGATCATCTCCGGCGACATGTAGAAGAACTTGCCCTTGAGGACGCCGGGCTCCGTGCCCGCACCGAGCGCGTCCGCCTTGGCGATGCCGAAGTCGATGACCTTCACCGCGCCATTCACACCCACATGGATGTTGTCCGGGGTGAAGTCGCGGTGGACGATGCGCAGCGGCCGCCCCGCTTCGTCCACGGCGCGGTGGGCCGCGTCCAGGCCCCGGCAGGCCTCCACCAGCACGCGCAGGGTGATGCCCAGCGGCACGCGCTGGCCCCGCTCCGCGGCCTCCTGGCGCAGCTCCGCGAAGGAGCGGCCCTCCAGCAATTCCATCGCGATGAAGGGCTCGGTGCCCTCCATGCCCAATTCGAGGATGGAGACGACGTTGGGGTGGCGCACCTGCGCGGTGATGCGCGCCTCGTTGAGGAACATCTGCACCACGCGCCGGTCCGAGGCCAGGTGCGGCATCAGCCGCTTCACCGCCACCGCGGGCCCGCGGGCGCCGTCATCCTCGAAGCGGCGCCCCAGGTACACCTCGGCCATGCCGCCCGTCGCGATACGCGCGGACAGCCGATAGCGACCGACCCAATAGGTGTTCGGACCCGACTCCAAGATGGCGCCAGTCTATGTGCAGAGCCGCCCCGCGTCCCCCCTCAGAAGTTCGAGGGGGGAAGCCTGCCCGTCTCCGTCCCGAACTCGGCCGCCCGGCGCATGCGCCACCGTGGCTCGCGGGCCTTTGGCCAGGTGTGGGTTTCCACCACGGCCGCCGCATCACCCTCGCCATCGCGGAAGCCCATGGACGTGCCCGCATGGAGGGCGTGGGCGGGCCCTGGCGCGGTGGTGGCGGTGAGGTGCTCCGGGGTGGGTTCGACCCCGTGACGCTCCGGGGCCCCGCTGCGCACCGCCACGTCGCGCGGGGTGCGGTGGGCCTTACGCGGGGTGTGGGCGCGCCATCTGCAGGCTCGCGCGATGGGTCGGGTGGAGTGCTAACCTCGCGCCGCGCTGACCCGCCACGCGCTTCGTTCTTCGTTCTTCGTTCCTCGGAGGGATGTTGGGCACCGTCCTCAAGGGTGGTTACGTCGTCGAGCTGGAGCCCGCGGTGGTGGAACGCGTGGACTTGCGCGTCGAAGGAGAGCGCATCGTGGCGCGCGGGCCGGACCTGACGCCCGAGGCCGACGACGAGGTGGTGGCCCTCTCCGGCAAGCTCGTCTTCCCGGGGCTGGTCAGCGCGCACCACCGGCTGCACGCCGTCCTGGGTCGAGGCATGCCGAACACGGCGATGGAGACCTACCAGGACATCCTGGAGAAGGTGCTCTGGCCCTACGAGGACGCGCTGGACTTGGACGCCGTCCAGGTGGCGGGGTGCGCGGGCGGCCTGGAGGCGCTCCAGTGCGGCACGACGACGGTGTGCACCCTGCACTCCTCGCCCAAGGCGGTGTCGGGCTCGCTGGTGCGGCTGGCGCGAGGTCTCCACGAGGTGGGGGTGCGCGGCGTGCTCGCCTACGCGGTGTCGGACCGCAGCGGAGCGGTGGGGCGCGAAGAGGGATTGGAAGAGACGGTGGGCTTCGCGCAGAAGGCGAAGGGGAGATTCCGGGGCCAGGTGGGCGCGGGGCCTTGTTTCACGCTGGGGCAGGACGCGCTCCAGGGGCTCGCCGAGGCGCTGAAGGCGGCGAACACCGGCCTGCACCTGCCGCTCGCGGAGGACCCGCTGGACGAGCGGCTGTCGAACGAGCGGCATGGGGCCTCGCCGGTGCCACGGCTCCTGGACGCGGGGCTGTTGTCGCCTCGGAGCCAACTGGCGCACGTGGGGCACCTGGCGTGGGCGGACCTGGCGCAGGTGATTGCGACGGGGGCGTGGATTGTCCACACGCCGCGCGCCAACCAGGGGTTGGAGGTGGGGTATGCGCCGGCGCTGAAGTTCGGCGCGCGCGCGACGCTGGGTGCGGATGGCGTGTCGGCGGACCTGTTCGCGGAGGCGCAGGCGGCGTATCTGCGCTCGCGCGAGGCGGGGCAGCCCATCGACGTGCTGCGCTACCTGGCGAACGGGCATCGGTTGGTGTCGCAGCACTTCGGGGTGCCGCTGGGGCCGATGCGGGAAGGAGCGCTGGCGGACCTGTTGGTGCTCGACTACCTGCCGGCCACGCCGCTGACGGCGGAGAACCTGGCGTGGCACGTGGTGTTCGGCCTGGGCAGCCGGCACGTGGAGGCGGTGATGGTGGATGGGGTGTGGCGCATGTGGGCGCGCCGCCCGCTGTCCGTGAACCCCTCCGTGGTGGCCGAGCAGGCGCGCGAGGCCGCGGCGGCCGTGTGGGCGCGCATGGCCGAGTCGAAGTAGCGAGGGCGTCGCTTGCCTGGGAGGGGCGGGTCCGCTCAAATCCCCGGCATGCTCGCTCCCGTACTGCTCGCAGGGCTTCTGGTCGCCGCCATCCCCAACGTGGGCGACACCGCCCCGGACTTCACCGTGAAGGACACGGACGGCAAGGTCTACATCCTGTCGGAGCTGGTGAAGCAGGGGCCCGTCATCGTCGCCTTCTTCCCCAAGGCCTTCACGGGAGGGTGCACGAAGGAACTCAAGGCGTACACGGCCCGGCACTCGGACATCGAGAAGCTGCAGGGGCGCGTGCTGGCCTTCAGCACGGACGACGCGGAGACGCTCAAGCGCTTCAAGGCGGAGCTGAAGGCGCCGTTCCCCTTCATCCCGGACCCGGACGGCAAGGTCGTCGAGTCCTACGACGTGAAGATGCCGCTGGTGACGGTGTCCAAGCGCTACACCTTCGTCGTCGGCGAGGGGCGCAAGGTCCTCAAGGTGGACTCCGGCGGTGACGCCATCGACCCGGCGGGCGCCATCACCTCGTGCTCGCAGGGCAAGCCCGCGACGCCGCCCGCCACGAAGGAGCCGTCGCCGGCTCCCGAGGCGAAGCCGTAGCGCGCACCCGGCTATCGCGTCGTGGGCGGTCCAAGGCGAAGGGGTGGCAGTCCCCGGTTGTCGAAGAGCTGGGCCGGGGAGTCCTCCACGTAGCTGTCCTCGAACTGGCCGCCGGTGTACTCGCGGATGACCTTCCTCCAGAACGAGGTGGCCGCGTGGTTGGCGGGCAATTGGGACACCTCCCACAGGCCCCGGAAGCGGTCGAACACGGCCATGGCCGCGCGCCGTCCCAGGCCGTAGCCCCGCTCGCCGCGCAGGATGAAGAACTCACTCATCCGGAAGTCGCGCCCGGGAGTCATGTACGGGAAGGGGGCCTGCGCCACGAAGGCGAAGCCCACCGTGCGGCCCTCCCAGCGCAGCAGCAGCGGATGGACCTCGTCCGAGGCCGCGAGCCACGTGGGCAGGAAGTTGGGCACCCACTGCCCCTGTGGGTCCAGGCGGTACTCCACCCCGAACTCGCTCAAGTCGTGCAGGTAGAGCGGGTACAGGTTTCGCAGCAGTGGGTGCTCGGCTGGACTCGCACGGAGTAGCTCCACGGACGCCTCCGGGCGCCCAGCATGTCCCATCCCATGCGCCACGAACAGGACGAGCCTTCCTCGTAAAAGGGGGGTGTCCCGGACCCCAGGCCCCGCACGTCAGTGCGTCACCTCGGTGACGCTGACGGGGCTGTCGCCGCGCGCATGGGCCTTGGCGTGCTGGGCGAAGAGGAAGCGCCTTACCGCGGCGCGCGTCAGCAGTCCCCGGGTGGCGATGCCCTCGGGAGCGGCGACGGGCAGGGAGTCCACGTCCTCCTGGTCCATGATGCGCAGCGCCTGGGCCAGGTCGGCATTGGGCGCCAGGAGCGGCAGCTTGCGCGCCAGGTCGCTGGCCACCAGCAGCGGGTACATGGCCTCGTCGCGCCACACCTCGCGCAGCTGCTCCACCTGGACGATGCCGTAGACCTCGCCGTGGGTGTCCAGCACCGGCAGCGCGCCCGTCTCGGAGGTGAGCAGCAGGTCCGCCAGGGGCCGCATCGGCAGGCCCGCGGGCACGGGCGCCACGTGCTCCATCAGCGCTTGCACGGGCGTGCTCTCCAGCAGGTCCGTGTCGCTGGGGGCCTTGGGCGCGTTGCGCTCGATGAGGTAGTGGCACAGCGCGGAGGCGATGGTGCACGTCACCATCAGCGGGAGGATGATGTCGTGGTTCCCGCTCAGCTCGTACATCATCATCATCCCGGTGAGCGGACCCCGGTTGAGCGCCGCCACCGCGCCGCCCATGCCCACCAGCGCATACGCCCCGCTGGGGCCGGTGCTGGCCGGGAAGAAGTAGTGCACCAGCGTGCCGAACGCTCCACCCGCCATGGCGCCGATGACGGCCGCGGGGAAGAACGTCCCGCCCGAGCCCCCCGAGCCGATGGTGATGGCCGTCGCCACCAGCTTCAACACGCAGGCGGTGACGAGGAAGAAGAAGGGCAGCTTTCCCACCGCCGCCAGGTTGATGAAGTCGTGCCCGCTGCCCCACACCGTGGGGCTGACGAAGGCCATCAGCCCCGCGCACAGCCCGCCCAGGCCCGCGCGGAACGGCAGCGACTTGCGGCCCAGCCACGGCGACAGCCTCCCTCCCATGTGCCCCTGGAAGAAGTGCTCCACCCCGTGCAGCATCTTCACGAAGGTGAAGGCCAGCAGGCCGCAGCCGATGCCCAGCACCGCGTACGCCAGGACTTCCGAGCCGCTCACCAGCTCGTACGGCACGCTGCGCAGCATGGGCGCCTCGCCCAGCACACCCTGGCTCACCAGCGTGCCCGCCACGCTGGCCAGGATGATGGGCGAGAAGACGCGCAGCTCGAACTCGCGGAGGATGATTTCCATCGCGAACACCGCGCCGGCGATGGGGGCGTTGAACGACGCGGAGATGCCCGCGCCCGCGCCGCACGCCAGGAGGATGGACAGCTCCCTGCGGCTGAAACCGAGCACCCGGCCCACGCTGGAGGCGAACGCCGCGCCGCCATAGACGATGGGGCCCTCGCGGCCCGCCGAACCGCCGCTGCCGATGGTGATGGCGGACGCCACCAGCTTCAACAGGCCCCGGTCCGCGGGCACCACGTTTGCGCCACTTTTCACCGCTCGGACGACCTCGGGGACGCCGTGGCCATGCGTCTCCGGCCTGTCCCGGAGCAGCCGTCCCACCGCCACGCCGCCCAGGGTGGGGGCCAGCAGCATCAGCCACCAGGGCAGGAGCGGAATCGCCTCCGCCAGGGCGTGGGGATGACCGAAGACGCTGTTGAGCGCGGCCAGCGCCACCAGTGGGTAGTAGAGCGACAGCGCGCCCAGCGTCAGCAGCGCCAGCAGGCGCAGCCGTCGCTTCACCTCGTCCCGAGGACCTCCGGGCTCGATGACCCGCGCCAGCAGCAGCGCGCCGAGCGCCAGCGGCGCCCCGACGATGGCGTACTCCAGATGCCACCGCGCCGAGCCGAACGCGTCCATCAACGTCAGCAACTGGCTGCGGCGCAGCGTGTGCGCCAGCTCCGCCGCGCCGAACGTCAGCCCGCTCACCAGGCCAATCAGGTTGGAGAAGATGCCCGCGGCCAGGCCGCTGTAGAGCCCCACCACCGCGCCCGCCACGGGCAGCACCGACGGACCGGGCAGTCGCAGGCGGTTGGAGGCTTGAAGCGCCGCGTGCGTGAATCGGCTCAAGTGCTCCCGAGCGCGGACCCACACCGCGCGCTGGGGCATCACCCCAGAGGGAGGTTCATCGACATTCATTGGTCCTCCCACTAACCCATCCCGAACGGGGAAGCTTCAACGTTCGAGAGCGGCCTGTCGGGCCGGTGGCACTCCTCGCGGCCACACGGCGCGAGGGGGCGAGCGGGAGGGCGGCGGGTGGCCTGTCTTCAGGGGGCGTAGCTGCGCGTGGGCAGTAGCGAGCGCAGCAGCACGGCGATTCCCGCGAGCCCCAGCCAGGGCACCACATGGCCCCAGAGCAGGTGGGCCGCTGTCCCGTCGGGGCAATGCACGTGGAGGACGAGCAGGCTGACCGAGCCGGCGGACAGCCCGGCGGCCAGCGCTCGCGCGGGGTGGTAGGCGGAGCGGCTCAGCAGCGCCAGTGTGACGGCCAGCGGCACCACCGTCACCGCCAGCTCCGTGCCCGCGCAGCCGAGGACGCCGGCCAGCAATGCCCGGCCCTGCTGTCCGGACCCGGTGAGCACTACGGTGACGCCCAGGGCTCCAGCGAAGGCGAGGACTCCCGCCCAGGGCACCACCCGACGGCGGGGCGACAGCGCGACAAAGGCGCCCGCGCCGAGCAGCGCGAGGATGACGACTCCCACGCCCACCACCAGTCCCGGCGGGGACGCGTTGCCCACCCATCCGCCTCGGCGGCTCAGCAGGGTCAGCCCCACGCCCACCATCGCCGCGTGGACGCCCACCAGCAGGGCCAGCCCGTGCCACCAGGGACGCGCCATGGGCTGCTTCGCCAGGGTTTCCAGGGCGAAGCGTCGCGCGGTGTCGTGGCCGGGCAGCGTCTGCTCGTCATCCTCGGAGGAGGCGGAGGCCGTGGGGAGCGTCGACGCCGTGGCGTGACTCGGACCGCCGAGGAGGTCGAAGCCGCCCGTCACCACCTGGCAGTCCTCACAGGACGCCACGTGCTTCGTCAGCTCCGGGGGCAGGGCCTCGCCCAGACAGTCCATCACCCGTGAACACTCCGGGGTCATTCCAAGGTCTCCGTGCGCAGGGTGGCGAGCAGCTCGCGCAGTCGCTCATAGCCTCGATGGGCCCGGACCTTCACCGCGCTCTCGGTGAGGCCCAGGGTGTCGGCGATTTCGGCGAAGCCCATGCCCTCGAAGCGGTGCAGGAGGATGGGGATGCGCTGGCCCTCGGGGAGCATGTCGAGCGCCTGTCGCACCGCGCGCTCCAGGCCCACGTCTCGGGGCGCGGGGCTCTCGTCGGCGATGCCCGTGGGCAGTTCCCCCTCGGCCGTCAGCTCCTCGGTGCGACGGCCCCGGCGCTGGGAGTCGCGCGCGGCATTGGTGGCGATGGCATACAGCCACGGCTTGAAGCGGGAGCCCACCTGGAAGCGCCCTCGCGAGCGGACCAGGGACATGAAGGTGAGCTGCACCAGGTCCTCGGCGGTGGACGCGCTGCCCGTCAGGCGGGTGAGGTATCCGCGCACCTGTCGGGAGTGACGCTGGAAGAGCGCGTCGAACGCCGGAGCCTGCCCTTCACAAAACCGCGCCATCAGCACCTCGTCGGACTCGGGTGCGACGGAAGTGCGCACCGAGTCGTCTCCGGTACGCACGGGCGCGGAGGCTGGTTTCATCGATGAAGGCGGTGACACGCGCGCGGCACTCTAGCCGGTTGCATGAGACCCAGGGTGGGTGTGCCTCGGCCCCGCCATCGTCACTGCTTGAGCATGGGCTGCGGTGTGGGTGCGGAGGAGGGCAGGTGATCCGCGGCGGCGGCCAGCGCCTCGCGAACCTTGCCCTCGGCGGCCGTCCTGGCGGCGACCAATTGCGCGCGCGCGCCTCCCGCGCCGAAGAAGCGGGTGGGCGTGGCCAGCGCCGCGCGGTCCTCCGCCGAGTACTTCCTGTACGCGTACCTGACCGAGTCGGAGGGCAGCCGCAGGCCCTCCACGACCTTGAACCAGGAGAGGACCTTCAACGAGTAGAAGCTCAGGTCCACCTCCCACCAGAACCAGCCCTGGTTGGCGGTGTTCTGGTGGTAGTGGTGGTTGTTGTGCCAGCCCTCGCCGAGGGTGATGAGCGCCAGGAGCCAGTTGTTGCGGCTGGTGTCCGTCGTCTTGTAGCGGCGCTTGCCGAAGATGTGGCTCAGGGAGTTGATGGTGAACGTCCCGTGCCACAAGAGGGTGGTGCTGACGAAGAAGCCCCACACCAGCATGGAGAAGCCGCCGATGAAGTAGAGCGCCACCGCCAGCAGGACGGGCGGCACCAGGTGGAAGCGGTTGAGCCACACCAGCTCCGGGAAGCGCGCGAAGTCCTTGATGCCCTCCATGCGCGTGGGCCCGTACTTGTCACACAGAATCCAGCCCACGTGGCTGAACCAGAAGCCCTTCTGCACCGGCGAGTGGATGTCGTCCGCCTGGTCCGACGTCCGGTGGTGGTGGCGATGGTTGGCCGCCCACCACAACACGCCCTTCTGCGTCGACAGGGTGCCCACCAGCGCGAGGATGAACTGGAAGACGCGCCCCGTCTTGAAGGCCCGGTGGGAGAAGTAGCGGTGGAAGCCCACCGTGATTCCCCACATGCGCAGGATGTACAGCCCCACACAGACCGCCACGTCCACTGGCTTCGCCCCGACAGAGAAGGCGAAGAGGCACATGATGTGGACGGCGAAGAAGGGGATGGACGACAGCCAGTTCAGGCGCTCGTTGTCCGAGGGCAGGGCGGGAGCAGGAGAGGAAGTCTGCAAGGGAGCCTCTTGAGCTGGAGCAGGAGCGCGCCCGAAGGTGCGCAGCCTCGTCCCGCATCAACACCCCCTCCTGTCATCGCTCTGTCAGGAGGCGGCGGATTGCCGCAGCTCCGTCAACCACTCCTCGAAAGCGGGGTGGCCATGCAGGGGCGCCAGGTCCGCGTCCGAGGCGGCATAGGCCCCGTCCTTGAATCCCAGCTCGCTGGCCCGGCGCAGCAGGCGCACCGCGTCGGGCACGTTGCGCGCCTTGGCATAAGCGCACGCGGCGTCGTAGGCGATGCTGGCGCTCGGGGCGTGCTCCAGCGCGGCCTCGCCCATCGCGGCGGCCTCCGAATAGACGCCTCGGATGAAGAGCACGCGCTCCGCGCAGCTGAACGCCGCGGCGGCTTCCACGCCGGGCAGCTTCAGGGCCTCCGGCGTCCGGCCCAGGCGGATCAACGTCCCGGCGTACTCGTGCATCACCGTGCGGTCCGAGGACGTCTGCCAGGCCTGCTTCCACCAATCCAGCGCGCGCGCGTCGTCACCGACGAGGGAGAAGGACGCGGCCACCGCATGCGGCTCCACCTGGAGCCCCTGCACCTGGGAGAAGTGGTCCAGCGCCTGCCGGCCCTGGCCTTCCTTCAGCGCCACCCAGCCGAGCAGGTGGTGGGCGTGGCTGGCCAGCTCGGGGGTGAGGCCGTCGCCGCCCTCCAGCACCGCGGCGCCCAGCCGGCGTGCGTCATCCAGCCGGCCCGCATCCAGCGCGATTTTCGCCTCGCGAAGCTTCCCCGCCACGGGGCTGTCCAGCGAGCCTGGGCCACCGACGCGCGGGGCGTTGCCTCCGGAGCTCAGGGCCTCCGCCACGGTGCGGAACGCCTGGACGCCGTACATGGCGAAGAAGATGGCGGGGAAGAGCCACCCGATGTTCAGGCTGTAGACGACCACGGCCACGCACACCAGCAGCGCCAGGCCCTGGGACGCGAGCAGTCCCCGCCGGGGGCCGAGCACCCGGGTGGCCAGCGTGGAGACCAGCCGCCCACCGTCCAGCGGCAGCACGGGCAGCAGGTTGAAGATGGCCCAGATGAAGTTGGCGCCGGCGAAGGTGCGCAGGAAGAAGTCCAGCGCGGGGGAGTGCCCGTTGAAGACCAGGTAGCCCACCAGGCTCACCACGCCGAGCAGCAGCCCGAAGAGGGGCCCCGCCACGGTGATGACCAAATCCCTCTTCCATGGAAGCGGGCCCGGCATGTCCGTGGGCAGGGTGTGCCCGCCCAGCCAGACGAGCGCGATGCTCGGGTGGTAGCCGAAGAGGCGGCTGGCCAGGGCGTGGCCCAGTTCGTGGACCAGCACGGACACGAAGACAATGAGCATCCACGACAGGACGAACACCACCATGGCACTGGCCTGGCCCAGGGCGGGCGCCTCGGACACCTGGCGGAAGGGCCAGCCGTCCTGCGAGGCGCGGACCGAGCTGTAGGCGAGCACGGCGGAGACCAGCAGGTGGCTGGGGTGGACGTCGACGGGAATGCTCCCGAGGCGAAAGCGGAACATGGGCACGGACCTTAACCGTTGAGGCGCGGATGCGCAGTCCGTAGCGCACATCCCGCAACCGCTTCCTCTTCATTTCGGTAGGTTCCCAGAAGCCCCATGCTGCGACTCGGCCCTTATTCCCTCCCGAATCCTTTTGTCCTCGCCCCCATGGCCGGGGTGTCCGAGATGCCCTTCCGGGTGCTCGCCTTCCGCATGGGCGCCGCCCTGTGCCCCACCGAGCTCGTCAGCTCCCAGGGGTTGATGCGGGCCAACCAGCGCACCCTCATGTACCTGCGCTTCGACGCGGAGGTGGAGAAGCCCTACTCGCTCCAGCTCTATGGAGGCGACCCGGAGGCCATGGGCCTCGCGGCCGCGGTCGGCAAGTCCCATGGGGCGCAGATGCTGGACATCAACATGGGCTGCCCGGTGAAGAAGGTGACGAAGAACGGGGCGGGCAGCGCGCTCTTGAGCGACCCGGAGCGCGCCGCCGCCATCGTCCGGGCGATGCGCGAGGCCTCGGGCCTGCCCGTCACCTGCAAGATTCGCTCGGGCTGGGACGCCAGGACGCGCAACTACCTCCAGATGGCCGCCGCGCTCCAGGAGGCCGGCTGCGCGGGGCTGGCCATCCACCCTCGCACCCGGGAGCAGGGCTACTCGGGGCAGGCGGACTGGAGCGTCATCACCGACTTGAAGCGCCACTTCCCGGAGCTGCCCCTGTTCGGCAACGGGGATGTGCGCACGCCCGAGGACGCGCGGCGCATGCTGGAGACGACCGGCTGCGACTACGTGATGATTGGCCGCGCGGCCCTGGGCAACCCGTGGATATTTCGCGAGCTCGCGGGCGGGGACGCGCCTTCGCCCGAGGAGCGGTGCGCCCTGGTGCTGGAGCACTTCCACGCGCACCTGGCCTTCGTGGGGGACCCGCTCGGCGCCGTGCGCTCCTTCCGCCGACACCTGGGCTGGTACGCCCATGGCCTCGCGGGCGCCGCCGCCTTCCGTGCGCGCGCCAACACCCTGGATGCACCGGAAGCGGTGGCGGACGCCGTGCGCGCCTTCTTCTCCGCCGCCGACTCGGACCGCTCCGGGGACTCATCCGAGGAGCAGGACGTCGACTACCGCGCGGCGCTCGGTTGACGACTTCGCGCCCCACGGGTTCTCACCCGAGGGGCGCGGAAGTTCCTAAAGGGACGCACCGGGCGGCACGAGCACGCGGCCGGTGGCGACCGCGCGGAAGTAGTCGCAGGCGGGGGTGGGGCGCCGCTCCAGCGTGTCGAAGTCGACGTGGTAGAGGCCGAAGCGCGGGCCCCAGCCCTCCAGCCACTCGAAGTTGTCGAGCAGGCTCCAATAGAGGTAGCCGCGCACGTCCACGCCCTGGGCCCGGGCGGCCAGCACCTGGGAGAGGTGGGAGTGCAGGTAGTGGGGACGGCGGGCGCCCGCGCGGTCATCGATGCCGTTCTCCGTAATCCACACCGGCTTGCCGTAGCGCTTCACGTCGCGCAGCGTCTGGAGGAAGCCCTCGGGCCAGTCCTCCCAGCCGATGTCGGTGAGGCCCCGGCCCCGGGTGTCGCGGTACTTGAACTCGATGAAGGGCGGGCGCGGCACGAAGCGCAGGTGCGCGCGGCTGTAGTAGTTCACCCCGATGAACTCCACCGAGTCCCGGGCCTCGGGGATGTCGGCGCGGGTGGTGGCCACCCCGGGCATGTTCACCCGGAGCTTCCCCGTGGAGAGCGCCTCGTGGAAGGCGTGGTTGTAGGCGGGCGAGGCCAGCCGCACGAGGGCGCGGTCCAGCGGGTTCCACCAGCGGTCCGGCGCGAAGGCGAGCATGTTCTGGGAGATGCCCAGCTCCACCCGGCCCAGGCGCTCCAGCAGCTCCCGCCTCGCCGCCGCGTGGGAGCGGACCATGTTCTCCAGCGCCCTCATGGTGAGCGCCCCGTCGGCGATGCCCGGGGGGATGGCGCCCTGGAGGTAGCCGCCCAAGAGCAGCACCATCGGCTCGTTGAAGGAGATGACGAGCGCGTCCAGGCCCTCCAGCAACGCGGCGCACCGGCGGGAATAGCGGCGGAAGACCTCCACGCTCTCGGGCGAGTGCCACGGCGTCTCCCGGTGGAACCATGTCGGATGGGTGAAGTGGTGGAGCGTCACCACCGGCCGCAGGCCCTGGGCCTTCATCTTCAGGAGCCGCTCCCGGTATGCCTCCAGCGCGGCCTCGTCGAACCTCCCGCGCTCCGGCTCGATTCGCGCCCACTCGAGGGAGATTCGGAAGGCGGTGGCGCCCACGGCGCGGGCCAGCGCGTAGTCCTCCTCGTAGCGGTGCCAGTGGTCCACCGCTCGCCCGCAACGGGCGTGGGGCTCCTTCAATTTTCCCGCGCGCTCCCACTCGGCCCAGTCGTTCTCGATGCCGCCCTCCACCTGGTACGCGGAGGTCGCGACGCCGAAGGTGAAGTCCGCGGGGAAGGTCATCTCGGAGGTCCTCATCGTGGCCGCGCACCGTAGACGCGACCCTCCATCGCGAAAAGTTCGGAGTGCCGCGAAGGCCAGTGCGCGGCAGCCGACAGTGCGCTCGCGAGGCGCGCGCCGCGAACGGCTCCGTCGCGTCCGGAGCCTAGAATTCGGCCTCGCGCGCGTTTTCGCGCGTCGCTTCGGAAGTGTCCTCGAAGCGCCTTTCGCGACCTCCGGCACCGCCCGATGCCGAAAAATCGGCCTCGCCGCGCGATGCAATACATCACCATGCGTTGACACACTGGTGTGTCGCCCGTACCATTCACTTCAAGCACTCACTCCATCAAAAGAAGAGTGCAGGCCCTCGGTTCACTGGGGCCAATTACATGGAGGGTTCTGATGGCCGCTAAGAAGAAGACCGCCGCGAAGAAGAAGACCGCCGCGAAGAAGACGACCACCCGCAAGACGGCTGGCAAGACCGCGAAGAAGGCGGCGGCGAAGAAGACGACTGCTCGTAAGGCCACCAAGAAGGCCCCTGCCCGCAAGCGCGCGAGCAAGGCCAAGACGGCGGCGGCCCCGGCGACCCCGGAGTCCTGAGCAGTAAAGCGTCATTCGCGGACGGTGTTTGACGTCCGGTGAACGGCTCGGCGAAATCCGCCGGGCCGTTTTTCTTTTGTCCGGACAGGAGGTTGCCCATGTCACTGCGTCCCTCGGAGCTGGAGCAGGTGGTGGCGGAGGTGGGGGCGAAGCTGACGGGAGCGGTGGCCCAGAAGGCCTGGTGCCCGCTGCCGAGGCTGGCCTACCTGGAGCTGCGAGTCCCCGGGCGCTCCATCCTTTTATGTCTGTGCGCCGAGGGAGAGCTGTCCCGGGTGGCCGTCGCCGAGACGCGCTTCCCCACACCGGGCGAACCCGCGCCCTTCCAGCGGTGGCTGCGGCACGAGCTGACTGGCGCGAAGCTCCTGGCGGCGCGCTTTCGCGACGCGGAGCGGGTGGTGGAGCTGGACTTCGAGCGCGAGGAGGTGCGCCGTCGTCTGGTGATGGAGCTGGGCTCTCCGGGCGGACTGCTCCTCTTGAGTGAGCAGGGGCGGGTGCTGATGTTGTCCGGCGAGGGCTTCGGTCCCCGGCGCAATCTCTACGCGGGCGCGGCGTGGACGCCTCCGGAGTCGCTGCCTCCGGACGCGCTGGCCAAGGCGCGCCTCGCACCCTCGCGGCTGGTGCCCGCCGAGGGGGACACGCTTCCCTACTCCCACGCGGCGGAGCTGCTGCTCGGGGCCAAGGACCAGGCGAGCCGCGCGGAGTCCATCCGCCGCCGACTGGCGCAGCCGTACCGCGCTCGCCTCAAGCGCTCCTCGCGCACCCTGGAGAAGGTGAGGGCGGAGGCGGGGCGCGGGCCGGACGCGGAGAAGCACCGTCGGATGGGGGAGCTGCTCGCGCAGAACCTCTTCCGCCTCAAGCGGGGCGCCACCGAGGTCACGCTCACCGAGTACACCGAGGCCGGCGCGGAGGAGGTCCAGGTGAAGCTGGACCCGAAGCGCACGCCCAAGGAGGAGGCGGACTGGAACTTCCACCAGTACCGCCGGCTGCTGCGAGGCGTGGAGCAGGCGCGCCACCGCGAGGCGGAGCTGGCGCGGGAAGTGGCTCACGCCCAGTTGTCGCTGGAGCAGGTGGAGCGGATGGACGAGGTGATGCTGCTCGCGCAGGCGCAGGTGCTGCACGTGCCCGTGGGCGGGGAGGCCACCCCGGAGGGCAAGCCCTTCAAGGAGTACGTGGGCCACGCGGGCTCGCGCATCTGGGTGGGGCGGGGTTCGGAGGACAACGACACGCTCACCTTCAAGGTGGCCCGGCCCTGGTACCTGTGGTTCCACGCGCGCGGAGTGCCGGGCAGTCACGTGGTGCTTCCCCTGGAGAAGGGGCAGGAGCCCACGCAGGAGGTGCTCCTGGACGCGGCGCACCTGGCGCTGCACCACTCGGGGGCGAAGGGCGAGCCGCGTGGCGAGGTGAGCTACGTGCAGGCGAAGTTCGTGCGGAAGGTGAAGGGTGGGGCTCCGGGGCAGGTGACGTACACGCGCGAGAAGACCTTCGTGGTGCGCATGGAAGCGGAGCGGCTGGAGCGACTGCTCAAGTCCCGTCACACCGAGTTGCCCGCTCCGTGACGAAACTTCCCCCCGGAGTGTGAACCTCAGCGCGGAGGGGTGGGGCGCGGTTGACGGGCTGACGGAGAGCAGGCGGGCAAAGGCCGGCGGCCTTGAGTCCGGGAGGTTGCCGGGTACGATGCGCGCCGAGTGACCTCCGAGTTTTTCCGTCAGATGTCCCTGTTTCCACGCGGCCTCTCCGCGGCCAGTCGGGCCACGGCGGCGGTCGCGGAGCCTCGTGCCCTGGAAAAGGAGGTCGCGGAGGTTGTTCCGCGGCTCGAGCCCGTTCCGCAGCTCCGGCCGCCTCCGCCCCGGCATCGGGCTCCGGAAGAAGCACCGCGCATGCTCACGGTTCCCTCTCCCCGTGAGGAGATGTGGACCCGCGCGGAGTCCCTGGCCTGGAGGCTGAGCGCGGAGCTGGGGATGCCGGTGAAGCTGGCGGTGACGGACAACCGCTCCACCATGGTGTCCTTCCGTCGAGGGGGCAACGCGCTCCAGCTGCGGCTGCACCACATGTTCCTGGACGCGCCGGAGTCCATCGTCCGCGCGGTGGCGGACTACGCGGGCCGGGGACACCGGACGGCGGGCGTGCTCCTGGACGAGTACATCCGGGGACAGCAGCCGCGAATCCGCCAGGTGCGTCGTGAATCCGACGCGGACCTCAACCCGTTGGGGCGCTGTTTCGACCTGACGGCGCTTTACAACAACGTCAACGCCACTTTTTTCGAGAACGTCATCCAGGCGCGCATCGGCTGGGGACGGATGCCTCCGAGGCGTCGGCGCAAGTCCATCCGACTGGGCGTGTACGACCATCAGACGCGGGAGATTCGCATCCATCCCGCGCTGGACAGGCCCGAGGTGCCGGCCTTCTTCGTGGAGTTCATCGTCTACCACGAGATGCTGCATCAGCTCTTCCCGAGCACGGGGCGAGGCGGGCGTCGGGTCCACCACCCGCGCGCCTTCCGGGAGCGCGAGCGCACGTACCCTCACTACGCGGCGGCGCTGCGCTGGGAGCGGGAGAATCTGGGCGTGTTGTTGCGCGGTTGATGGCTCCGTTGCTCGCTGGCTCATTTACCGTTTTACCGAGCGAAGCGACGCGTGGTGCGTGCTTGACGCGTTCGTGAGGGGCACCCATCCTCCCGAGCCATATGCGACGAGCGAAGATTGTCTGCACCCTTGGGCCCGCGAGTCAGAGCCAGGAGATGTTGGAGGCGCTGCTGGAGAACGGCATGGACGTCGCGAGATTGAACTTCTCGCACGGCAGCCATGAGCAGCACGCGGAGAACATCGCCAAGCTGCGCGCGGCCTCGCTGAAGGTGCGCAAGGCGGTGGGAATCCTCGGTGACTTGCAGGGCCCGAAGATTCGCACGGGCCGCTTCACCAAGGGCAGCACGGACCTGAAGGAAGGCGGCATCTTCCACATCACCACGGACGAGACGGTGCCGGGCACGGACGAAATCGTGTCCACCACGTACCCGTTCCTGGCGGCGGACGTGAATCCGGGCGACCGCATCCTGTTGGACGACGGCTTGCTGGAGCTGAAGGTCCTGCACACGGACAAGCAGAAGCTCATCAAGACGGAAGTCATCCACGGCGGCGCGCTGAAGAACAACAAGGGCATCAACCTGCCCGGTGTGGCGGTGCGCGCGGATGCGCTGACGCCGAAGGACCGCGAGGACCTGGTCTTCGGCATCAAGGCGGGCGTGGACTTCATCGCGCTGTCCTTCGTGCGGCAGCCGTCGGACCTGGACGCGGCGAGGCAGGCGATGGCGGAGGTGGGCCGGACGGTGCCCATCATCGCGAAGCTGGAGAAGCCGGAGGCGATTGCCCGGCTGGACGCCATCCTGGACAAGACGGACGGGGTGATGGTGGCGCGAGGCGATTTGGGCGTGGAGATTCCGCCCGAGGAAGTCCCGGCCGTCCAGAAGGACATCATCCGGCGTTCGAACCTGCGCGGCCTGCCGGTCATCGTGGCAACGCAGATGTTGAACTCGATGATTGATAACCCGCGGCCCACGCGCGCCGAGGCGAGCGACGTGGCCAACGCGGTGTTCGACGGCGCGGACGCGGTGATGCTCTCGGGCGAGACGGCGAGCGGCAAGTTCCCCATTGAGTCCGTGCAGATGATGGAGCGCATCATCCTGGCGGCGGAGTCGTCGCAGCGGGTGCAGCCGGTGTTGCGCAACATCGACGCGCCGCTGGGATTGCCCACGCACTTCCCGGATGTGATTGCGCGCGTGGCGTGCGAGGCGGCGAAGGCGAGTGGCGCGTCGCTGATTGCCGCGTTCACGCTGTCTGGCGTGACGGCGCGGCTGTTGTCGCACTATCGGCCGTCGGTGCCGATTGTGGCCTTCAGCCCGAACCAGGAGGTCCGTCGTCGGCTGGCGCTCCTGTGGGGCGTGGTGCCGCGAGTGCTGGAGCCCATCCAGGACACCGAGGCGATGGTGCGCCGCGTGGGTGAGGAGCTGGTGGCGCGGGGCCTGGGTCGCAAGGGTGACCGCATCGTCATCGTGTACGGCGCGCCCGTGGGACAGCCCGGGAAGATCAACAGCCTGCGGCTGCACACCATCGAAGGCTGAGTCGACGTCGAATCGAAGGCTTGGGCCTGAGTCTCATCGAAGCACCGTGAGGGGAGGCCCGTGGTTAGGGCTTCCCCTTCGTGCGTGATGGGACTGCTACTTCGGCGCGTTGGGCAGTGCGCGGCGGGGAATCTCCGCGTCCACGAAGATGTGGAACAGCTCCTTGTCCAACTGCCCGTTGTCGGCCTCGCGCTTGAGGATGTCGAGCGCGAGGGTATGGGGCACGGCCTTCTTGTAGGGCCGGTCGCTGGCGGTGAGCGCGTCGTAGATGTCGGAGATGGACATCATCCGCGACTGGACGGGGATGGTGCGCTCGGGGATGGCGCGCGGGTAGCCGGTGCCGTCGAGCTTCTCGTGGTGCGCGTAGGCGATTTCGGGCACGCGGCGCAGGGCGCGCGTCCACGGAATCTGGGTGAGGAAGCGGTAGGTGTGCTCGACGTGGCTCTCGATTTCGCGGCGCTCCTCGGAGGAGAGGGTGCCTCGGGTGATGGAGAGCGACTGGATTTCGCGAGGCAGCAGCAGCGGCTGGGTCTTGCCGTCGGCGTCCTCGAACTGGAGGTGTCCCAGCTCGTTCAGGCGCTCGAACCCGCCCTGGGCGAGCACCGTGGGGCGGTTGCAGGTGAGGACGAAGTCGAACACCTCGTGCAGGTGCTTCAGCTCGGTGCCGAGTCGCTCGGTCTCCTCGGCCTCGATTTCCGCCAGGTGCTTGTCGCCGCGGTGCTTCACGGCCTCGAAGCGGCGGCGGTAGCTCTGGAGCTGGAGGTCCTTGCGCGCGAGCTGGAAGCGGGCTCGAAGTCCCTCGAGCTCATGCGGGTAGAGCTTCTCCGCCTTGACGAGCACGTTCTCCCGCACGCCCACCTTGCCGAAGTCGTGGAGCAGCGAGGCGTAGCGAATCTCCTGAATCTCCGTGGAGGAGAAGTGCGTCCGGGCATAGGTGCCGGTGGACAGGTGCTCCAGGGCCTGGGCCAGGGTCACGGTGAGGTCGGCGACGCGGCCCGAATGACCGGCCGTCGTGGGGTCCCGCGCTTCGATGGCGACGACAGAGGCGGAGACGAAGCCCTCGAAGAGGCGGTTGATCTCCTCGTGGAGCAGGGCGTTCTCAATCGCGCCGGCGGCCTGGGCGCCCAGGGCGAGCAGCAGCTCCTCGTCCTCGGAGTTGAAGCCCTGGCCATCGAGCCTGTTGAGGGCCTGGATGACGCCGGTGACTTCGCCGTTGGCGTCGCGCATGGGGACGCAGAGGATGGTCTTCGTCTGGTAGCCGCTGGAGACGTCGAACGAGCGGTTGAAGCGAGTGTCGGCGTAGGCGTCTGGGATGTTGATGATGGCGCCGGTGTGAGCCACCTGTCCGGCGATGCCGCTGCCCACGGGGAGCCGGATTTCGCTCTTCGAGCCCTGGGCCACCTTGCTCCACAGCTCATTGCGCTCGCGGTCCAGGATGAAGAGCGAGCAGCGGTCCGCCTCCACCACCTTGGTGGCCTCGAAGAGGATGAGCGGGAGCAGCAGGTCCAAATCCCTCTCGGCGCTCATGGCCTTGGCGACGTCCAGGATGGACGTGAGCTTCGCCAGTCGTCGATTGAGGTCGGGGAGTGGCTGCGGAACGGCGGGAGAGCGTGAGAGCACCGAGCGGCTCCGGGCGACGTGGCCTGCGGCCGTGCAGGACGTCGAGGTTGTAACATGCCCAGCCAGGTGACTGCCTTCAGGCCCGACCTGCTCGGTTTCCTGCTTTCGAGTGGACGTCCGGGAATTCAGCCCGTGCCGGAGGGAGTGGGAAGCGGGTATGTAGCGCCTCCATGAGCCGTCGCCCTGTGCGCATTGCCCCCTCGCTCCTGTCCTCTGACTTTGGTCGCCTGGCCGAGGAGGTCCGCGACATCGAAGCCGCGGGAGCGGACCTGATTCACGTTGATGTGATGGATGGCCGGTTCGTGCCGAACATCACGATTGGGCCGGTGGTGGTGGAGGCCATCAAGCGAGCGGCCACGAAGCCGCTGGACGTACATTTGATGATTGTGGAGCCGGAGAAGTACGTGGAGGCCTTCGTGAAGGCGGGGGCGGACGTGCTGACGGTGCACGTGGAGGCGAGCCCTCATCTGCACCGCACCCTGCAACAGATTCGTCAGGCGGGGGCGAAGGCGTCGGTGGTGTTGAACCCGAGCACGCCGCTGTCGGCGATTGAAGAGGTGCTGGGGGACGTGGACATGGTGTTGCTGATGAGCGTGAACCCGGGTTTTGGCGGGCAGGGCTTCATCGAGGCGACGGTGGACAAGGTGCGCCGGCTGCGAGCGATGTTCGACGCGCGTGGCTTGGACACGGACATCGAGGTGGACGGGGGCATCAACGCCGACACGGCGAAGCGCGTCGTCGCGGCGGGGGCGACGGTGCTGGTGGCGGGCAGCTACGTCTTCGGGGCGAAGGACCGGGCGGCGGCCATCCGTTCACTGCGCTCGTAGCGGGCTTCAGGCGCGGGTGCGCGCGACGGTGCTGGCGAGCCGGGCGACGCGGGTCATGAAGGTGGGGTCGAAGGGCTTCACCTCGTAGTCGTCCGCGCCGAGCTCGAAGCAGACGTGGCGGGTGAACTGGTCCTCGACGCCGCTGAGGATGATGACCTTGCAGTCGCGGGTGGACGGGTCCTGCTTGAGCTGGGCGAGCAGGTCGCGGCCGTCCTGGTGCTGGTTGATGTCCAGGATGATGACGGCGGGGCGGTGGAGGCGGGCCAGCTCCAGGACGCGCTCGGACGTCGTGTCCGAGATGCACGTCAAGCCGGACCGCTTCGCCTCCCGGGCGAGGGCCGACACGATGAGCGGTTCATCATCGGAGATGAGGACGACGGGGGGCATTTTCGTTTCGAGCTGCACGGCCCACTGCCTTTTTCGGCCCGGAGAATCCGTGAATATATCCGGAAGTACCGGAATGTCGGGGAGTTTAAAAGGGGGGAGGGTGGG
>NZ_VIFM01000150.1 GCF_006636215.1 Myxococcus llanfairpwllgwyngyllgogerychwyrndrobwllllantysiliogogogochensis | reverse complement strand
CCCCCGCCCCCTCGCCCGTCGGCGTGG
Source organism: Myxococcus llanfairpwllgwyngyllgogerychwyrndrobwllllantysiliogogogochensis (assembly GCF_006636215.1). GTDB lineage: Bacteria > Myxococcota > Myxococcia > Myxococcales > Myxococcaceae > Myxococcus > Myxococcus llanfairpwllgwyngyllgogerychwyrndrobwllllantysiliogogogochensis. The sequence goes on along the minus strand of NZ_VIFM01000150.1, from coordinate 27,353 downwards.
GTTCATCGACCCCGGCCAGTTCGCGGCGCCAGAAGTCCTCCGAGTCCTTCAGGTCATGCTCGGCCAGCCACCCCAGGTAGTCGCTGAACGGACGAGGCGAGACGAGCCTCGGAGACCGCCCCGCGAGCGAGCCTTCGTACAGCGCGAAGAAGTCCCGCACCACCAGCGGCACGGACCAGCCATCCAGCACCAGGTGAGAGTGACTGAAGACGAAGCGGTACGCATCGGCGGCGCTTCGCAGCAGCGTCAGCCGGATCAACGGCGCACGCGACAGGTCGAACCCCTCACGCCGGTCCTGCTCCAGGAAGGTCGACAGTCGGGCCTCGAAGGCGTCCGCCGACAGGTCGCGCCAGTCCTCGACGCGCACGGGCAACTCCACCTCTCGCAGCACCACCTGCACCGGCTCGTCCACGTCGTCCCAGACGAGCGCCGTGCGCAGCGCGGGATGCGCCGCCACCGCGCCCCGCCAGGCCTGGATGAAGGCGTCCACGTCCAGCTGTCCCCGCAATTCACAGACGAGCTGGTTGAAGTAGAGCCCCTCTCCAGGCTCCGCGATGGCGTGGAAGAGCATGCCGCCCTGCAGAGGCGACAGCGGGTACAGGTCCTCGATGTTGTCGCTCATCGCGTCTTCTTTCCGAACCGCGCCGCCAGTTTGTCGAGCTGCGACTGCTTCACCTTCGCGAGCGGGAAGTCCGACGGGGAATGTCCCCCCGCGTCGGGCGCTCGCGAGGCGGCCACCAGCGCCAACAGGCGCGCCACGAAGTCCTCCGCCACACCCACCACCGTCTCTCGCCGGTGCACCGCCTCACTGAAGGTCCACGTCACCTCCAGCCGGCCCTCGCGCACCACGCTCATCACATCCAGCAGGTACGGCCGCCGCGCGCTGTCCGCGCGCTGCCTCAGCCCGTCGCTCTCCGGGGCCAGTCCGAAGGGGCCTCCCGTACCGACGATGCCGTCCACCTGTCCCAGATGGTTGAAGCCAAGCTCCGCGACAGGGAGCGCCGCCAACGAAGCGTCCTTCGCCACGTAGCGCAGCAGCCCCCAGCCCATGCCCTGCGACGGGACCGCGCGCAGCGACTCCTTCACGACGCGCAAGGCCTCGCCGGGCCCCTGCACGTCGCGGAGGTCCAGGAGCGCCGGGAAGACACGCGTGAACCACCCCACCGTGCGGGAGACATCCGCGCCTGGCAGCACCTCTTCACGGCCGTGCCCTTCCACGTCCACCAGCGCGACGCTCCGTCCCGTCCAGGCCGTCAGGGCCTGCGCCAATGCGGTGAGCAAGGGGTCCTGCGGCTGCGTGTGCCAGGCCTTCGGCACGTCGTGCAGCAGCGCCTTCGTCTGCTCCGCATCCAGCGACACCTGTACCCGGCGAGCCGTGGCCTCGGTGTTGATGCCCTCCGGGAAGTCCCTCGGCAGCCGCGCGGCTTCGGCCCAGGGCCGCTCCAGCCACCACGCGCGCTCCGCGAGCAGCTTCTCCGAACGCGCCAGTGCCTCCAGTCCTCGAGCCCAGACCTGGAAGGAGGTCGTCTTCGGTGGCAGTCGCACCGCGCCGCCCTCGGCGAGCTCCGCGTAGGCCGTCGCCAGGTCTTCCAGGAGGATTCGCCAGGACACCGCATCCACCGCCAGGTGGTGGAGCGCCAGCATCAGCAGCGTCGGGCGTCCGGGACCTCGCTCCAGCAACACACCCCGGATGAGCGACGCCTCCAGGCGCAGGGACTGTTGAAGCTCCAGGGCGCACCGCTCCAGCGCGGGCCCCATCGCCTCCGGCGGCATGGTCGACAGGTCCACGCGCGCCACCTCCACCGACACGCCCGGCGCCACGGACGTCTGATGCCAGCCGTCCTCCTTCCTGGCGAAACGCAACCGCAGGGCGTCGTGGTGCTCGACGACCCGCGCCAGCGCCCGCTCCAGCAGCGGCGCGTCGAGCGCGGCCCGCGCCTCGAACATCAGCGACATGTTCCAGTGGTGCGGCTCCTCCAGCCCCAACTCGAAGAACCAGTGCTGGATGGGCGTGAGCGCCACCGGGCCCACCACGGGTCCCTGCTCGGCCTGCACCGCGAGCCGTGTTCCCGCCACCGTCGCGAGCCTCGCCACGGTGGGGTTCTGGAAGAGCTGCTTCGGAGACAGCTCCAGACCCGCCGCCCGCGCGCGCGTGACAATCTGCAAGCCAAGGATGGAGTCGCCGCCCAGCTCGAAGAAGTCGTCGTGGATGCCCACGCGCTCCACGTTGAGGACCTGCCGCCACAGCTCCGCGAGGCGCGCCTCCACCTCCGTACGAGGCACCGCGTCCTCCGCGCTCGAGGACTTCGACGGCTGGGCCTCCGGTGCCGGCAACGCGCGCGCATCCACCTTGCCGTGACGCGTGCGCGGCAGCGCGGCCAGCGTGACGAAGGCGGACGGCACCATGTAGGGCGGCAGGCGGGAGAGCAGCCACGACTTCAGCGCGCCCGAGGTCAGCGCCGCGACCTCTCCCGGATTCCGCGCCACGACATAGGCGACGAGCCGCCGGGGCCCACTCCCCTCCGCCCTCGCCACCACCGTCGCCTCCCGCACCTCGGGATTCGCGAGCAGCGCGGCCTCCACTTCACCCGGCTCGATGCGGAAGCCTCGCACCTTCACCTGCGCATCCGCGCGGCCCAGGAACTCCAAGCTCCCATCGCGGCGCCAGCGGGCCATGTCTCCCGTCCGGTACATGCGCGCTCCCGGTCGCGTGTCGAAGGGGTCCAACACGAAGCGCTCGGCGGTGAGCCCGGGCTGGCCCAGGTATCCTCGCGCCACGCCGGAGCCACCCACGTGGAGTTCGCCCGGTGCGCCAGGCAGCGCCAGCCCACCTCGGGCATCCAGCAGGTACACCTGGGCGCCCGGCACGGCCCGACCAATGGGCACATGTCCCTGCTCGTCCCGCCGGACACGATGCACCGTGCTCCAGATGGTCGCCTCCGTCGGACCGTACTCGTTGAACAACGGCACCGACGGCAGGGCCTCGTGATGCGCGCGCGCCAGTTCGAGCGTGCAGGCCTCTCCGCCCACGCTCACCGCGCGCAGGCCCACCAATCCTCCCGCTGGCGCCGCCGCGAGCACCTCCGCGTAGAGAGCCGGCACGGAGATGAGGTGCGTCACGCGAGCCCTGGCCACCAGCTCCGCCAGCTTCCTCGGGTCCTCGCGGTCCTCCACGTCCGGGTAGCGCAGCGTGCCACCCTCGAAGAGCGACCAGAGCAACCCCGCCAGCGAGGCATCGAAGGTGAACGGCGCCAGGGACAACACGACTCCGGGGGCGCCATAGACCTGCTGTCGTGCCCGCGTCGCCGAGACGAGCTGGCGGTGCTCCAGCACCACCCCCCTCGGCTTGCCGGTGGAGCCCGAGGTGTAGACGATGCATGCGGCCTGGTGCGGCTGGGGCTCAGAGGGCAGCGCGCTTGCACCCGTCGGGAGGGACTCCAGGGTCACCACCGCCATGCCCTCTCGCGAAGGCACACGCGCCAGCCATGCGCCGGACGTCACCACCGCGTGCGCCTGGGTATCGTCGATGATTCCGGACAGCCGCTCGGAGGGATGCTCCAGGTCGAGCACCACCACGGCCGCGCCCGCACGCAGGATGCCGAGGAGGCCCGCCACCACGTCGGACGGTTGCGCGAGCGCGAGCGCGACGATGTTCCCCGAACCCGCGCCCACCGCCTTCAGCGCACCAGCGAGGCGCGCGGACAACGCATCGAGTTCGCGGTAGGTGAGTCGGCGGGTGCCGTCGTCCACCGCCACGACGTCGGGGTCGGAGGAGGCGCGCGCCGCGAAGCACGCGGTCACCGTCTCGCCCGCCGTCGACTCGCGCGAGGGCGCAGTGGCCCATTCGGTCAGGAGCTGGTGACGCTCATCCTCGGACAGCACGGAGAGCTGGGACAGGCGTCGCTCCGGATGCGCGGCCAGTTGCTCCAGCAGTCGCAGCAGGTGCCCCGAGAGTCGGTGGATGGTGTCCGCGTCGAAGAGGTCGGTGTTGAAGTCGATGCCTCCGGACAGCCCCTCCTTCGACTCCACCAACTCCAACATGAGGTCCAGCTTCGTGGCCCCCGTGTGGACGGCCTGGCTGCTCAGGCGCAGACCGGCCATGGTCAGCTCGATGGGCGGCGTGTTGTGCAGCACGAGCATCGTCTGGAAGATGGGCGTGTGACTCAGGTCTCGAGCCACATGGAGCGCGTCCACCAGCTTCTCGAACGGCACTTCCTGGTGGGCGAAGGCCCCCAGCGAGGCGCGGCGCACGCGGCCCAGCAGCTGCGTGAAGGTGGGGTCCCCGGACAGGTCCGCGCGCAGCACGATGGAGTTGATGAAGCAGCCGATGAGCGGCTCGATTTCGGGTCGGTTGCGTCCAGCGACGGGAGTGCCCACCGCGAAGTCGTGCTGCCCGGTGTACGCGTGGAGGAGCGTCTGCCACGCGGTCATCAACACCATGAACGGCGTGGCGCCTTCTCGCCGACCCAGTGACACCAGCGCGTCCGTGAGAGACCGGGAGAGGGAGAGGGGCAGTCTTGCGCCCGGATAGGTCTGCACCGGAGGCCGGGGACGGTCCGTGGGCAGCCGGAGCACGGGGACGTCCGCCAGCACGTCGCTCCACCAGGCCTGCTCGGCCGCCAGCTCCGGGCCTCGCATCCATTCGAGCTGCCAGGCCGCGTAGTCCGCGTACTGCACCGTGATGGGTGGGAGTGGAGACGGCTGGCCCGCGAGGAAGGCGGCATAGAGGCTCGCCAGCTCAGGGAACATCACGCCCAGGGACCAGCCATCCGAGACGATGTGGTGCATGACGATCAGCAACACATCCTCGTTCTCGCGGACGCGCAGGAGTGAAGCCCGCAGCAGCGGCCCCGTCTCCAGGTCGAAGGGCTTGCGCGCCTCGTCCCGCGCCCAGCCGTCCACGCCCCGGGCGTCCCCTGCATCCATCGTGAAGATCCGCAGGGGCACTTCGAGCGCCGCGGAGATGTGCTGCACTCCGCCCGCGTCGGACATCGAGAACGTCGTCCGGAGGACCTCGTGGCGACGCACCACCTCGTTGATCGCGCGCTCGAGCGCGGCCACGTCGAGCGTGCCGGTCAGCGCGAGCATCACCGCGTTGTTGTTGGCCACATTGCCCGGCTCCAACCGGTCCATGTACCAGAGCCGTTGCTGCGAGAACGAGAGCGGCAGCGGGCGCTCGCGGGAGACGTGTGGAATGGGCGGAGGGCCCTCGCGCCGAGCGGCGCCGTTCGACTGCGCCACGACGCGGGGCGGGGTCGGACGACGTGACGACACGGGCAGCGGAGGCAGCAACTCCAACGAGCCATCCAGGTGGCGGCGCGCCCTGCGCCCCATCGCGAGGCGAGGCCCCGCGCCGCCGTCCGGAAGCAGCCGGAGCGCGGCGGACGCCGGAGCATTCCAGAGGCCGCGTGGCGCATGATCGCCCAGCACCGCCAGCTCTCCCACCACACCCGTGGGCACGGAGCGGCCTCGCGCATCCACCACGTCCCAGGACAGGGGCTCCTTCGACGAAGGTGAAGCAGACCCGGACTGTGTCCACGCCCCCAGGCCGAGCAGCGGGTCCCGGCGCGACACCTCGACCGGCAGCGCACGCGACAGCGCGTCCGCGACCTCTCCCTTCGCCTCCTCCAGCAAGACGCGCCGCACGGGACGCAGGACCTCGGCGGCGGAGGGCAGCTCCGACAGGGCCTTGGCGAGCGTCGCCGTGAGGTGCAGGTGCGTGGCACCCGTCTGGCGCACCAGGGACAACAACGCCTCGGCGGCGCTCGGCCCTTCGTGGAGCGTCACGGTGGGCACCGGCGACGCGGACAGCGGCGCATGTCGCCGCCGCAGCACATCCAACTGCTGGAGCGAGTCGAGCGTCGCCTCCACCTCCACGCCGAAGTCCACGAGGCAGGCCACTTCATCCACATCCAGGCGCTTCACGCGCTCCACCACCGGCCCGCACGTGTCAGGGGTTCCGAAGAGGCCTCCATCCTCCACGTAGCGCGTCAGCCCGTGCTCCAGCAGGGCATCCATGTCCCCCGGAGTCAGCGAGCGGAAGTCTCCCTTGAGGCCCAGGCTGGCCACGAAGGCCTGAAGGATGTCCACGGAGCTGCGGAAGTATTCGAGCAGCGGCTTGCGCACGCGGCGGCGGACCTCGGCCTCGTCCTCGCCCAGGAACGCGTGGAGCATGAGGCTCACGTGTCCCCGCCCTGGATGACCGTGTTGCCGCCAGGCCTCGCGATAGAGGGCCACCTTCGACGACAGGTCCTCCAGGTTCTGCCCCATCAGGTTCGTGAGGACGTACGCCCCCATTTCACCCGCCATGCGGAACGTGTCCGGGCTCCCCGCCGCCGTGAGCCAGAACGGAAGCTCCTTCTGGACGGGACGCGGACGGAGGAACACCTCCACCTCGTCACCCGCGCCGTTGCGCCGGAGCACCGAGCCGCCACGCCACAGCGTGCGCACCTCCTCGATGCCCTTGAACATGACCTCCTTGCGCCGCGCATACCGGTCCGGCGCGAAGACGAAGTCATTCGCATGCCAGCCCGATGCGAACGACACACCCACACGGCCGTTGGACAGGTTGTCCAACACCGACCACTCCTCCGCGACGAGGATGGGGTCATGCAGCGGGAGCACGACGCTGCCCGCGCGAATCCCCAGCCGCTCCGTCACCGTGGCCACGCCCGCGCCGACGACAGCGGGGCGGGGGTAGAGCCCTCCGAAGGAATGAAAGTGCCGCTCGGGGGTCCACACCGCCGAGAAGCCCTGCGCGTCGGCGTACTTCGCCGCCTCCATCAGCAAGCGGTACTTGCGTCCCCCCAGCGAGTCCTCGTCGTTGGCGAAGAACGACAGGCTGAAGTCGGGCCCAGGCCGTGCGCCCGCTCCACTCGAAGTGGCCAGCACGAGGCGGGCACGCTCCGACGGCAGCACCACGCGCAGGCCTCGCGTCAGCGCCCACAGCAACTCCAGTCCCGTCCCCGGCGCTCCCGCCTCTTCCGCCGACAGCCAGGTCCCCTCCTTCACCTCGGCATTCGAGTCGAGGCGCCGGAACAGCGCATCCACCGTGCGCACCGTGTGCATGGCACGCAGTCGCGCTCCCGTCGGTCCGACCAGCGACTCCAGGCAGACCAGGGTCTCCGCCGAGGACACCATCGAGCCTCGCGAGGCGGAGTCCTCCAACACAAGGCCTCCCTCCACCGCCAGCGTGGAGAGCGCGCGGACGGAGATGACCCGAGCCGGATCCAACGGCACGCTCGTGTGCAACCGCTCGTGCGTCAGCAACAAGGGCGGTGGGCCACCAGCAGGCGCGAGGGCCGCGAGTTCCCTGAGCTGGGGTGTGGAGAGGAGCACGTAGCCGCCGCCCGCCTCCAGGACCGCCCAGAGCGCCACCACTCGCTCCACGGACGGCTCAAGACAGAGCGCGACCAGCACCTCGGGGCCCACGCCCTTCGCACGCAGCTCGGACGCCAGCCGGCGCGACTCCGCGCGCAGGGTGCGCCACGTGAAGTCACCTTGACCCTCCGTCGACACAGCCACCGCATCCGGAGCCCGCGTGGCACGAGACTCCAGCAACGCGGAGACCGTGCTCGGCGGCACCGACGAGTCAGCGGCAGAGACGCGCGCGGGCGACTCCTGGCCCTCGGCCTCCAGACGCAGTCCGGACAGCGGTTGCCCCGGGTCCGCGAGCGCGGAGGTGAGCAATACCGTCCAGTGAGACAGCAGCCGGTCGATGGTCTCGGGCGCGAACCGCTCCACCGCGTAGTCGAGCGTGCCCGCGAAACCGCCAGCATCCTCACCCATCGACACGGACAACGGCGACAGCACCGCGCCGAACCGCGGCGGCCCCTCCTCGACTTCCACCAACTGCATCCGCAGATCCGGAGCATCCAGGACCGCATCGAACCGGGGATGCAGGACGAAGAGCGCATCGAACACGCGCTCGCGGCCCGGGTTCCGAGTGGGCTCCACCTCCCGGATGAGATGTTCGTAGGGGACGTCCGGCTGCGCGTACGCGTCCAGCGTGACATCGCGCACGCGCCCGAGCAGCTCGCGGAACGTCGGGTCACCCGAGAGGTCCGTGCGCAGGGGCACCGCATGCGCGACGTAGCCAATCAACGGCTCGAGCTCCGGACGGTTCCGATTGCCAATGGGCGTGCCCACGATGATGTCGTCGCGGCCCGCCCACCGCGCCAGCAGCGCCTGCCACGACGCGAGCAACACCATGAAGGCCGTGACGCCCTCTCGCCGCGCCAGGGCGTGGATGCCGCTCGTCAACGACGCCGAGAAGCCGACGCCGCGTCGGACTCCGCTGAGCGCGGGCCCCACGCCAGGCGGCAGGTCCACGGGCAGGTCCAGCGGCCCGGGCATGCCCGCCAACCGCTCACGCCACGTCGCCGCCTGCGCGGTGGAGGCCCCCGACTCCAGGAACTTCCGCTGCCAGGCCGCATAGTCGATGTACTGAATCGCCAGCTCTGGAAGCGGCGACGACTCCCCCCGCTTGAAGGCGCCGTACAGCGCGCCCAGCTCCGAGCTGAACACCACCAGGGACCACGTGTCGCAAACCACGTGATGGACCGAGATGACGAGCAGGTGCTCCCGCGCCGAGAGCTTCAACAGTCGCGCGCGAACCACCGGCCCGTGGGCGACGTCGAACGGCTGGGACATCTCCGCGAAGACCCGCCGCCGCCACTCCACTTCGCGCGCCTCCTCCGCCATCTCATCCAGGGAGTCGATGACCAGGGGAACGCGCGCCTCCGAAGAGACTCGCTGCACCATCCGACCGTCCACGAGCGGATACGACGTGCGCAGGGCTTCGTGACGCCGGACCACCTCCTCCAGGCTTCGCCGCAGCACCGACACGTCGAGCACGCCCGTCAGGCGCAGGGCCACGGACATGTTCAGCGCGGGATTGCCTGGGAGCGCCTGCTCCAGCGCGCAGACCCGCTCCTGCACCACCGACAAAGGCAGCACCCCATCCCGAGGAACCCGCACGAGCGGCGGCAGGACACCGTCCTTCGCGGACAGTCCCTCGGTCCCCAGTCGCGTCTGGATTCGCGCGGCCAGGCCCGCCACGGTGGGCGCCTCGAACAAATCACTGAGCGGAAGTTGAACGGGGAAGGCTTCACGCAGCCGCGTGAGCATCTGTGCCGCCATCAGCGAGTTTCCACCCAGCTCCAGGAAGTCGTCGTGGATGCCAAAATCCGAGCGCCCCAACCGCTCGCGCCAGATGCCGAGCACTCCGCGCTCCACATCTGTTCGCGGTCCCGCCTTGTCCGCGGGGACGTCCATCACCTCGGATGACTCCGCGCCGCTGGTGTCGAGCGCGTGAGCCACGGTGGCCGCAGTCGTCGTCGCGAGCACCTTGGGAGCATCCAGCGCGAAGCGCCGACGCTGGAACGGATACGTGGGCAGCGACACCCTGTGGCGTTGCTCGTTCGCGTAGACCCGCTTCCAGTCGGGCTCGATACCTGACTCCCACAGCGCGCCCAGGGCCGCCATGAGCACGCCGTACTCCCCCACCTTCGAGTCGGCCCGAGGCAGCGAGGCCACCACTCGCCCTCCGTGTCCGCGCAGTCCCAGTCGCGCCAGCGCCGTGAGCGCCTGGTCCGGTCCCACCTCCAGGAAGAGCGTGAAGCCGCCCTCCTTCAGCGTCTCCAGTCCCTCCCCGAAGCGCACCGGGGCCCGCATCTGACGCGCCCAGTACGCGGGGTCCGTCGCCTCCTCCGGACGAATCCACGTCCCCGTGACGCTGGAGACATACGGCACCCGGGGCGCGGAGAGCCGCAGGCCCGCCACCACGCGCGACAGCTCCTCTCGCAGCGGCTCCACGGCCTCCGAATGGAAGGCGTGCCCGGCGGGCAGGCGCAGCACGCCGACGCCTCGAGCCACCAGCTCCCGCTCCAGGGCCTCGACCTCCGCCGTCGGTCCCGACACCACGCACCGCTCGGGCCCGTTCACCGCCGCCAGGGCGAGGGCTCCCGTCAGCAACGGGCGCACCACCTCCTCCGCGCAGCCCACCGCCGTCATGCTTCCCGGGGGCAGCTTCGACATCAGCCGACCGCGCGCCACCACCAGCGTCAGCGCGTCCTCCAACGGCAGGACGCCCGCGAGGCACGCCGCCGTGTACTCGCCGAAGCTGTGTCCCAGCAGCGCTCCCGGCTGGATGCCCCACGACTCCCAGAGCTTCGCCAGCGCGTACTCCACGCAGAACAGCGCGGGCAGCGCATGGCGCGGGTCTCCCAGCGCCTCGCGTGCCGCGGCCTCCGCGCCCGGGCCCGGAAGCAGCACGTCTCGCAGCACCTGCTCCAGCGAGGGCCCCAGTTCTCGCAGACAGGTGTCCACCGTTTCGCGGAAGAGCGGCTCCGCGCCGTACAGCTCCCGCCCCATCCCCAGCGACTGCGCGCCCTGCCCCGGAAACAGGAAGGCCACGCGCCGCTCGCGCGCCGCCGCGACATCCTCCAGCACGCGCCCGTTGCTGGGAGTCCGCAGGCGTGCGAGCAACTCGGCCCGGTCCCCCGCCACGACCGCGAGCCGATGCTCGAAGCCACCGCGCCCCACATTGCGCGTGAAGGCCACGTCCGCGAGCGACGTGTTCCCAGGGGCCGTCTCCAGCCACTCCGCCAGCTCACGCACCGACGCGGAGAGCGCCTGTGCGGTGCGCGCGGACAGGGTGATGAGCTGCGCGGGCCGAGCACTCGGGCCCGAGGCTTCCTTCTTCGGCGCCTCCTCCAGCACCGCATGCGCGTTGGTGCCACCAATGCCGAACGAACTCACGCCCGCGCGCCGGGGCACGTCTCCGCGCGGCCAGGCGCGCTTCTCCGCGACGACGGAGAACGGGCTGCTCGCGAAGTCGATGGCCGGGTTGGGCGACGTGAAGTGGAGCGTGGGAGGCATCACCTCCTCGGAGAGCACCAGGGCCGTCTTGATGAGCCCCACGAGTCCGGCCGCCGTATCGAGGTGGCCGATGTTCGTCTTCACGGAGCCCAGCGCGCAGAAGCCCTTGCGGTCCGTGTCCCGCCGGAAGGCGCGGGTCAGCGCCGCGACCTCGATGGGGTCTCCCAGCGCGGTGCCAGTGCCGTGCGCCTCGACGTAGCCGATGTCGTCCGCCGTCAGTCCCGCATAGGCGAGCGCCTCGCCGATGACATCCGCCTGCCCTTCCACGCTGGGCGCCGTGTAGCCCACCTTCAGGCCACCATCGTTGTTCAGCGCGGAGCCTCGGATGACCGCATGGATGTGGTCTCCATCCCGCAGCGCATCCGCCAACGGCTTGAGTACCACCGCCGCGACGCCATTGCCCGGCACCGTGCCAGCCGCGCGCGCGTCGAAGGCACGACAGTGTCCGTCGGGGGAGAGGATCATCCCCTCCTGGAAGAGATACCCCGTGCGCTGCGGCAGGGAGATACGCACCGCGCCCGCCAGCGCGATGTCGGACTGGCGCAGCAGCAGGCTTTGACAGGCCATGTGGACGGCGACCAGGCCCGTGGAACATGCCGTGTAGACGGCGAGGCTCTCGCCACGCAGCTTCAGCTTGAAGGAGGCCTTGGTGGCCAGGTTCTCGCCGGACGTGCCCATCACCTCGTACAGCGAGGCCGGGTCCAGTTGCCCCTGTCCCAACATGCCCAACGTGTGCAGCGACGGGGCCGCGCCCGCGTACAGGGAGATCTTCCCCGAGTAGCGAGTCGGGTCATAGGCCGCATCCTCGAGCGCGGCCCAGGCGCACTCCAGGAACACCCGCTGCTGCGGGTCCATCCACAACGCCTCGCGTGGGGGGACGTCGAAGAAGTCGGCGTCGAAGGCGTCCGCCCCCTCCATCACTCCGGCCACGGGCACGAAGTCCGGGTGTCTCCGCAGCGCTTCGGGCACCAGCGGCGAAGTCTCCAGCGCCTCCGGCGACAGGCGGGAGACCGACTCCACGCCGTCGAGCAGATTGCGCCAGAAGTCCCGCACATTCGCCGCGCCGGGGAATCGCCCGGACATGCCGATGATCGCGATGTCGTTGCCACTTCCGCCCGTCAGGTCCTGGTCCGCCATGTTCTCAGGTATTCCTTCCGCCGCGACGCTGGAGGGCCTGACGACGGGCCTCCGCACGCTCCTGATGCTTTACCGTCTGCGTCCCAGGCTCCGACTCGGAGGACAGCCTCCGCGCCAGCGCATGGACGGTGGGATGCTCGAAGAAATGGGTGACGGGAACATCCCGCCCGAGCACCTCGCGCAGCCGCGCGCACGCGCGCACCGCCGACAGCGAGCTGCCGCCCAGGTCATCGAAGAAGTGGGCGTGGACGCTCACCGTCGGATACCCGAGCGTCTCAGCCCATGCCTGGACCAACGTCTGCTCCAAGGGTGTGCGCGGAGCACCTTCCGAGGGCGCCGCTCGCGTCGGAGCCGGCAGGGCCCGCGTGTCCACCTTGCCGCTGGACAACAACGGCAGTGCCTCCAGGGTGACGAGGTCCGCGGGAATCAGGTGTTCGGGCAGGCGCGCGCGAAGGCTCGCTCGCACCTCTCCAGGCGTCGGCATCCCGCCGTCCGGGGGCACCACGTACGCGACCAGCCGAGGCTCTCCACCCGCCGGCGGGCGCCACACTCGGACATGGGCCTGCCGCATTCCCGCCAGCTCGCGCAGGGCCACCTCCACCTCGCCCGGCTCGATGCGGAACCCGCGCAGCTTCACCTGCGCATCCACGCGGCCCAGCAAGTCGATGTGGCCAGAGGGACGCCAGCGCGCCAGGTCCCCGGTGCGATACAGGCGCGCCCCAGGACGTGAGCCATACGGGTCCGGGACGAAGCGCTCCGCCGTCAGGTCCGGGCGTCCTTCGTAGCCGCGTGCGACGGCCGGGCCTCCCAGGAACAGCTCCCCCGTCACCCCAGGAGGAACAGGCCGCAGGGCCTCGTCGAGCACGTAGGCATCGACGTGCGGCAAGGGCGGGCCGATGTCCGGCGCCCCGGTTCCGACCACGCACGTGGACCACGCCGAGCAGACCGTGACTTCGGTAGGCCCATAGGCGTTCAGCATCACCCGCCCCGGCGCGAAGCGGGTCACCAGGTCTTCCGGACAGTGCTCGCCCGCGGAGACGAGCGTCTTCAGGTCGGGAAGCGGTGTCTCCGGCAGCAACGTGCAGGCGGAGGGAGGGAGCGTCACGAGGGTGATGCGTTCTTCTCGCAGCACCCGGTGCAGCGACTCACCCGCGAGCACTTCGCCCGGAGGAGGCAGGACCAGCGTCGCACCCGTCATCAGGCCCTGGATGTATTCCCAGACGGAGACGTCGAAGGCCGGTGACGCGAACTGGAGCACGCGTGCTCCGGGGGCCAACGCGAAGCCCTGTCGAATCGTCTCGACCAACTGCAGGGCGCTCCAGTGAGAGATCATCACGCCCTTCGGACGTCCCGTGCTCCCCGAGGTGTAGATGATGTACGCCGTGCAGTCCGACGAGGGCAGCGGTCGTGCTTCGAACGGCGACTCCCCGTCACGTGTGTCCCGGGCTCCGTGCTCCTCCCAGAGCAGCGTCGTCACGGCTTCGGGCAGGGTCAGCCGCCGTGCGAGCCGCTCGTGGACGAGCAACCAGCGCGCCCCGGCGTCGCTCAACATCCACGCAACTCGCTCCGACGGGTAGCCCGCGTCGAACGGCACCACCGTTCCACCGGCCTTCAACACCGCGAGGAACGCGATGAGCGCCTCGGGGCCCCCGCGCTCCATCTGCACACCGACACGGCACTCCGGACCGACGCCCTGACAGCGCAGCCTCGCGGCGACACGGTCCGACCAGTCATTCACCTCGCGATAGGTCCACCGCGACGTGCCCGCGACCAGGGCCACGGCCTCGGGTGTCTTCGCCACCCAGGACTCGAAGGCCTCGTGCAGTCCGGTCACCGGAGGGGCTTCGGACATCGCGCGCCTTCGGCCGGTGGCCAGCGCCGCGCTCCGCTCCTCCTCATCCAGCACCGGCAGGTCGAGCACCGGAACGTCGGGAGTCCGCGACGCCGCGTCCAACAGCGCGCCCAGATGACTGGCCATGCGCTCCACGACTTCGGCATCGAAGAGGTCGGTGCAGTACTCCAGGCTGGCCGCGAAGCCACCTCGCGACTCCGCCATCGACAACGTCAGGTCGAAGGCCGAGGCCTGATTGCGCAGCGGTACGGACTCCAGCTCCAGCGCACCCAACCGGACCCGCGTCCCCTCGCCTCCGAGCGCGAAGGGCGCGAGGGCTTCACGGCCCGGACGCCCGGAGTGCAACACGAACATCGTCTGGAAGACGGGCGCGCGCGACGCATCCCTCCGAGGCTGGAGCCGCTCGACGAGCCGAGCGAAGGGCAGCTCCTGCCGCTCCAGCGCGGACAGCACCGTGCCGCGCACTTCCGCCAGCAGCGCGGAGAACGACAGCCCTTTCGTCACGGTGGCGCGCAGGGCCACGGGGTTGACGAAGTAGCCCACCTGTCGAGCCAGATCCGCGCGTGCCCGACCCGCCGTCGGCGTCCCCACCAGGAGGTCTTCATGTCCCGTGTAGCGGCGCAGGAAGGCGAGGTAGCCGGACAGGAGCACCATGAAGGGCGTGGCACCGCGCGCGCTCGCCAGCGACACCAGGCGAGAGGCGGTCTCCGCCTCCACTCGGAAAGTCACAGCCGCGCCTCGGAAGGACTGGAGCCGAGGCCGTGGACGCGAAGTGGGCAACTCCAACACCGGCAGCTCTCCGCTCAGTTGCTCACGCCACCACGCCTGGAGCCCGTCGCCTCGTGAACCGGAGTACAGCGCCTCCTGCGCGCGGAGGATGGGCGCGACGCGAGCCGGAGGTGGCGGCAGCGTCGGAGCCACGCCTTGGAGACCGGACGTGTAGAGGAGGCCCAGTTCCTCGGCCATCACCTCCAACGACCAGAAGTCGGTGATGAGGTGGTGGAACACGAGCAGCAGCACCGGTCCACCCGCGACGTCGGTGAAGACGCGCATGCGCATCATGGGCCCGCGCTCCAGGTCGAAGGGACGGTGGGTCTCCACCTCCAACCGCTCGCGCAAGGCCCCCTCCGTCCACCCTCCGGCTGACTCGCGCTCCAGCACGGGCGCGGCGGCGGGACGCAGCACGGGCTCGCCGCGCTCCTCGGGGAAGGCGCACGCGAGGGCAGGATGGCGGGTGATGAGCACCGAGAACGCGTGCTCCAGAACCCCGAGGTCCACGTCCGGAGCGAGGCGCATCGCGCGCGCGATGTGGTACGCGGTGCTTCCTGGCGCCATGCGCTGGAGGAACCAGAGCGCGCGCTGACCGTCCGAGACATGCGGCGTCGCGTCCTCCGACACCGCTGGAGTGGACGACTCCACCACCGAGTTCCTCGAGCGCTCCACCCACGCCGTCACGTCACGCAGACTCGGCCCTTGCAGCAACAACGTCGGGGGCAGCGACACGCGCCACGTCTGCTGCACCGCGTGCATCACATCCAGCCCGCGCAGCGAGTCCAGGCCGTACTGCGTGAGCGGCGCATCGGCATCCAGCGTGCTCGCGGAGACACCCAGCCGGTGCGCCACCTCGCTCGCGAGCCACGAGAACACGTCTCCCGAAGTCAGCGCCTCGGACGCGCTCGCCACCTCGTCCCGCGCGAGCACGTCCGCGCGGCTCTCCCGCCACTCCTTCACGACCTCCAGGCCGTCGGTGAGGAACGCCTGCTTCGTCACGCGCCGCTGCACCTTGCCGCTGGACGTCTTGGGCAGGCTGCCCGACGTGATGAGCACCACCGCGTGCGCGGCCACGCCGTGCTCCTCGACGAGCGTGGCGCGGATGCGCGCGAGCGCCTCGTCGATGATGCCCCCTTCGGCCGCCTTTCCGGAGACCTCCTGGACGATGACGAGCCGCTCCTCCCCTTCCGCCTCCACCGAGAACGCGACGCCACACCCCGGGCGCAGGGCCGGGTGGCCGCGCTCCACCGTCAGCTCAAGGTCCTGCGGGTAGAGGTTGCGCCCGCGCAGGATGAGCACGTCCTTCAAGCGGCCCGTGACGAAGACCTCGCCGTCCTCGACGATGCCCAGGTCTCCCGTGCGCAGGAAGGGCCCCTCGCCCGTCCCCGCGAGGCGGCCCCGGAAGTCACGCTCCGTCTCCTCGGGGCGCTGCCAGTAACCCTCCGCGATGCTGGGCCCGCGCACCCACAGCTCGCCCACCTGGCCCGGGGCCTTCGGCTCGCGCGTCTGGGGGTCCACCACGCGCAGCTCCTGCGCGCCCAGCACCTCGCCGCTGCCCACGAGGACTGCTCCGGCGTCGGCGTGCTCCGGTGCTCGCGCCTCGCCCCGCTCCAGGCCCTCGCGCGAGAAGCTCTTCACCACCAACTCCACCGGACGCTCCGCGACGCGCTGGCGGCCCGTGACGATGAGCGTCCCCTCCGCCAGGCCGTAACAGGGATAGAGCGCGTGGCGGCGAAAGCCCGCGGGCGCGAAGGCCTCCGCGAAACGGTCCATCGTCTCCGCGCGCACCGGCTCCGCGCCACAGAACGCCACCTCCCAGCGACTGAGGTCCAGCGCGGCCCGCTCCTCCGGCGTGCTCTTGCGCACGCACAAATCGAACGCGAAGTTGGGCCCGCCACTCACCGTGCCGCCGTGGCGCGAGATGATCTCCAGCCACCGCATGGGCCGCTGGAGGAAGAACAAGGGCGCCATCAGCGACGCATGCATGTCCCGGAACAGCGGATGGACGATGCCGCCAATCAGCCCCATGTCGTGGTACGGCGGGAGCCACGAGACGAACCTCGGATCCGGCTTCGCGTCGAACCCTCGGGAGATGAGCTCGCAGTTGTGCATCAACTGGCGGTGCGCCAGCACCACGCCGCGTGGCGAGCCGGTGGAGCCCGACGTGTACTGGAGGAACGCCACCGTGTCCTCGCGCACGCCCGCATCGCGCCACGACGCGGCCTCACCGACAGGCACCGTGTCCGTCGACAACCAGCGCAGCGCCCGCAGGTCATCCAGTCCTTCGGTGAGCGGCCCCACCAGCTCCGAGATTCCGGACGTGGTGAGCGCCACACGCGCGCCGCAGTCCGCCACCAGCGCCTGGAGCCGGGGCAGCGTGCGCCCCAGTCTCATCACATCCGGCGGATATGCGGGCACCGCCACCACGCCCGCATACAGACACGCGAGGAAGCCCACCACGTACTCGCGCCCTGGCGAGTACATGAGCAGCGCCCGGTCTCCTCGCGCCATCTCTTGCTGGAGCCGCGCCGCCACCGCGCGCACCTGCGCATCCAGTTCAGCATAGGTGACGGTGTGCTCCCCCTCTTCGTCGACAAACGTGAAGATGGAGTCGGAGGGCTGAGACACCGCCCGGGCACGGCACACGTCGACGAGGGTAGCGTTCTCGGGACGAACGAACGCGGAGGCGGGGGCAGCGCGAGTCGGCAAGTGCATGTCGAGTGTCCCGGGGGGATTTTCAGGAGGACGGAAGCCGTTTCAGCCCGGCACACACGCGTCCCGTGAACCCGGGGGCGTTGACCTTGCTGCACCGACCGACGCCCCCTGGATTCCCCCTACTTTTAATGGATTCTCGGCATCCAGAAAAGTCGTGTCATCACGAATGACCCAGCACATCGGTGTTGACCGGTTGCATATTCACGAACGTTCGTGGCGATGTGCCGCGTCGACACCCGACGAGAGGAGCTCCCCATGAAGTACACGCAACTGGGCCGCACCGGCCTGCGCGTCTCACGCCTGTGCCTGGGCTGCATGAGCTACGGCACCCCCTCATGGCGCCCGTGGGTCCTCAACGAGGAAGCCTCGCAGCCGTTCTTCCGCCGAGCGGTGGAGATGGGCATCAACTTCTTCGACACCGCGGACATGTACTCACTGGGTGTCAGCGAAGAAGTGACGGGCCGTGCGCTGCGACGCTACGCGCGCATGGAAGAAGTGGTGGTCGCCACCAAGGTGTACTTCCCCATGGGCGATGGCCCCAACATGCGCGGCCTGTCCCGCAAGCACATCGTCCAGGCGTGCGAGGCCAGCCTGAAGCGGCTGGGCATGGAGACCATCGACCTCTACCAGATCCACCGGATGGACCCGCACACGCCGGTGGAGGAGACGCTGTCCGCGTTGGATCAGCTCGTCCGCCAGGGCAAGGTGCGCTACCTGGGCGCGTCGTCCACGTATGCGTGGCAGTTCGCGCGGGCCCTGGGCGTGGCGGACGTGAACAGCTGGTCCCGCTTCGTGTCCATGCAGGACCACTACAACCTCGTCTATCGCGAGGAGGAGCGGGAGATGCTGCCGCTGTGCGAGGCGGAGGGCATTGGCGTGCTCCCCTGGTCTCCGCTCGCGCGCGGGTTGCTCGCGGGGACGCGCAAGTCGCTGGGAGACCGGGACGCCACGCCGCGCGCGAAGACGGATGCGTACGCGCCGGTGCTGTATGACCAGGCGGGAGACTGGGACGTGGTGGAGGCCACGCGGCGGGTGGCCGAGGCGCGCAACGTGCCTCCGGCCCAGGTGGCCATGGCGTGGCTGCTGTCGCGTCCCGTGGTGACGGCGCCCATCATCGGCGCCACGAAGCTGGAGCACCTGGAGGACGCCATGCGCTCGGTGGACCTCAAGCTCCAGCCCGAGGAGCTCCAGGCCCTGGAGGCGCCCTACCAGCCCCACGCGCTGCGCGGCATGTGAGCCGCGCGGCGGTACGGTACCGGGTCGACCTCAGAGGTCGACCTGGGTGGGAGCGGGCTTCGGCGCACGCGCGGGCGCGACCGGAGGGACATCCAGGAAGGCGGCTCGCGGGCCAGAGCCGCCATAGGCCAGCGCTTCGATGCGGTTGGTGCGAGGAGCCAGCGGGTCTCTCGGCAGACACTCGGCCTCGGTCTCCAGGAGCTTCAGTTCCGGGCGGGACTCCATGAGCCGCTCGATGCGCGGGGGCACGTAGTCGACGGCGTCCTCGAACGCATACCGGGAGAGGATGCGCGTCGCCGTCACGGGCTCGCAGCGAATCTCGGGACGCGACGTCATGGAGGTCGTGGTCATCAACACGGCCGCGCCCCGAGCGGAGCTGGGACCGGACCGGGTGGCCTCCGTCACCGTGGTGGACACCCAATGCTCCCGGCACTGCGTCATCGTGTACGGGATGGGGCGGCGGATGACCCGCAGCGGCGCGTATTCCCCCGCGGCCATGGCGGTGCGGACCAGGGTCTTCCATGGCGGCACGGGGCCCTCGGGCATCAGGTGCGTGCGGCACTCCAGGTCCGTGCCCCCGTCGTCCGCCATGAACACCACCTGGACGTTGCTGACGTAGCGCGCGCCCGACGTCTCCGCGCGCTCCAGGAACCGCAGCACCAGCGTGCTGCCGTCCTGCGCGTGTCCGAAGGGCATGGAGATGGCCCAGGGCGCGAAGCCAGACTGCTGCGCGAGCGCCGGCGTGGCGACGATGACGGGGAACCCCTGGCGGACCAGGGGCGAGCGGGCGCACGCGGCGGAAAGGAGCAGCAACAGGGTCAGTGAGGAGCGGCGCATCGAAGGTCCCCTTGTCGTGGGCTTTGCGTCCTCCGAGTTTACGCCCCTCGCTGCGACCCGTCCCAGCGAGCAAACCACGGAGCAACCATCCCCGCGGGGAACGATATGGCAGCCGCGTCCAGACGTTACCCGCGCCGACCGGCGTGTCGCAGCCACTGCGCCGCCGAGCGAAGGTCCGCCTCGAAGTGGATGCGCAGCTCCGCGCGCTCGCGAGGGTCCGCCCGGCGCAGCACGTCCGCGGGCGCGAAGGTGGCCATGGCGCCGCGTGCCCAGGGCGTCTGGACGAATTGTCCCCGGTTGAGGTTGAGGCGAAACCCCGGCCCCAGCACCGCCTGGCCCGCGGTGCTGCCCAGCGCGAGCATCAACAACGGGCGCACCGAGGCCACCTCCGACGCCAGCGCTTCCCGGAACGCCTGCGCCTCCCGCCAGCCCGCGGCCTCCGCGTCCCCGTCCGGCGGAGGTCCCCGCGAGACATGGAGGTCCGTGGGCTTCAGCCCCGCCCGTGAGAGCACCACCTCCAACAACCGCCCCGCCGGCCCCACGAAGCACGGCACGTCACCGTCCTCCCGCGTGTCGGGCACGTCCCCCACCATCATCACCGGAGTCCCCTCTGACGGTGTCCGCGACCTGCGCGCGGCCGTGCTCCGCGCCGGGGCTTGCGGCGGCGCTTCCCACGCCAGTCCCGCGCCGTAGCTCAGGCGCGCCAGGTCCCAGTGGGCGCTGGCGTCCGGGGTGAAGAGGCTCCAGCGCAGCGTGGGAAAGCGCCCCACGAGAAAGGGCGCCGCCAGCCTGACGACGAGGTGCTCCGGCCGGTACCATGCGACATACCGCTCCGCGCCGTCGGACGCTCCCCGCCGGAAGCGGACGCGAATCACGAGGTTGCGCACGTCCCGCCGCACCGCGCGCTCCATCCGCCGCAGCCGCTGGACGTCCCGGTCCACCTCCCGCTCCAGCAGCCACCGCTCCCCGTGGGTCAGCCGCCAGAGCACGCGGTACAGCAGCGCCCAGCGCTCCGGCTCCCGGTGACACACCACCTTCTCCGCCAGCCCCAGGAAGTCCCGGGGCACCACCGGCAGGGCGCCGGTGCCCATGCCGCTCAAGAGCGCATCCACCCGTCCATCCCACGGGCCCGGCGCTTCCTCGAAAGACACCCGCTCCGGGGGCAGACACCGCGCCAACAGCCCCCGCGCCACTTCCCGAAACGATGCCAGCTCCGGCGCCACGCTCACCCGCACCTGGACCTCCTGGTCGCTCAGCGACACACGCCGCGAGCCACCCGTGGAGGGTGCTCGCGCGCGTGGAAGGCTTCTACCTTCCAGGTCTGACATCACCATCCCACCCGTGAAGTCGTCGGGCCCTCGCGGCTATTCCTCCTTCGCGAGCGCGTCCACCTGCTGCTGGAGCCCCTCCATCTCCTCGAAGAAGGACTCCACGGGCTGGGCGCGGGTCATGCGGAAGGCCGGCGGCAGCAGCGTGCGCGGGAAGTCCAGCGACGTGCTGAAGGGCTCGTTGCCCAGCAGGTCGTTCGCGCGGGACAGGGCGCCGAAGGAGAGCGTCACCACGACGAGCACTCGAACCAATCTCGCGGGCTCCCACCGTGCCACGTAGCGCAGGTGCCAGAAGAGGCCCCAGCCCATGAGCGAGAGGAACGTCGCGTGGTGCAGCCAGGACAGGCCCGAGCCCAGCCCCAGGCTGAAGCCCAGCGCCGACACGAGCGGTGGCAGCGCCACGGCCCCCAGCAGCACCAGGCTGCCGATGGTGGCATGCGTGCGGTAGTGGAACCTGCGGCGGGAGATGCGACTGGCGACGGCCCAGCCCCCCGCCCACAGCAACGTCAGCGTGAGCGGCGTCACCACGGCCACCGTCAGCTCGCCCCAGTCCGTGCGGCCGTAGTTGCCCAGGTGCGTCTCGAGCGAGCTGACGAAGATCAGGGCCAGCATCGCGATGGGGAACGCGCGGGCGTGCTCGAACACGCGCTCCCGGGGGGCGACGGCCGAGGTGATGACGGTGCCGGGCACGGCGTGGTCCCTGCGCCGGAAGCGCAGCACCGTGTCACCCACGGCCACGCGCGTATCGGGCGCCAGCTCCAGCTCGGCGAGCGGTGCCCAGGGCTCCACGCGCCAGGTGCCGTTGTGGCTGCCCACATCCCGCACCACGAGCGCGCCGTCCTCGCGCCGCTCGATGCGCAGGTGTTCGGGGGAGACCTTGGGGTCATCGAGGATGACGTCGTTCGAGTACGCCCGGCCAATCGTCGCGGGGAAGCGCTCCAGGCGGTGGCGCTCGTGGACGGAATCCCCTTCCAGCACCTCCAGGAAGATCATTTCGTCCACGACAGCCCCTCCAGGTAGCGGCGCGCCAGCTTGCGCGCGTTGTCCGCCGTGAAGCCGCCCAGCGTGAGGCTGGTGTCGACGCCGCTGGTGCTGGCGTTGAGCGCGGCGGCGCGCAGCACCAGGTCATAAAGGCCCGGGAAGCGCTTGTAGGCGCGCAGGCACAGCGCGGCGCGGACGGGCAGGCCCTCCACGTCCACGAACTCCGTCGTGCAGCGGAAGTTGGTCACGTCCTCGCGCGAGGCCTCCACCGTGTCCGGGTCCTGCGCGTACAGCGCGCTGTAGAGCGAGGAGAAGCGCAGCGCGCCCAGCTTCTGGCTGGAGGCCTGCTGGTGCAGGAAGGCCACCACGCCCGTGCGGTGATGCGAGGACAGGTAGATGTCCTCCTCCGAGGAGCACTGGTAGTTCGTCACCGTGTAGGGCACCTCCGGGTCATGCGGCGTGTCGCCCCAGCACTTGAGGAAGGGAATCCACCGGCCGGGGACCTGGTAGCTGCCCAGCTTCTGCTTCGGCACCGGGGCCGCCATCAGTTGCTCGGTGAGGCGCTGCTGGTTGTCGACGAGCTGCGCGCGCACCGTGTCCACGAGCGTGCGGGCCTCGTCCGGCTTCACCTCCAGCGCGCGCGCCAGCAGCGCGCTCGCGTGCTTCACCGGTACCAGGAAGCCGAGCTGGTTTCCCATGGTGGCGACGTTGACGCCCACCACGCGCCCCTGTCCGGTGAGCGTGGGCCCGCCGCTCATGCCCGGATTGATGGCGCCGCTGAAGTGGATGCGCTCATAGAGCGAGTCCTGGATGAAGCCGTTGTAGGTGCCCTCGACGATGGTGGTTCCCAGGTCATGGGGATTGCCCATGGCGAACAGGCGCGTGCCCTGCTGCGGCTCGCGATCCTCCAGCGCGAAGAAGTCCTTCACGACGTCATCCATCCGGATGACGGCCAGGTCATGGACGACGTCCACGTCGACCAGGCGCGCCGGCACGGGTTCGCCGCCGCTGCGCAGGACGAGCTCCGCGGTGTAGTCCTCCGGGTGGAGCACCACGTCGGAGACCACGTGGTAGTTGGTGATGGCGTGTCCGCTGGCCGAGACGAAGAAGGCCGAGCCGATGGACGAGCGCGTACCCGAGCGCCGCTCGATGATGCGCACCTGGGCGACGCGGTTCTGGATGCGCTGGAACAGCTCGTGCGTGGCCGGAGGCAGCACGGCCGGAGGGGACTCGGGCGCGGGAGCAGGCGCGGAGTCGGGTTCGCTTCGAGCAGGGGACTGCACGCCCGGTTCCGAGGGAGCGACCGACGGCGCCTGCCCAAGCACGGCGACGAGGAGGAGGACGAACATGGATGCCGCGCACGCTATCCCAGCACCGAGCGCCTGGGCACCGAGTCGCGCACGGCCCGGAGCATGAGGCCCGCGTGCGCTCGCCGACCCACCTGCCCTGTTGGCGGCGTGCCTGCCAGCGACTAGGTTCCGCCCCGCCGAAGGTGCCTCGCGGGGGGTACGCGAGGTTTAGGGAATCCGGTGCCCGTCCCCGATTGCCGACCTCGCGACAAGCGCTCTGGGCGTCGTCACGCCTCGGAAGTACCCTGCCCCGCCCGCATCCTGCGCCACGCCGCGTACGACGCCACCAGCGCCCCAGCCAGTGCTCCCGCGAGCGCACCCAGCACCCGGCGCGGCACCACGCCCGGCGCGGTCGTCGCCTCCAACCGGAACGTATCCAGCGACGCGCGCACCCCCGGCGCCAGCGACTCCCAGCGCACCGCGGGCGCGCTCACCACCACCACCGCGTGCCGGCCCTCGGACGCGAGCCCCGCCACCAGCACCGTGCGAACCTGTCCCGCCTCGCGCAGCGTGCCCAGCACCTCCACTCGCGGAACGATTCCACCCACCCGGTCCACGCGCTCCGGAGACAGCGTCACCCCCAGCTCCCGCTGGAAGTGCTGCATCACCGCCGACGCGAAGTCATCCCGCTCCGAAGGACTGGCGGAGAAACTCCGCTCCACCACCGAGACCAGCATCGTCGCCGCCTCGGGCCCCTCCCCATCCGCCAGCGCCGCCGACAGGCTCCGCGTCGCCTCCGCGTCGAGCGACACCGCTCCCGCCACCGAGCCCACGTAAGGCTCCCACCGCACCATGTGGAAACGCTCCGGCGGCCGCAGCACGTAGCCGTCTCGACGCAGCTCGGAGCCGAGCGCGCCCGACAGCAGCAACCAGCTTCCAGCCGCCCACGCGAGATTCACGCCGCGAGCATAGGCCCCCCGCGTCACATCCGCAGGCCAGGTCATGGGCCCCGAGAAACGACGAACCCACGGATACCCCGTGCCCCCCGGGCGCGGCGAAGTCACCGCTCACATGCCTTCGTTGTGACATCCCCGGGCGGCGCGGGTAACCTCGCGCCCAGATGACTCCTGCAGCCCGGGTGGAGATGGAGGCACGCGCCGACCGAGCCCTGCGCCGTGGCGAGCTCGTCGAGGCGGTCGACCTCTACGAGACGCTCACCCATGCCTTCCCGGATGACGCCTCGCTCGCCGACAAGCTCGCCAACGTGCGCGAGTCCCTGCTCCCCCTGGAACTCCAGAAGCTGGAGGCCGCTCGCCCGCCCGAGGAGCCGGAGCTGCCGGTCGGTCCCTCCTCACCCGCGCAAGAGGGTGAGCGCCTGTTCGCCCTCGGGGACTACGTGGGGGCCGCCGCCGCCTATCGCCGCGCCCTCCAGGAGCGTCCGGACAACGAGCTCTTCAAGGAACGGCTGCTCGAGGTCTTCCAGATGGCCCGGGAGATGCCCCTACAGTCACCGACAGACAAGGCCCTTCCCAAGGCCCCTCAGCCCCGTCTTCAAGCCCTCCTCGACAGGGTCGCTTCTCGTCGCCGCCTCAAGCGGGACTGATGGAAGCTCGCGTTTCCACTCGGAAATCCGACCTGCCGAATGATTCGCGCGTTGCACCCCGGCTCCGGGGCCTCCTATCATCAGGTCCGACGTCGCTGTCATGGTGGGCCACCCTCCCTCTGACACCCGCGTCCGACCCCTATGGCCCGTTCCCTGAGACTCGGAGTCCTCACCGGTGGCGGAGACTGCCCCGGGCTCAACGCGCTCATCCGTGGCCTCGTCAAGCGGGGCACGCATGAGTTCGGCCATGAGTTCGTGGGCATCGAGAACGGTTACATGGGGCTGGTGGAGCCAGACCTCACGCGTCCCCTCACCGAGGAGGACACGCGGGGAATCCTGCCCAAGGGCGGCACCATCCTCGGCACGTCCAACCGCGCGAACCCCTTCCTCTACGCCTTCCGCGAAGGTGGCCACTGGGTGGAGCGCGACGTGTCCGACGCGGTGCTGCGGCGCTGCGAGGCGCTGAAGCTCGACGGAGTCATCGCCGTGGGTGGTGACGGCACGCTGTCGATTGGCCACCGACTGAGCGAGAAGGGCCTCAAGGTGGTCGGCTGTCCGAAGACCATCGACAATGACTTGAGCGGGACGGACCAGACGTTCGGCTTCGACACCGCGCGCCTCATCGTCACGGAGGCGTTGGACCGGCTGCACTCCACCGCCGAGGCCCATGACCGGGTGATGCTGGTGGAGATCATGGGTCGCCACGCGGGCTTCCTCACGCTGGAGAGCGGGCTCGCGGGCGGGGCCGACGTCATCCTCATCCCGGAGATTCCGTACCGGGTGGAGGCCATCGTGGAGAAGCTGCGCCGCCGCGCCACCCGCCGCCGCAGCTTCTCCATCATCGCCATCTCCGAGGGCGCGTTCCCCGTGGGCGGCACGCTGGCCGTGCTGGACCGGGCCGAAGACGTCCCCGGGCGAGGCGTGGTGCGACTGGGCGGCTCCGGCAAGGTGTGCGCGGATCTGCTGGCGCAGCACATCGAGGCGGAGATTCGGGTGAATGTGCTGGGGCATCTCCAGCGAGGAGGAAGTCCGAGCGCGGCGGACCGCGTGCTGGCGACGCGCTATGGTTGTGGGGTGTTGGACCTGGTGCGCGACGGACAGTGGGACCACATGGTGGCCCTGCGCGCCGGGCAGCTCGTCGCTGTACCTCTGAGCGAGTCGCGAAAGGAGCGCCGGGTGGACCCATCCGGCGAACTGGTGCGCTTCGCCAAGAGCATGGGCATCAGCTTCGGGGACTGAGGGAGGGGCAGGCACAACCGCCGCATGTCATGACGCTCGTCGGCCGCCATATCGGTCGTTATCGCATCCTCGAGCAACTCGGCTCGGGGGGCATGAGCGTCGTGTACAAAGGGCTCGACACGGCCCTGGACCGTGAAGTCGCGGTGAAGGTGCTTCACCCGCACCTGGCCGGCAAGGACGAGTCGCGCAGGCGGCTGGCCCGCGAGGCCCGCGCCGTGGCGAAGCTGCACCACCCCAACATCCTGGAGGTGTTCGACTTCTCCGCCGCGGACGCGCAGGACGCGTTCATCGTCACCGAGTACATCCGCGGCCGGACGCTCAAGACGGTCCTGGACGAAGGTCCGCTGGATCCGCCGGAGCTGGCGGCGATGATCATCCACGAGCTGGCGGCGGCGCTCGCGCATGCGCACGAGGCTGGCGTCATCCACCGCGACCTCAAGCCCGAGAACGTCATGGTGCGCGAGGACGGCATCCTCAAGCTCATGGACTTCGGCATCGCCCGGCTGCTCGACATCGAGGAGCGGATGACGGTGACGGGCTCGCTCGTGGGCTCGCCCGCGCACATGTCCCCGGAAATCATCGAGGGCCTGGAGGCGGGCCCCGAGGCGGACGTCTTCAGCGTGGGCATCATGTTCTACGCGGCCATGACGGGGCGGCTGCCCTTCTCCGCGCCCAACACCACGGCCACGCTCAAGCGCATCCTCGACGGTGACTACGAGGATCCGCGCCGCCGCCTCCCCGCCCTGTCGGACGAGCTGGCGGACATCTGCGCGCGCTGTCTCCAGAGAGATCCTCAGCAGCGCTATCCGGACGCCAGCAAACTGCGTGACGCGCTGGCGGACTACCTCGCGGGCCTGGGCTTCTCCCGGGTGGGCGAGGAGCTGGTGTCGTTCTTCGCCGATCCACCGTCGTACCGGAAGCTGGCGCGGCAGCGCATCGTCGCCAGGCTGCTGGAGCGAGGGGAGCGGCTGCTCTCGGAGAAGCGCACGTCGAGGGCGCTCGGCAGCCTCAATCACGTGCTGGCGCTGGACGCGCAGAACGCTCGGGCGCTCGGGTTGCTCAAGGGCATCCAGCGCGCGCAGCGCGTGAAGACCTGGCGGCGGCGCGGCATCCGGCTGGCGGTGGGATTGCTCACCGCCACGGCCGTGAGCCTGGGCGCCTACAAGGCGTACCACGCACGCGCGGATGCGGCGGCCCTCCAGCCGGGCACGGACAGCCCTCCCAAGGGCGACGAGGGCGTCAACCCGGGCTCCGGCGACACCAGTCACGATGGCGCGAACGGCGGGGTCGGAAACTCCAGCCCCGAGGGAACACTCGGCGCGGGAAACCCGGGCACGGACGCGCACGAGCCCCCCGGCTCCGGCACCGTGGACACGGCTAGCCGACCGAACCTTCGTCCCGCCGCGCCGACCGACGGTGCTCGCACGAGGAGCGCCGATCCGTCGCGATTCCCCCCGGGCCACACCCCCGAAGCCACCTCCCCC
>NZ_VIFM01000014.1 GCF_006636215.1 Myxococcus llanfairpwllgwyngyllgogerychwyrndrobwllllantysiliogogogochensis | reverse complement strand
GGCTGGTGGTCTCCGCGCACGCTCGGCGTGGGCTACACCAACATCGAGGACATCCTCTCCGGGCGCTTCGTGGGCACGGCCATGCTCGTGTTCTGCGCGCTGAAGTTCGTGTCCTGGTCCGTGGCGCTGGGCAGCGGCACCTCCGGCGGAACGCTGGCGCCGCTGTTCACTCTGGGCGGTGGATTGGGCTCGGGGCTGGGGCTGCTGGCGATGCGGCTGGCGCCCGGGCTGGGCGTGGACCTTCGCGTGGCCGCGCTGGTGGGCATGGCGGCCATCTTCGCGGGGGCTTCGCGTGCGCTGCTGGCGTCGGTGGTGTTCGCCTTCGAGACGACGCGCCAGCCTTTGGGGTTGTTGCCCCTGCTGGGCGGCTGTGCGGCGGCCTATCTGGTGTCGGCGCTGTTGATGCGCCACTCCATCATGACGGAGAAGCTGGCGCGGCGCGGCGGGCGGGTCCTCACCGAGTACGGCGTGGATGCGCTGGGGCAGGTGCTGGTGCGCGAGGTGGGGCTCAAGCCCGTGGTGACCCTGGACGCGGACCAATCCTTGGAGTCGGTCCGCGCGTGGCTGCTGTCGGACGCGGCGGGCACCCGTCACCAGGGCTTCCCGGTGGTGAAGGAGGGCGCCCTGCTGGGCGTCGTCACGCGCAGGGACCTGGTGGACGGGCAAGCGCCCGAGGGGCGGCGTGTGCGGGACGTGGTGAGGCGTCCTCCGTCGGTGGCGTATGAGGACAGCTCACTGCGCGAGGCGGCGGACCTCATGGTGGAGGAAGGCGTGGGTCGCCTTCCGGTGGTCCGGCGTGAGACTCCTTCGAGCGTCGTGGGCATCATCACCCGGAGCGACCTGCTGGGCGCGCATCGGCGGCGGCTGGAGAACTCGCGGCGCAGGGAGCGTGGACTGGGTGGGCCGTTGCCGGCCCGAGGAGCCTGAAGCACGTGGACGGCGAGGCGGGAACACGGGAGCGCGAGCGGGCACTGGAGCTGCTGCGCCGGTTCGGGTGGAACGCCACGTCCTTCCAGGTGCTGATGCCGGGCTTCCGCTACTGGTTCGACCCAGCGGGGGACGCCTTCGTCGCGTACGTGGACACGGGCGGCGCGTGGGTGGCGGCGGGCGCGCCCATCACCGCGCCGGAGTCCCTGCCGCGCGCGGTGGAGGGCTTCCAGGCCGCGGCGCGACAGGCGGGCCGGCGCGTGTGTTTCTTCGCCACGGAGCCGCGCTTCACGGAGTGGGTGCCCATGGAGTCGCTCTCCATCGGCGAGCAGCCCGTGTGGGAGCCGTCGCGTTGGGAGTCGGTGGTGCGCGGCAGTCGGAGTCTGCGCGAGCAACTGCGCCGCGCGCGCTCGCATGGCGTCGTGGTGCGGGAGCTCCCCGCGCAGGTGTTGGAGGAGGCCGAGCACCCCACGCGTCAGGCGTTGGATCGCCTGAGGAAGCGCTGGCTGGCGTCGCGTCGCATGGCGCCCATGGGCTTCCTGGTGCAGCTGCGTCCGGATGCCTTCGCGCGGGAGCGCCGTGCCTTCGCGGCGGAGGTGAAGGGCGAACTGGTGGGCGTCCTGCTCGTGTCTCCCGTGTACGCGCGGGACGGCTGGTTCCTCCAGGACCTGGTGAGAGACCCTGAGTCGCCCAACGGCACCGCCGAGGCCCTGGTGGACGCGGCGATGCGCGCCGCCGCCGCCGAGGGCCGCCGCTACGTGACGCTGGGGCTGGCGCCGCTGTCGGGCCCGGTGCGGCCGTGGCTGCGACTGGCGCGTGCGTGCGGCAAGCCGCTGTTCGACTTCGAGGGGCTGCGCGCCTTCAAGGCGAAGTTCCGTCCGGACGCGTGGGTGCCACTCCACCTCGCGTACCCCGAGCCTGGCGGTGGTTTCTTCGCCGTGTATGACGCGCTCCGCGCCTTCGCGCGCGGCAGCCTGGTGCGCTTCGGCGTGGCGACGTTGCTGCGGCGGCCCCGGTTGCTGGTGCATGGGCTGGCGGTGTTGCTGCTGCCCTGGACGGCGCTCCTGGCGCTGCCCGCCACCACGCGCTGGTTTCCCTCGGCGCGCGTGCAGTGGGGTTGGGTGTTGTTCGACGTGGGGCTGGCGGCGGGGCTCTTCTCGTTGGTGCGCCGGTGGCGAGATGGCCTGGCCACCGCGCTGGTATGCCTCACCGCCGCGGATGCGTGCCTCACCTTCGTGCAGGCCGCCACCTACAACGCGGTGCGAGCGCGAGGGCCCGTGGACTGGCTCGTCATCACCGCCGCGGTGCTGGCGCCCGCCACCGCCTCCGGGCTGCTCGTCCGCGCGCGCGACTTCCGCCTGCCCGCGCGCTGACACACCGCGCTTTCTCCACGACTCAACATCTCACCTGTCCCGCGGACCCCTGGGTTTACACAGGTGGACACTCCTCCTCGCGTCTCCTGGACCGCAAGGCGAGGGCAATGCTGTTTTCTGGAAAGAGCTGTTCCGGCCTCGGGCGCCGTGACTTTCTCGCGGCGTCGTCCGTCGTCGGTTGGGAGGGGTGACCATGCGAACGCCGTCCGGCGTTGCCCTGTCGCTCGCCGTGTTGCTGTGGGTCCATGAGAGCCACGCCGCGCCCGAAACACAGAGCTCGGCTCCGCCACCCTCGCCGTTGCCTTCGGGAGTGTCGGCCGTGTTGTGGAAGCTGTCGGTGCCCGCGAGCGCGGCGCCGACGCCCGAGCGGGTGGCGCTGGGGGAGAAGCTCTTCAACGACAAACGCCTGTCCCTGGATGACAGCACGTCCTGCGCCACCTGCCATGACCCGAACAAGGGCTTCACGGATGGCAAGCCGGTGGCCGAAGGCGTGAAGGGCCAGAAGGGCATGCGCAACAGCCCCACGGTGCTCAACGCCCTCTTCAATGCCTCTCAGTTCTGGGACGGGCGCTCGTCCACGCTGGAGGACCAGGCGAAGCTGCCCATCCTGAATCCGATTGAGATGGCCATGCCCTCGCCGGAGGCGGTGGTGACCAAGCTGCGGGGGATTCCCGAGTACGTCACCGCCTTTCAGGCTGTCTTCAAGCGGGACATCACCTACGACGACCTGGCGTCCGCCATCGCCGCTTTCGAACGCACGCAGTTCTCCGGCAACGCGCGCTTCGACCGCTTCATCCACGGCGAGACGAACGCGCTCAACGCGTCGGAGCGACGGGGCTGGGCCCTCTTCAACGGCAAGGCGCGGTGCAACTCCTGTCACGCAGGCAACGCGGTGTCGCCGCTGTTCAGCGACCAGAAGTTCCACAACATCGGCGTCGCCGCGCACAAGCAGGACTTCCCGCAGCTGGCGCGCGAGGGTGTGAAGGTCGTCCGGCTGGGCGACGAGCGGCAGATTGACGAGCTGGCGCTGCAGACGCGCTTCTCCGAGCTGGGGCGCTTCCTGGTGACGAAGCAGGAGAACGACGTGGGCGCGTTCAAGACGCCCACGCTGCGCAACGTCGGAATCACGGGCCCGTACATGCACGACGGCTCGTTGACGACGCTGTGGGACGTGATGGACCACTACAACAAGGGCGGAGTGGCCAATCCCTACCTGGACGGAGGCATGCAGCGACTGGGGCTGACGGAGCCCGAAATCGATGACCTGGTGGCCTTCGTCTTCACGCTGACTGATGAGCGCTTCACGAAGTTCAATGGTCAGGAGCTGGCGCGGCAGCGTGCGCGCAAGGGCCAGCGGCCGGAGCGGGACACGGCGGTGGCGCTGGGGAAGAAGGGCAACCTGGGAGACCTGGCGCCCAATCCGGACCTGTCGGTGAAGAACCCGGCGGACATCGGTGTGTACGGCACCGAGACGCTGCCCAAACCCGCTTCGACGAAGCAGCCCTGAGGAGGCGCCGTCCATGGGGAACAAGTTCCGAAGCATCGAGACGAAGCACTATGAGGAACGCGACGCCTTCTTCGAGGGCCTGAAGCGGTTGGACCGGCGGGCCTTCCTGCGGGTGGCGGGCATGTCCGCGGGCATCGTCGCGGGGATGGGGCTGAGGACGCCGCAGAGCTTCCAGCTCGTCAACGTGGCGGAGGCGCAGGGGACGAAGCCGCGCTTCACCTTCGCGTACATCTCCGACACGCACCTGTACGAGCAGAAGCTGAATGACCGCTTCGTGCGCTCCATCCTGAAGGCGGTGGATGACGTCAACGGGTTGGACCCGCAGCCGGACTTCGTGTTGTTCGGTGGGGACCTGGCGCAGCTGGGGCAGGCGGGAGAGCTGAAGCTGGGGGCGCAGATTCTCAAGAGCGTGAAGGCGCCCGTGCGGATGATGGTGGGCGAGCACGACTGGTTCCTCGACATGGGGGAGCTGTGGCGGGACTTGTTCGGCGCGCCGAACTACTCGTTCGACCACAAGGGCGTGCACTTCGTGGTGCTCAACTCGATTCTGGAGAAGGACTTCTGGACGGAGCGGAAGCTCACGCCGATGGAGCGGATGAAGATTGTCGCCGGGTTGGACAACGGCATCCAGTCGCGCTTCGAGGTGGGCGGTGAGCAGCGCGCGTGGATGAAGCAGGACCTGGCGAAGGTGGACAAGAAGACGCCGGTCATCGTCTTCAGCCACTCGCCGCTCTACAAGTACTACCGGCCCTGGAACTTCTGGACGGACGACGCGGACGAGGTGCAGGCGCTGCTCAAGCCCTTCGAGCGTGTCACCGTGATTCATGGACACACGCACCAGTTGTTGACGAACCGCATCGACAACATCCAGTTCCACGGGATGCTGTCCACGGCGTGGCCGTGGCCGTATGCGCCGGAGGGGTTGCCGCAGCTCACGGTGCAGATGAATCGGCCGGACCCGTTCAGCCAGTTCGACGGCTGCGGGGATGGGCGGGTGGACGTGCTGGAGTCGGGGTTGGTGGACAAGCTGTACAACCTCTGGGAGCGCAATCCCATCACCGTGCGCGGGAGCTACCTCGCGTCGGGTGGGAAGCAGGATGCGCCGCCCCGGACGAAGCTTCCGAGCTACTGAGCGCGAGGGGACACGATGACCTACCGGATGAAGCTGTGGGTGGGAGCGGGAGCGCTGCTTTCCTTCGCGGGGGGCGTGGCATTGGCCACGAGTCCCGCGCCGCGTCCCGAGGCCCTTCAGACGACGGAGCTGCCGCGGCATCAGGTGCCGGTGTCGAAGGACGGCAACCTGGTGGTGGGGATGTGTGACGGGGAGACGTCCCTGGAGGTGAAGGGCGTCAAGGAGGGGCAGAAGCTGACGCGCGCGCAGGCGGCGCGGGTGTCGGGCGAGCTGATGGACGCGTGGCGCAAGAAGAACCCGGATGCGAACTGGGACCCGGCGCCGCCGCCCGTGGTGGCGCAGGGACAGAAGCAGGCGCCGCAGCAGAAGAACCCGCCCATGGGGACGCAGAAGCCCGCGACAGGAGGGGCGGTGCGCGAGGGTGGGGTGACGGCGGAGAGTGGTGGCAAGGAGGTCCGCAAGCAGGCGGGGGTGAACATCCAGGACGGACATTCCTACGGTGCGTTCACGCAGCGGGACGAGGCGGTGTGGGCGGCGTCCACGCAGCAGTTCGTGGACGAGGGGCACCGCGTGTTCCACGACGCGGACGCGGTGGGCGGGACGATTGCGGTGTCCTGTGACATGTGCCACCCGGATGCGTCGAACACGCATCCGGAGACGTATCCGAAGTACCAGGTGCAGCTGGGCCGCGTGGCGCTGCTGCGGGACATGATCAACTGGTGCATCGAGAACCCGGTGCGCGGCAAGCCGCTGGCGGACGGGGACCCGAGGCTGCGCGCGATGGAGGCGTATATCTACGCGCAGCGAAAGGGCACGAAGCTGGAGTACGGGAAGAAGTAGGCCCCGCGCTGTTGATATGACCCCTCGGGTGGAAGGTCTGCCCGGGGGGCGTCATGAAGCGGTGGCTGTGGTGCTGGCTGGGTGTCTGGCTGTTGTCGTGCGCGACGACGCCGACGCCCGAGAGTGAGCATGAGTATCCGGACGAGTACACGCGCCTGGAGGAAGGCGCGTGCGTCACGTTCCTGTGCGCGGAGGAGGCGTGTGGCCTCTATCGGTGCGAGGACGTGGAGTCCTGGGGCCGCGTGGTGCCGGCGCGGGGTGCGTCGTTCGTCCTGCCGCCGAGCGCGGTACGCTCACCGCAGCGCAACTGGGGCAACGTCCAGGGACTTCCCGGGCACGTGCAGCCTGTCTTCGTCATTCGCTGGTATGGGCGGGAGCTGCTGCCCAGTCAGAGGCGATTGCTGGAGATGGCGAAGGCGCTGGCGATGAAGCCGCGCGAGAAGCACCACATCTTTCCCCAGGAGTTCAAAGACTGGTTCGAGCGGCAGGGCATCAACATCCACAAGGAGACGATGCTCATCGACATCGACACCCATCACCGCATCCACAAGGGATTCAGCGGTGGACCTTGGAATGGAGAATGGCGGAAGTTCCGTGATAACCACACTGGGGCGACCCAAGAGGACATGTACCGATACGCTCGGGAGATGATCATCCGCTTCGACCTGGTGGGACCCATTCTGCCGTACCACCTGCTCGTGGGCCCTTCCCTCGACTACTGAGCCCATGACGCGCTTCTTCCATCTGGAGCGGGGTGACGGCGAGCGGCAGAAGGGCACGTACAAAGCCCGGCACAAGTGGGGGCTGCCGGGAGTCACATGCCCTCACTGTCATGCGACGTGGGCCAGCACGGGCTTCAACTATCCCGCCCTGGACCTGACGAACCATCCCGCGGCGAAGAAGCTCGCGAAGGCTTACCTGGAGAAGGACTTCGAGGAGTTCGAGCTGCTGTGCGAGCAGCTCCGGCCCTTGTTGCCACCAGACAGTCCATTGATGCCGGGCGCCTTGTTCGGCCCCCTGGTGGGAACGGCGCGCGGACCCTTCGCTGCCTTCCTGCAGCAGTATGGGGACGTCGTGCTCGTCCGCCCGGACGCGCTGGCGCGTCTACATGGCGCCGGACTCAGGGGACTGAAGGGTGTCAGCACCGAGCTGCGCTTTCGGCCAAAGGATGTCGAGGAGCTGCTGGAACTGGCGGTCGAACCGCGCGGTCTGCTGCACCCTGACTGCATC
Organism: Myxococcus llanfairpwllgwyngyllgogerychwyrndrobwllllantysiliogogogochensis; assembly: GCF_006636215.1. GTDB lineage: Bacteria > Myxococcota > Myxococcia > Myxococcales > Myxococcaceae > Myxococcus > Myxococcus llanfairpwllgwyngyllgogerychwyrndrobwllllantysiliogogogochensis. The sequence goes on along the minus strand of NZ_VIFM01000014.1, from coordinate 81,795 downwards.
CCGCGCTCGACGCAGCCTCCATGTCCGAAGTGTGGTCGACATGGCTTCAGTCTTCCCAAGGAGCCCGTCCTCGACGCGGCGTCACTCCCGCTGGATTTGGACCTCATGCGACTGAGGAACTTCGCGATGGTGCTCGTCGTCACCCAGCGCTTCAAGGACGCCGTGGAACAGCTCGAACTGGATGGACTGAGCTTCCGCGAACTGCCCGTGCGCTGACCTCGCCAGCCCCTGAGAAGGCCGCCCGCCAGCACGCCGAGCGTTTCGCTTGGAGGACCGACGAGCCCACATGAGACGCGAGTGTTGACGACGGTGGCCGGAAGGACGATGACTCGTCGGCAACGTCGTCCTCGCGCCCATGAGCTTCTCTCCGCCCATCTCCGTTCCTTCTGATGCACTCACCACCCTGCGAGGCCGGGGCTACGCCGTCCTGGACCGCGCGGGCCTGTCCGAGCTGGTGGCCATCCCCGCCGCTACGATGGACCTCTGGCGGCCCACCTGGGATGACCTCCCGGCGGACGGCTACCTGCGCGACGGTGGCCGGTATCGCTCGCGTCGACACTCGTGTTTCATCGTCGATGGCGACACCGTCACCCCCGTGCCCCACCGCGCGCACTGGCAGCCCGTCGAGTACAACGCGCTGCACGGTGGCCTGGAGCGCTGGTTCGAGCCGATGCCTCCCGCCGTCGTCTCGCGGCCCGAGTGGCCCCAGCTGCTGAGTCGTCTCGCGGCCCTCGGCTCCGCGCTGAAGGGCGCTCAACCCTGGTACGTGGAGTCGCACCAGTTCCGCATCGACACGACGGATGGCATCGGCCGCCCGACGCCCGAGGGCGCGCATCGCGACGGCGTGGACTTCGTCGTCGTCCTGCTCGTCGGTCGCCAGGGCATCAAGGGCGGCGAGACGCGCGTGTTCGAGGCCGCCGGCCCCAATGGCATCCGCTTCACCCTGACGGAGCCATGGTCGGCGCTGCTGCTCGACGACGAGCGCGTCATCCACGAGAGCACTCCGATTCAACCCGTGGACGGTCAGGGGCACCGTGACACGCTGGTGCTCACCTTCCGCGCGAAGGGTTTCCAGGGGCCCTGACGGTTCCCCTGGCCGCCGCGCGGAGGTCTCAGGTCTTCGGAGTGATGGAGACCTTCAGGCCCTCGGCCCAGACCTTGTGCTCGTCCGCGTAGTACAGGTACGCGCGGCTCGGCGGGCCGGTGTACGTGCCGGGCACGGTGGCCACCAGCGACAGGGGGACCTCCAGGCGCATGCGGGGCTTGAAGCCGCGCCAGTAGAAGACGACGTCGCGACCGCGCACCTCGTAGGCGTCCACCAGTCCCCGCGTCACCAGCTCCTTGAGCTGGTCATGCCGCACCTCCAGCCCGCCCGGTACGCCGAAGATGGCCATCGTCGAGGGCAGCGCCTGGTTCGTGCGGTTGAGGACCATGACCCGTGCCTCGATGGGCTCGCCCTCGGTAAGTTGCTGCTTCGACAGGGACACCTCCAGCGCGACCAGGCTCTTCTCCGAGTCGCGCGGCATCCTTGAGGTGTAGGTCACCTCCACCGAGTAGGGCAGCTCCGAACTCCCCTCCATGCGCAGCTCCACCCGGCGTCCTCCAGGGCCGAGCAGGCCGCTCATGTCGGGCAGCTTGAGGGTCTCCTGCGCGGAGGCCTCGAAGCTCACGGGCTCGCCCACCAGGACGTCCTCCACGAACAGTCCCACCTTGCCCGGTGCCGGCTTCATGGCGTGGACGTCGTAGGCGAGGATGGCGCGCAGCGCGAGCACCGTGCCCTGCGTCGACCCGAAGCGCCCGCCGTCGTTCGAGCGTGCGAGGAACTTCAACGCCTGCCGCGCATTCGTGAGGTAGGCGGGCTCTCGCAGCCACGCCAGCATCGCCAGCGCCGTCGTCTCGATGAGCAGCGATTGCCCCGTGCTGCCGACGACGGATTGCGAACCCCCTTCGACCTCGCCCGTCTTCCCCTGGCGTCTGGCGAGCTGGGCCATCAACACCTTCGCGCCCGCGTGGTCGCCGGTGAGCGACAGCACATTGGCGGCCAGCGCCGTCACATAGCTGTTGGAGCTCTTCGCCGCGCTCTTCTTCACGAAGGCGACCTCGCGCTCCAGGTTCCGTGCCATGTCGGCGGGCCGGGGTGCGCTCTCCAGCAAGGCCCAGGTGATGTAGGCGTTGGAGGTGTCCGCCTGGTCTCCTGGAGGTGTGAAGCCGCCTCGCCCGTCGCGTTGTTTCAGCAGCCAGTTCCGCGTGCGCGCCAACATGGCCCCGTCCACTTCGATGACCTGACGCATCTCCGTGAAGCTCAGCAGGGCGAAGGCTGTCAGCCCTCCGTGGGCGGGGCTCTTGCCGAACCACTCGAAGCCTTGCTCCGGCGTCTCGTAGCCCAGCAGCCGCTGATAGCCCTTCTCCAGCTTCTCCTTCGCCGATTTCACCAGCTCCGCCCGCGCTCCCGGGTGCCGCTGGAAGTATTGGAGCGCCATCGTCATGGGGAACGTGGTGGCGCTGGTCTGCTCGAAGCAGCCGGTCGGCTCGCGGATGAGACGGGCGAACGACTCGGTCATGTTGGCCAGGGGGCCCGGGTACACGACGACGGACGCGCGGATGCTGGCGGGGTCCACCGTGTCTGGCAGGGTGAGGGTGTGGACCGCGGGCTGCGTCCGCGACAGCGCGCCGCCGAAGGACTCGCGTCCTGGGAAGCCCTGGGCCTGGATGGCCAGCGTGCGGGTGACGACATCCGTGTGGCCGCCGGCGCTCGTGGTGAGCTTCACCTCCACGGGCTGGGACTGCTGGCCAATCTCCAGCGTGAGCAGTCGCCGCTCACGCGCTCGCGCCGCGAGGTCCCGAGGCACGTCCCCGGTGAGCTTCACGTCACCGCTCACCTCCGCCTTCACCGCGATGTTCGTCAGCGTGGCGTCTGTCCCGTTCACCAGCGCCACCGGCAGGCGCACGACGTCGCCGGAGGTGACCTCGAGCGGCAGCTTCGGCTCCGTGTAGAAGGGCTGCACGGACTCCAGCTCGGCCACGGATGCACCGAGCGCGCCGTCCACGTCCACCGCCCCGGCGAAGGCCTTGAACGTCGTCACCGAGTCGCTCATCGCGAAGCGCACCCGCGCCTCTCCAGTGGCTGCGTCCGTGCGCACGCCCGCGCTCCAGTAGAGCGTCTCCGCGAAGTCCCTCCGCTCGCCTTTCTGTCGGTCGGGTGATGCGAGGTGGGCGTACTCGCGTTGATACACGAGGGTGTCCCGTACCCGCGAAAAGCCGACGACCTTCATGCCTTCGAATTTCGCCAGCGCGTCGCGAAGCTCCAAGGGGTTACCGCGCGCCGGGTCGAACGGCCGCTCATTCCCCTCCATCAGCAGGTACGCCGAGGCGAGCAGGTCCCTCTGGGCGTTCGGGTCGAAGTACCCCCTGTTCCATTTCTTGGCGCCGGGGGGCGTGCCCCTGCCGCGTCGCAGCTCCGCTTCCGGAGGAGAGGGAGGCCATCGTCGCGAGGTGTGGGCCGCGAGTACGCGCCTTGCGGCCTCGTCGTGGTCCGCCATGAAGGTGAGCGGATCAACGAGCGCGAAGCGGCGCCACCCCTGGGTGCCGAGCAGCAGGTCCGTGGCGAGCGGGGACTTGGGGTTCGAGGTGTCGAGGTAGAGGTGCGCGTCGGCGAGCTCCTTCACCTCGGGCTCCAGCAGGACCATCACCGGAAGCAGGGGCGCGTGCTCGCGCTTCTCCTGGAGCTGGAGGACGGCGTCGTCGGTGACGGTGAGCATCACCAGCGCGGAGACGGGCTTGCCGTCGCGCAGCGTGCGCGCGGTGAGTTCCACCTCGTCGCCCGGTGCATGGTGCGCGCGGTCCGCCTTCAGCTCGATGGAGAGTGCGTTCGCGGGCTGGCGGAACACCAGTCGCTCCGCGAGCGGGCGCCCGTCCTCGGTCCACACCGTGGCGACGAGCACGCCGTCCGCAACGCCAGCTTCCAGCGTCACGTCGCCGTCTTCGCTCAACGTCGCCTCCGCGACGCGCACGTCGCGCTGGTTCAGGGTCACCTTCGTGCGGCCCACGCCCGCCGTGTCCACCGCGAGCCGCACCTTCTGACCAGCGGCGATGACCTCGTCCTTCGCTCGGAGGACCGCGCCCGTGGCCTTCACCTCGGGCAAGGGGAAGGTCTTCTTGATTCCGGCGGGTGAGTCGACGCGCAGCGCATAGCGAACGCCCGCGGTGGGTGTGAGTTCGAAGCGTCCGCGGCCTTCGTGCTCGGAGCGGACGACGGAGACCTCCCTTCCCGTCGCGAGGTCCACCACCGCGCCCGTCAGGTCCGCGGGCTTGCGCATGGGGGTCCTCGCCTCGAAGTAGACACGCGAGGTCAGCCCCGCGACCAGGTCTCCGCCCTCTGGATACAGGGCGACGTCGAGCGTCTGGAGCAGGATGGGAATCGTCTTGGCCGCCGTCTCCACCACGCCCCCATCCTGGAGGGTGAAGGAGAGCGTGCCGTCGCCGCGCTCGATGGCCTCGGGCAGTTCGAAGCTCACGGTGCAGTGGCCCTGGGCATCCACCTCGCAGGGCTTCTCCGCGACGCTCTTGCCGTCGACGAGCGCGGTGGCGGTGACCTTGGCGCCCTCGGGGATGCCGCCCTCTGCGCGTTGGACTTCCAGGGTGGCGGTGACGGTGTCGCCGGGGCCGTAGCCGTCGCGGAGGAACGCAATCTGGGACTTGAGTCGGGGGGCACGGTAGTCGCGCACGTCGAACTTGCGCATCACCTGGGCGGTGCCCGTAAAGGGGTCGTTGACGACGAGCGTGTATCCCCCGCCGGGCAGGTCGCGAGGGATGGGCCAGGCGTAGCCCCAGACGGAGTCCGAGGTCTCCACCTCGCCCCGTCCGACGATGGTTCCCTGGGGCCCCGTGATTTCGATTTGCCCGCGCCGGGAGGCGACATGGGGCCTGCGGCTGAGGGCCTCGAGCACGAGGCCGCGAATCAAGACCTGCTCGCCCGGGCGGTACATCGGCTTGTCGAGGCTCACGTAGGTGTACGGCCGGTCCTGGGCCGTGAGCGCCTCTGGCCGGGCCCCGGGCCCCCCCACGAACTCCTTCCGGGGGAGCACCGGCACCCGTGGGAAGGTCGTGGCGAGACCCACCAGGACGGCGAGTACCGCGAGCACTCCCAGACTCAGCGAGCGGAACAAGGTCATGTCGGCTCTGTGCGCAGGCGCCGTGGGAAGCTCCACGCCGGCTCATCGCGTGGGGCCGTGGCTCCTCGTACTCCGCGCGACGATACCTCGGAGGCGACCAGGAGTCGCACTCATGGTGTTTCTGTTCCGGGGTTTCTGCTGCAACAGCAGAAGCTTCCAGGAGGCCGTGTTTCGAGGCCGTCCCCCTGGAAGCTCCGTATGGGCTTCAGTGACTCAGGACTTCGGGGCGATGGTGACCTTCACGCCCTCGGTCCAGACCTTGTGCTCGTCGGTGTAGTACAGGTACGCGCGGCTCGCGGGACCGGTGTACGTGCCGGGCACCGACGCCACCAGGGACAACGGCACGTCGATGCGCTTCTTCGCCTCCATGCCCCGCCAGTACAGGACGACGTCGCGTCCCAGCACCTCGTACGCATCCACCACCTTGCGCTTCACCAGCTCCTTGAGCTGGTCATGCCGCACCTCCAGGCCACCGGGCACGCCGAAGATGGCGACCGCCGTCGGCAGGTGCTGACCGGTGCGGTTGAGGACCATGAGGCGGGCCTCGGTGGGCTCGCCCTCGATGAGCTCGTGCTTCGCCAGGGCCACCTCCAGCGACACCTGCGTCTGCTTGGAGCTGTCCGGCACCAGCGCGTTGAAGGTGACCTCCACCGTGTAGGGCAGCTCCGAGCCATCCTCCATGCGCAGCTCCAACTGACGCCCACCCGGGCCGAGCAGCTTGCTCACGTCCGGCAGCTTGAGCGCCTCCTGCGAAGCACCCGTGAAGCTGACCGGCTCACCCACCGGACGGCCCTCCACGAAGACGCGCACCCGTCCCGGGGAGACGTTGGCCGCGTGGGCCTTGTCGTAGGCGATGATGGCGCGCAGCGCGAGCACCGTGCTCTGCGTCGCGCCATAGCGGCCACCGTCGCTGGACTCCGCCATGTACTTCATCGCGCGCTGCACGTTCGCCAGGTACTCCGGCTCGCGCAGCCAGGCGAGCACGGACAGCGCCGTCGTCTCGATTTCGAGCGTGTCCCCCGAGCTGCCGACGATGGACTGCGTGCCGCCGCCCACCACGCCGTTCTGCTGCTGAAGCTTCGCGAGCCTGCCCATCAGCGACCGGGCCGACGCGCTGTCACCCGCGAGCGACAGCACGTTGGCCGCCAGGGCGACGACGTAGCTGTTGGTGCTCTTCGTCGCGGCCTGCTTCACCGCGGCCACCTCGCGCGTCAGCTCCTTCGCGGTGGCGGCCTTCTGGGGCGCGCTCTCCAGCAGTGCCCAGGTGATGTAGGCGTTGGAGGTGTCGGGGTCCTCCACCCAGACGTGCAGCGCGCGACGCTTGCGGTTGAAGCCGCCCTGACCGTCGCGCTGCTTCAGCATCCATTCGCGCGTGCGCAGCAGCATCTGCGCGTCCACGCTGTGCACCTGCTGCAAGTCCGTGAAGTGGAGCAGGCCGAAGGCGGTGAGGGCCTCGTGGCCCGGGGCCTCGCCGAACCACTCGTAGCCCTGCTCCTTCGTCTCGAAGCCCACCAGTCGCTGGTAGCCCGACGTCAGCTTCTCGCGAGCGGAGGCGACCAGCTCCGGGTTCACCCCCGTGTGCGTCTGGAAGTACTGCTGCGCCATCGTCATGGGGTACGTGGTGGAGCTGGTCTGCTCGAAGCAGCCGCTCGGCTCACGGATGAGGCGCGCGAGCGACTCGGTCAGGTTGGACACGGGGCCCGGGTACAGGGCGATGGTCGCGCGGACGCTGCCGGGCAGCACGCTGTCGGGGAGGGTGATGGTGTGCGTGGCCGGCTTCTTCGAGGACATCAGCCCGCCGAAGGACACGCTGCCCGGGAAGCCTCGGGGCTTGATGGACAGCGTGCGGGTGACGGTGTCGGTGTAGTTGCCCGTGCTCGCGATGAGCTTCAGGTCCACCGGCTGCGACTGCTGGCCAATCTCCAGGGAGAGCAGCTGTCGCCCGCGCCCGTTCGCCGCCAGGTCCATGGTCCGGTTGCCGCTGAGCTTCACGTCGCCCTTCAGCTCCGCCTTCAGCGAGACTCCCGTCAGCGCGGCGTCCGTCCCGTTCACCAGCGCCACCGGCAGACGGACGACGTCACCCGACGTCACCTCCAGCGGCAGCTTCGGCTCCACGTAGAAGGGCTGCGAGGACTCCAGCTCCGCGACGGCCGAGCCCAGCTCGCCCCCGTCACCCACCGCGCCGGCCGTGGCCTTGAACGTCGTCACGGAGTCGTTGGTCGCGAAGCGCACGCGGACCTCGCCGGTGCGCGCGTCGGTGCGCACGCCCGCGTTCCAGTAGAGCGTCTCCGCGAAGTCCACCCGGTCCCCGGACTTGCGGCCCGGTCGCGTCACGTGCGCGTACTCACGCAGGTAGATGAACGACGAGGGCACCCCCGGCTCCTGCCACACCGGAGCCGCCATCCCACGGCCGGCGTGCGCCCTCTTCTTCCGGGGCTGCTCATCCTGGATGGGGGCCTCGAGGACCTCCATCGCCACCTTGAGGTCCGCCGGAGCCTGCATCTCTGGCGCCCTGGCCAGAACGGGCTCGGCCGCGGGAGGGGCAGGGGGCGCGGGAGCCACGGCGGCCGCGGGAGCAGCCACCGCGCCCATCAGGGCCCTGTCTTCATCCCTGAACGCCAGGCCATCGCCCGCGCCCTCCTCCTTCTCCACCTCTTCCGGGACCGCTTCGGCCCGCATGAACCGCCTGGATATCTTGGGCAGGCGTTGATTCCGGTCCGCCTTGTCTCGCAGGCCCGGCAACCGCAGCGACGCATGCATCGCCAGCGTCCGCAGGGCCGCGTCTCCGTGGCTGGACATGAAGGTGCGCGGGTGGATGAACGCGAAGCGCCTCCAGCCCTGGGTGCCCAGCAGCAGGTCCACGGCGAGGCGCGACTTCGGGTTCGTCTTGTCGAAGTAGAGCTGCGCGTCGGCCAGCTCCTTCACCTCGTGCTCCAGCAGCACCATCACCGGCAGCGACGGTGCCTGCTCGCGCTTCTCCTGGAGCTGCAGCACCGCGTCGTCGGTGACGGTGAGCATCACCAGCGCGGAGACGGGCTCGCCGCCGCGCAGCGTGCGCGCCGTCAGCTCCACGGGCGCGCCCGGCTCATAGCGGGTGCGGTCCGCCTTCAGCTCCACGGTGATTTCCTTCGCGGGCTGCCGGAACACCAGTCGCTCCGCCAGGGGCCGCCCGTCCGCGTCCCACACGGTGGCGATGAGCACGCCATCCGCCTTGCCCGGGTCCAGCGTCACGGGGTTCTCGTCCTCGGCGTCGAGCACCGCCGAGGCGACGCGCACCTCGCGCTGGCTCAGCGTCACCGACGTCCGGCCCACGCCCGTGTTGCTCACGACGAGCCGCACCAGTCCGCCCGGCGCAATCACATCCTCGCGCGCGCGGATGACCGCGCCTGTCGCCTTCACGGTGGGCAGCGGGAAGGTCTTCTTGATGCCGGCCGGTGAGTCGATGCGCAGCGCGTAGCTCGTGTCGGCGCGAGGGGTGAGCTCGAAGCGGCCCCGGCCCTCGTGCTCCGAGCGCACGGTGGCGACAATCCTGCCCGTCTTCGTATCCAGCACCACGCCCGTGAGGTCCGCGGGCTTGCTCGCGGGAGTCCGCGCCTCGAAGTACACGCGCGACGTCAGCCCCGCCACCAGCTCACCGCCCTCCGGGTACATCGCCAGGTCCAGCGTCTGGAGGAGGATGGGAATCGTCTTCGCCGCCGTCTCCACCACGCCGCCATCCTGGATGGTGAAGGCCAGCGTCCCTTCACCGCGCTCCATGGCCTTCGGCAGGTTGAAGCGGACGGTGCAGCGGCCCTGCGGGTCCACCGCGCAGGTCTGCTCGGCCACGCTGGCGCCGTCGACGAGCGCGGTGGCGGACACCTTCGCCGTCTCCGGCACGCCGCCCTCGGCGCGTGTCACGTCGAGCGTCGCGGTGACGGTGTCCCCGGGGCCGTAGCCGTCGCGGAGGAACTGGACCTGCGTCTTCAGGCGGGGCGCGCGGTAGGCACGCACCTCGAACTTGCGCTCCACCGGGGCTCCGGACGTCCAGGGGTCGCTGACTCGCAGGGTGTACTCACCACCGGCCTGTCCGGCGGGGATGGACCACGAGTAGCCCCAGGCCGTCTCAGGGGAGGACACCCGGCCCTGGGCGATGAGGTCTCCCCGGGGGCCGCGAACCTCGATGACCGCGTTCACTCCGCCCGTCATGGGCTTGTGGGTGAGGGCCTGGAGCACGAGCCCGCGCACCAGGACGGACTCTCCCGGTCGGTAGAAGGGCTTGTCGGTGGAGACGAAGGTGAGGGGGCGGTCGCGACCCTCGGGAGACGGAGCATTGGGGCGGGCGGCGAGCACCAGGCCAGGCACCAGCAGGACTGACGCGGCGAGGCCCAGGGCGCGGAGCACCCCGAGGAGGCGCGGGACAGGGAGGGTCATGTTGGCTCTGAACGGCTGACCGCGTGGGAAGTTCTGGACGGTGGGGTGATCAGCGCGCTCCCCGTGCCTGGGCGTGCTGGCGTCCCCAGGAGCACAGGGACTCGAGCAGGGGCCGCAGGGTGAGGCCCAGGGGTGTCGCTTCGTACTCCACGCGGGGCGGAACTTCGGCGAAGACCTCGCGGCTCACCACGCCGTGTGCCTCCAGCTCACGGAGTTGCTGAATCAGGACCTTCTGGGTGATGCCGGGGATGAGGCGCTGCAGCTCGGACAGGCGGCGCCGGTGCTCCAGCAGATGCCACAGCACATGCAGCTTCCAGCGCCCGCCAATTACTCGCAGCGCCCGCTCGGCCGGAACCTCGGGAAGGTTCTTCATCGTCGTCGCTCCATGCTGACCTCCAGGTGGGTATCCCACGACGAAGTGGGTAGAGGCCATTGGCGAGGCCATGGCTCACTGCCTTCCGGAGGTGCACGCATGAAGGTCGTGAGGCTGGCCCGCAACGGTGGGCCCGAGGTGCTGACGTACGAAGAAGTCCCGACTCCCACGCCCGGCGAGGGACAGGTCCGGGTGCGAGTGAAGGCCATCGGTCTCAACTTCGGGGACACCGTCATCCGGCAGGGAGATGCTCCTGTCCGGCTCGAGTTTCCCTTCATCCCCTGCATGGAGGCAGCGGGAGTCGTGGAAGCCCTCGGGCCGGGCGTGACAGGGGTGGGCGTGGGCGCGCGGGTAGTGGTTCCGCTCTTCGTCGCGGGAAGGTTGGGAGGCGCCGCCGCCGAGGCCCTCGTCGTGGAGACGTCGCTGCTGGTGCCCCTGCCCGATGCCATCAGCTTCGAGCAGGGCGCGGCGATGATGCTCCAGGGGCTCACCGCGCTGTGGATGTTGGCGCACGTGCCTCCGGCGGGGAGGGCGGTGCTGGTCCACGCGGCGGCTGGGGGCGTCGGCTCCTGGCTCGTGCAACTCGCCAGGCTCAAAGGGGCCCGGAGCGTCATCGCCACGGCGAGCACGCCGGAGAAGCTCGCGGTGGCGCGAAGGCTCGGCGCGGACGTGGTGGTGAGCTACGCGGAGCCGGACTGGCCGGCGCGGGTCCGCGTGGAGACGGAGGGGCGAGGCCCGGACGTCATCTACGACCAGGTGGGCGGGGAGGTGCGGCGGCTCGGGTTGGAGGTGCTGGCCATCCAGGGCACGCTCGTCATCTACGGCGGCGCGGCGACGCACCAGCTCGGCGAGTTGGACTCGGCGCAGGTGCTGGGGCTCTACAGCCGCAATCAGTTCGTCACGGGCTTCTCGGGCTGGCCGCTGTTCGGTGTGCCGGGCTTGCTCGCGCGGAGCTACGACGAGCTGTTCACGCTGGTGGGCTCGGGTCAGGTCGAGGTGCTCATCGGCCAGCGATATCCGCTCGCGGACCTCGCCCAGGCGCACCGCGCGCTGCGGGCCCGTGAGACGACGGGCAAGGTGCTGCTCATTCCCTGAGCCCGCGAGGGCAGGACTCGGCGTGTCGTCGGTGGGAGCACGGGGTGCGGGTGGCCAGGGCGCCGGGGTTGGGCGAAGCTGGCCCATCGGAATGGGAGCTGGCGCGCCGTGTTGGAGGCCGCGCCGCACCGCCATCAGGAGATGAGGACATGGGCAGGTTGTTTGTCGTGCCGCTGCTGACCGGGCTGTTGACCGCTTCCTCGGCGATGGCGGAGGAGGACCCCTTCCTGTGGCTGGAGGAGGTGCAGGGGCAGCGTGCGCTGGAGTGGGTGCGCGCGCAGAACGCCAGAACGGAGGCGGTGCTGGAGAAGGACCCGCGCTTCGAGCCGTTCCAGGCCGAAGCGCTGCGCATCTTCACCGCCACGGACCGCATCCCCACGCCGTCCTTCCGCGCCGGTGGCGTGGACACCTTCTGGCAGGACGCGACGAACCCGCGCGGCCAGTGGCGGCACACCACGACGGACGGCTACGCGAGCGCCACCATCCCCTGGGAGACGGTGCTGGACGTGGATGCGCTGGCGAAGAAGGAGGGCGCGCCCTGGGTCTTGAAGGGCCACGACTGCCTGCCCCCCGCGGACCTGCGATGCGTCGTCTTCCTCTCCAACGGCGGCAAGGACGCGGTGGAGTCGCGCGAGTTCGACGCGGGCACGAAGCAGTTCGTCGAGGGCGGCTTCCGACTGAAGGAGGGCAAGCCGTCCGTGTCGTGGCTGGACATGGACACGCTGCTCGTGGGTCAGGACTGGGGCGGTGACACCCTCACCGAGTCCGGTTACCCCTACGTGCTCAAGCGCTGGAAGCGCGGCACTCCGGTGGAGCAGGCGACCGAGGTCTTCCGGGGCGAGCGCAAGGATGTGTCCGCCTCCCCCATTGTGTTGCATGACGCGGACGGGCAGCTCCAAGGGGTGCTCATCAATCGCGCGGTGACGTTCTACGAGTCGGAGCTGTTCCTGCTCGGAGACGCGGCGCCGGTGCGGTTGCCCTTTCCGCGCAAGGTGTCCTTCCAGGCGTTCGTCCAGGGACAGGTCGTCTTCACGATTGAAGAGGACTGGGGCCGCTTCAAGCAGGGAGCGCTGCTGGCCTGGTCGCTGGACGCGCTGAAGCAGGACGCCGCGAAGGCGAAGCCCACGCTCATCTTCCAGCCCGGTCCGCGTCAGGCCATCGAGCGCGTGTCGGCCACGCGCACCCGGCTGCTCGTCAATCTGTACGAGGACGTGAAGGGCGCGCTGGATGTCTACTCGTCGAACAAGGGCCGCTGGACTCGCAAGCGGCTGGCGATGCCGAAGAACGCGGCGGTGGAAATCGTCGCCACGTCGTCCTCGCACGAGAAGCTGTTCGCCGGCGCGGAGGGTTTCCTGGAGCCGACATCGCTGTGGCTCGGTGACGCGGCGTCGGGCTCGGTGAAGCAGGTGAAGTCGCTGCCGGCGCGCTTCGATGCGACGAAGCACCGGGTGGAGCAGTTCTGGGTGAAGTCGAAGGACGGGACGAGGGTGCCGTACTTCCTGGTGCGGCCCCTGAAGCCCAAGGCGGGCGGCGTCACGCCGACGGTGGTGTACGGCTACGGCGGCTTCCAGGTCTCCAAGCCGCCCATGTACCTGCCGGAGATGGGCAAGTTGTGGCTGGAGCGCGGCGGGGCGTACGTCGTCGCCAACATCCGGGGCGGTGGCGAGTTCGGTCCGCGCTGGCATCAGGCCGCGCTGCGCGAGAAGCGTCAGCGGGCGTTCGACGACTTCGCCGCCGTGCTGGAGGACCTGGTCCGCCGCAAGCTCACCTCACCGAGTCACATCGGCATCTATGGGCGCTCCAACGGAGGGGTCCTTACCAGCGTGGTGATGACGCAGCATCCGGAGTTGCTCAACGCGGCCGTCATCGAGAGCCCGCTCATCGACATGATGCGCTACCCGAAGCTGCCGGCGGGCGCGTCGTGGGTGGGCGAGTACGGCGACCCGTTCGTCCCCGAGGACGCGGCGTTCATCTCGAAGTACTCCGCCTATCAGAACCTCAAGTCGGGTGTGCGCTACCCCAAGCCGTACATCACCACCAACACGAAGGACGACCGCGTGCACCCGGGCCATGCGCGCAAGTTCGCCGCGAAGCTGGAGGCCATGGGGCTGCCGTATCTGTACTTCGAGAACACCGACGGCGGGCACTCCAACGACTCCGACCCGATGCTCAACGCGCGTCGGTGGGCGCTGCACCACGTCTATCTGTCGCAGCAGTTGATGGACTGAGCGCTCAGCTCACGCTCTCCGCGCTGTAGCGGGCGATGAGGCCCGTGCGCACGGCGTGGCGGAAAACGCGGGTGAAGAACAGGGCGGCCAGCAGGATGTAGAGCACGGCGAGGCCGCCCCCCATCAGCACCGTCGTCCACGACACCGAGTCCCCCGCGACGATGGTGCGCATGCCCTCGAACACGTACGACGGGGGCAGGAGCCGGGAGATGGCCTGCATCCACGAGGGCAGGGTGGACAGCGGGTAGAAGACGCCGACGAACGGGGACAAGAGCGCGGGGATGGGCCAGATGAACCACTCCGCGGAAGGGCCCAGTCGGAGCACCACCGCCGTGCCGACGATGCCGAGCGCGATTCCGAACAGGAACAGCACCAGCAGGAACGGCACCAGCATGGCGCCATAGACGAGCATCGACAGGCCGAACACCGCGCCCGCGACGACAATCATGACGACGAGTCCCACCGAGCTGGTCGCGATGCTGGAGAGCACCAGCCCGGTGACGTACTCGGCGATGGTCATGGGGGTGGCGAAGACGTTGAGGAAGTTGCGCGACCAGACGTCCTCGAAGAACGCCATTGTCACGCCCTGCATCACCCGGGTGAGGAAGTCCCAGAGGAGCACCGCGCCGAGCAGCGCCGGCAGGAGGTCCATGCCCGGCTCGCGGGTGATGGTGCCCAGGTAGCGGGTGATGAAGCCCCACAGGACGATGTCGATGGCCACCCAGACGAAGAGGGGGAAGACGCGCGAGGGGCTTCCGCGCAGCAGGTAGAACTGGCGCAGGACGATGGCGGCGGCGCGGGACAGGCGCATGGCTAGGCGTGCTCCAGGGCGAGGGGCTCGCGGGCCACGGTGATGAACAGCTCCTCCAGCGTCGCCTTGCCGTGCTCCTGGGGCAGCTTGCGCGGGTCTCCCTGGAGGAGCACCTTGCCGCGCGACATGAAGAGGACGCGGTCACACACCTCTTCCACCTCGTACATGTTGTGGGAGGTCCACAGCACGCCGCCGGTGCCCTTCGCGGTGAAGTCGCGGATGCGAGCGCGGATGTCACGCGCCGTCGACGGGTCCAGCGAGGCGGTGGGCTCGTCGAGCAGCAACAGTTGGGGCCGGTTGAGCATGGCCTTGGCGAGCGCGACGCGCGTCTGCTCTCCCGAGGACAACACGCCGCACTTGGTGTCGCGGAAGCGCGCGAGGTCGAACTCCTGGAGGAGGGCCTCGATTCGCTCGGAGACGCGCTTCACGCCGTAAATCATGCCGAAGTAGCGCAGGTTCTGGACGACGGTGAGGTTGCCGGGGAGCGGCGCGTAGACGGCGGCGAAGTTGGTGTACTCGAGTGCCTGCGAGCGGCGTTTGGAGAGGTCCACGCCCTGGATGTGGATGGCGCCGGAGGTGGGCTCGAGGACGCCGAGCACCATGTTGATGGTCGTCGTCTTGCCGGCGCCGTTGGGGCCGAGCAGTCCGACGATTTCGTTGCGGCCGACCTCGAAGGAGATGCCATCCACGGCGACGGTGCTCGCGTAGGACTTGCAGAGCTCGCGGACGGAGAGCACCGGTGGATTGCTGGAGGATTCGGCCATGTCGGGGGTGGAGCGTCCTGCGTCAGTTGTGAAGCTTCTCGTGCTTGCCGAGCATCTCGACGTACTCGGCGATTTTGCGCGCGCGTCTCGGCCTTCTTCACGTGGTGGATGCGGAAGAGCACCGCGTAGCGGTTGACGGAGTTGAGGGTGGCGAAGAACGCCTCCGCGCGGGGATTGGCGGCCAGGGCCGCGGCGAGGTCGGCGGGCACGGTGATTTTGCTCTGGGATTCGTAGGCGGCCTCCCAGCGTCCGTTCTGTTTCGCGTTCTCGATTTCGGCCAGCCCCGAGGGCTTCATCCGGCCCGCGGCGATGAGGGCGAGCGCCTTGTCGCGGTTGATGGTCGACCAGATGCTGCGCGGGCCGCGCGGGGTGAATCTCAGGATGTAGGCCGTGTCGTCGAAGCGGCCCTTCTGGCCGTCAATCCAGCCCCACGTCAGCGCGACCTCCAGCGCCTCCTGATAGGTGAGCGAGGCGGGGCTGTGGCCCTTCTTGGTGAGCTTGAGCCACGCGCCGCGCGAGGTGGCGGCGTGCTTCTGGAGCCATGTGTCGAAGGCATCCATGCTCGCGAAGAAGACGATAGGCAGCTCGCCGGTCGGCGTCGCGGTGGCGGGCTTGGTGGTGGCGGCGCCTGGAGTCGATGCCGGCTTCGGGGTCGCGGACTTCCCAGTGGCCGATGACTTCGTGGCCGGAGACTTCTTCCGCGCGGACGGGGTCTTCTTGGCGGGGCTCATCGGGCCCGGCTTGTACCACGGGGCCAGGGAAGCGGAGGACCCGCGCGACTCTCAGCCCAGGTCACCGAGACTGAGTTGAAGGCATGGGGCCAGTATGCACGGGGCCCGTGGTGGCGGTAGCGTCCCGGCGCATGCGCACTCTTTACGGGTTGAGCTACTCGGGTTGGACGGAGAAGGCCCGCTGGGCGCTGGACCATCACCGCGTGGACCACCGCTACCGCGAGCACCTGCCGCTCATCGGCGAGCTGGCCCTGCGCTGGCGCACTCCGAAAGGCACGCATCCCTCCGTGCCGCTGTTCGTCGAGGAGGACGTCGCGACGACGGGCTCGTTCGCCATCGCCCGCCGCGCCGAGGCGCTGGGGCAGGGCTCGGCCTTGTTCCCCGCCAACGCGATGGCCGCCATCCAGCGCTGGGAGGCGGTGAGCGACCATGTGTTGAGCATCGCCCGCGCCAGCGTGGTGAGCCGCCTGCTCCACAACCCGCGCGCGCAGGCGGAGAGCCTGCCGTCGTTCATCCCGGGTTTCCTCCGGGGCGTGTCCGCTCCGACGGCGCGGTTGGGCGCGCGCTTCATCGCGCGCAAGCACAAGGCCATGGCGGACCCGGAGGCGGCGATTCGTCAGACGGCCATCCCCGCGCTGGAGCATCTGCGCGCCGAGCTTCGTGGACGGCCCTACTTGGAGGATGGCTTCACCTACGCGGACATCACCGCGTGCGCCATGCTCCAGTTCGCGCGGCCGGTGGATGACGCGTGGCTGCCGCTCGGGCCGGGGACGCGCGAAATCTGGCATCACGAGTCACTGGCCGCCGCGTTCCCCGACCTGCTCGCTTGGCGCGACGACCTGTATGCGAAGCACCGCCGCCCCCAGGCCCGAGCGTTGGGCGCTGGAAGCGGCGGCGTGGCATCCCGCACGGGGTGAGGTAGAGAAGAAGCCCGATGTGCCCGCTCGCTCAATTTTGAGACCGGCTCTAGTGTGGCTGGTTAACTGGAGGCCGTTGGCAATTAGTTTTGCAGGACTCCTCTGCTTGTTTGAGGAAAGCATCAAGCTTCTCTGGCAATGGGCTTCGGCCTGCAAGGGAACCAAATCCGCTCCACTCTGCTGATAGCGAGCAGTCGTTTGCTGTGTTGTCAAAGAGAGTGGGGTTGGCGGATTTTCGGTCTTGCATTAATTTGGCGCACCAGTCCTTGAAGAACCACATCATAAATTTACCTCTGGTCCACATTGCCAAGTCGGCGAGATCGAAGAACTCTCGCGCCGATTCAAGATCGAACGAGCCAAGCGTCTGCTCGGTCTGAACAAGCTTGCTGAGTGTTTCTGGATTGCCTACTGTGGCGCTATTTAGCTCAATGCGGATGCTACGCAGGTGTTTCTCGTCGATAAGGACATTTCCTACGCTTGTTCGTTTAGTTGCGTGGAGGGTCTCGCAGGAGGCTCTGACACAGGCAGAGAATGCAGCCTGGGTTTGCGCAAACTGCTGAGTTATTCTTGCTCGGATTTGAGGAGCGCCAACTAGACGGAACTCGGTTGTTAGCAGTGACCCCAAGACGTCTGTGTGTGTGAGTAGGTTTTCAACGGAGTAGGCGGGCAGGACATAGATGTCTGCGCCATTGTCTGTGCCGGCAAGTCCATCGTAGTCATGGTCGACGATAAAGAAAGTACATTCACGAAGACCTGTTTGGTCTCTGGCGAGCATGGCACGGAACTCAAGGGCGTTCTTCTTTCCTTTTGCGATCAGTGTTTCCCATTTCAAGTCCGGGGAGAGTCGATGGATCCACACCTCGTATGTCTTTGCGTCATCCCAGCCCTCCATTACAAAAACCAATGTGCACCTGTCGTGGGAGCGTATGTGTGCGAGTTCGGTTTTGAGGACGGAGGGGCGCTCCCTCTGGCTTCTGAGGTTCTCGACAGAAATCTCTGTCATGGAGAGTCTCCACGCGAAAACTCATGTCGTTCAGTGCGCAAAGCTCCCGCGCAGGGGTCGAGGCTGTTGTCAAAGATGAATGGAGAGTGAGTGATAGCAAAAAGCTGTGAAATTGAGCCGGATGCGAGCATGTCTGGAAGAATTCGCTTCTGCCACTCTATAGATAGCGACAGTTCGGGCTCGTCGATTAGGACAAATTTCTTTTTCTTGTTCAGGTAGAGGTGAGCAAGCATCGATACGATTTGCTTCTCCCCAGAGGACAGATTGCCGAGGGGGATGCTTTGTCGGGTCCAGGAATTGATTACCTTCACCTGTGTGGCGTTGGGATCGTAGGTAAAGATTTTCTCGTCGGCCGATTCGCTTAGGTAGCCATTGCAGGCATCGACGAAGCGTTGAAGCATTGCCTCTGTTTCTTTGGTCTTTTCGATTACAGTCCCCAGTCGACTGAGAAAGTATCGGAGGAAGATTTGTCGTTCGGAGTGTATCTCGTTGGTGTTGTATAGGTTTTCAATGGCACTGATTCTGCGCTCATTCTTCTCGGTGCTTGATCGACGGTTGATTGCGAATCGAAAAGGAAACTCAACTGTGTCTTGCGAGACCCGTGACAGGAATCTGCGTAGGGACTCAATGTCGGGAAGTCCTTCGACTGCGGCTGAACCCTGGATCTGATCGGCAAGAGCCTCATCAAGTATTGTTGCGCTGATGTTCCGGTATTCGGAGTTCGAATGTCGCTCGACACTTTCCGAGAGATCGTTTAGTCGCTTTTCGACATCTGCAAGCCCGAAGTTGATGTGTTTTGTGTCTGGCGATTCCTCTGAGAATATTGTTTCCTGTTGCGCGGCACGACTTGTGGGTCCCTTCTTGGTGCTTCTTAGGAGCGGCAACTCAATACGACGGTAGGTGGGCAGATAAACTACTTCGCTCCCTCCGAGAGCTCGCCGGATTACCGCTGCAGTTTCGGAAAGATGTGTTGAATGCATTCCGCGCAATTCGGCTGCTATTTCGTCGATCGCGGCGCCAATTTCTGAATATCCCCCTGGCAGGTGGAGGTATATTGCTCGCACAATTGAATCGTTTTGTGATTGCTCCTGAAAATGACCGATGCGGTATTGGGTTTGGAGATGTTCAATGGTCTCCTCGACATCTAGACCGGGAATTCTTGCAAGTAGGTGTGTTGCCTTGTCGACAGGGTCGGTGGTTGGTTTTGCTATCTGTGATTTCAGTAGCTGAATCGGCTTGGGCTCTCCAGTGAACTCGCATTCGATTGAATGGAAGTCCAGCGCGTGCATTCGGTGGAATCTGCACCGCAGTAGGGCGTGGAGTGCGTTGAAGATTGTTGTTTTGCCGGAGCCGTTTCCAGCGATGAGAATTCTTGCTGGGCTTGAAAAGTCGATTTCGATGTCCTTGTACCCATGAAGGCGGTTGATTCGAAATCTTTTTAGAATTGTTTGGGTCATTGTCTTGCTCTTGTCGTGGGGCGTGTCGCGTGGTGGCGAGGCGCTGCGGTTTGGATGGAGATGATTTTTTGAAGCCTGGGGTGCTGAGGCCTGGGGATTGTACTGGTGCGGTGGATGTTAGTTGTTGGGTGTTTTTGAGTTGCTAGTCTTCTCGTTCTGCTGAGGCGTCTGTTGTTTGTTGTCTGGGATTGTTTGGGACGTATGAAGAGCGTGGCATGTTGATGGTGGTATTGCTAGCAACAGTCGTGAGGTGGTGTGTATGGGGTCAATTCTTGGATTTGTGGTGTCGTCGTTGACCCGTTGTTGAGGCTTTTGATGGCCTTTGGTGCCGCCTTCTTTGATGGTTGCGCTTGACGGGGTGATCTATTTCTGCTTCGGTTGGGTGGGTATGTGTTGTTTGGCTTCTGATGAAAATTGGAGCTGAGTTTTGCATATGTGGGTCAGCCTCTGTTTGAAGGGAGTCGTGCGTGAGTTCGATTCCGACGCCTTTGGGTAACGACTGACTCGTTGTTGCCTCTGCCTCCTCCCAGGAAAATTGGGCGCATGCGCGTAAGAGGGATAGGGCCCCGTTGAAGGGCTGGAGGGTGCAGAGGGGCTGAGGAGGGCCGCCCGAGCGATGGAGCCGCGACACTCGCAACTGGACGCCAGCAGGCCCCGTTCGCCTTGGCCCCTCTCCGAACCTCACCTCAGCGGTGCAGGAGATGAAACGCATCAGATGAACCCTCGCACGCGACATTTCCCTTGACGCTCACCGCGAAGGAGATGAGGGGCGGAAACTGGGACCTGGGAGACTCTCTGGACGAGCGGGGATTCCAGGTGGATGACCCGCATGCCTTCCGGGCGGGGCATCCGATTCCGAGCCCGGGACGCCTGTCGGTTCCCATCGAAGAGCCTGGAAGGCGCTTGGACTTCAGCACCGCGGGTTTGGGCATGGCACCCGTTGTCCATATCCGAGTCGCGACTGTCTTCGCGGAGCTCGCCCCCAGCGACGTTCAGCTCATCCCCGTGGAGATTCAGGGCGACCTCGACCAGTACCTCATCCTGGTCGTCACCCGGCTCATCCGCTGTATCGACGACGAAGCCTCTGACGAGGTTCGTTACTGGAAGCCGGAGGATGGACAACCCGAGCGGGTGGGTGACTACAAGTCCGTCATTGGGATGCGCATCGACTCCACGAAGGTGGGCGATGCTCAGGTGTTCCGCACCTGGGGCTGGGACCTGGGGCTCATCGTCTCCGAGGACATCAAGGCAGCCCTGGAGCGTGAGCGGACCACCGGCGCGAAGTTCACCGAGGTCTGACTCACCACGCCCCGGACGCACGAACGGCGCCGGCTCCGCGAGCCTTCGCGGAAGCACGGCGCCGTGGCGCACGCGGCGCTACTTCTTCTTCGCGGGCGGCGGGCCCTGCTGCATGCGCTGACGAATCATTTCCTGAATCTGCTCGGGCGTCTTGCCCTGGAGGTCCTCGGGCTTGAAGGACCCCATGATGGGGGGCGCGGCGCTGGCGGCGTCCAGCTCCTGGTAGCCCGCGGGGACGGCGAAGAGCGAGGCGGGCTGCGCGCCCATCTGGATGTTGGTGACGTCGATGTCCGCCTGGACCTTGCCCTGCTTGTCGAAGGTCTGGCTGCGCACATAGGCGACCTCCGGGAGGTCGGTGGGGCGCCAGACCTTCTGGCGCTGGATGCTGCCCTCGGCGCCGGGAGGAACGCCCTCGTAGACGACGGTGGGGTGGCCGTTGACCTTCTCGGTGCCGACCTTCTTGAAGCCCTGCTCCTTGAAACAGGCGTCGAAGTCCTGGTCCTTGCCCACACAGGTGCCGGGAATCTTCACCGACATGTCATCGAGGCTGCGGCTGGTGGCGGCCTTCCTCGAGTGAAAGAGGGTGGTGCCGGTGCGCTTGTCCCAGTCGAAGATGATGGACATGCCGCCGGGGACCTCGGCGGGCGCCAGGTCCATGCGCATCATCCCCGGACGGCCGTACATCTTGCCCTTCGTCTCCGGGGGCGCGCCCTTTTGTCCGGGCAGTGGGGCGCTCTTCACGCGCAGGTCCCCGACCCAGTCGGCGAGGGCGGGCGTGGACAAGAGCAGCGTGGCGGCGAGGACTCCCGACAGCGTGTGACGAACCGAGAATGAGCTCATGCGGTGCACCACAATCCAGGCGCCACATGGCTGTCAAACCCGTCCCCAGACACACGAACGGCGCCGGCCTCGTGAAAGGCTCGGCGCCGTGGGCGCAGGCGGGAAGTGACTTCCGGGCCTCAGCCCGGCTGGCAGACCTGCCGGAGGATATCGAGCGACTCCAGCGCCTTGCCCGCGCCCATCACGACGGCGGAGAGCGGGTCCTCCGCGAGGAACACGGGCAGGCCCGTCTCCTCGCGCAACAGCGTGTCCAGGTTCTTCAGGAGCGCGCCACCACCGGCCAGGACAATGCCCCTGTCGGCGATGTCACCCGCCAGCTCCGGCGGCGTGCGCTCCAGCGTCAGCTTCACGGCCTCGACGATGCCGTTGACGGGCTCGGCGAGCGCGTCGCGGACTTCGTCGCTGGACACCGTCAGCGTGCGCGGCACACCGGCCACCAGGTCGCGACCCTTGATCTCCATGGTCATGACCTCGTCCGTCGGGTACGCGGTGCCAATGCCCATCTTGATGAGCTCGGCCGTGCGCTCACCGATGAGCAGGTTGTACTTGCGCTTCACGTACTGAATGATGGCTTCGTCCAGCTTGTCGCCGCCGATGCGCACGCTCTTGGCGAACACGATGCCGGCGAGGCTGATGACCGCGACGTCGGACGTGCCGCCGCCGATGTCCACAATCATGTTCCCGCTGGGCTCCGTCACCGGAAGGCCCGCGCCGATGGCCGCCGCCATGGGCTGCTCAATCAGGTAGACCTCGCGCGCGCCCGCGTTCGCCGCCGCCTCACGCACCGCGCGGCGCTCCACCTCGGTGATGCCAGAGGGGATGCCGATGATGATGCGAGGATTGACCAGCGTCTTGCGGTTGTGCGCGCTCTGGATGAAGTAGCGCAGCATCGCCGCCGTGATTTCGAAGTCGGCGATGACGCCGTCCTTCATCGGCCGGATGGCAACGATGTTGCCCGGCGTCCGCCCCAGCATCTCCTTGGCTTCCTTGCCCACCGCGAGGACCTTCTTGCCCCCGCGCGCGTCATGCTGGACGGCCACCACAGAGGGCTCGTTGGACACGATGCCCTGACCGCGGATGTAGATGAGCGTGTTCGCCGTCCCAAGGTCGATGGCGAGGTCGCGCGAAAAAAGGGTGTGAAGCCAGTCGAACATACGAGGGCGGAAACTTTCGAAGAGTCGGCGGAATTTCCCGCTGGCGCGTGGGAAGAGCGGTCGCGAAGGTACTACGCGACGCGGCACGGAGGAAGAAAAGCCGGCGGCGCTCCAATAACCGCCTGGGGGGCAGTCGGCCACCGGACTTGGAGCCCCGAGGCTCGGGGGCTCAGGGAGCCGCTTCCGAGTGGGCCTGCTCGAAGCGCGCGGCCACCACGCCGGCCTGCTCCGCCTGGCCTTCTGGCAGGCACACGGGCAATTCCCCTGCCTGTTCCGCCTCCCGGTACTCGGGGGTGTGGCGCAGGGCCTCGCTGGTGACGTGGAGCAGCCCGTCCCGGACCGGCTCGAACATCAGCGCGGTGAGGTACCAGGCGGGGGCGTAGTCCAGGCGGATGAGGCCGTGCACGCTCCACCGGTGCGGCGCGTAGTCCCACGGGCAGCGGCCGAGCAGCTTGCGCAGCATCCACCCCGTGGCGTACTCCGCGCCGAAGATGAGGGCGGTGTAGGCCAGCGCCCGCAGGGGCCGAGGCAGGGGCTTGAGCCGCGCGGAGACCTCCTCCAGCGCCAGCGCCGTGCCTCCATAGATGGGGTGCATCCACAGGTAGGTCCGCGCCGTCGCGCTCCGGTCCCTGCTCAAGGCCGCGCCAGCCCCGGTGAAGAGGACCTCCAACACCCAACCCGTGCACCCGTAGAGCAAGAATCGTGAAAGCACGCCCTCAAGTTAGGGCCGATCCTCGCAACCGGCAGGCCCCGCCCCACGACGAATCGACGCCTGCCGTCGATGTGCACGGGTGGACGTTCTCCCCTCCACACGGAAGGGCCCCGCGCCCCTTCACCGACGCGACGGTGCTCCACGCGGGGGGAGGACATGGCCCTACAGGTCTGTGACGCGTCGGCCTGGAGCAAGGCGTCAGCCTCACGCGTCAGCGAGCGCGACAACCGGTGGAGCAGTTGTCCCGCGCCAGTAGCCTGGCTCCAGCGGACTGGCGAGCGTGAGGCAGGGCGCGCTTTACGGGCCCAGGTCCGGCGTAGTACCTGAACGAGTGATGCGCTCCCCCGGCACGACATCGCGAATGCCCGGCTCCGGGAGCGAGACGCTCCGGACGGTGCTGCTCGCCTTGGGGGTGAGCCTCGTCCTGGCCACTGTCTTTCGCGCCGAGGCCGCCGAGTGCCCCACCGTGTGGGCCTCCGAGCGGAGCTTCTACCTGGACAGCGGCGCGACCTCCGTCCGCCAGGGCTCGAAGTCCTCGAAAGGGCCTTCACGTCGGTGGGGCGCGCAGTTCCACGTCACCGACCTGGGGGGCTGGGACTCGGGTCTGCACGTCGGCTCCGGCCTCGCCTTCACCCCGCCGTCCTCCGCGCGAGGCCGCGCCTCCTTCGAGCCGGACCTCCAGGCGCTCCATCGCTGGGGCCGCGAGCGGCGTCACGCCGTCGCGCGCGTCACCTTGAGAGAACGTCGGTCCGCGGCGGCCCCGACTTCGAGCGGGGATATCGCGGACCGTCCCTCCATCGTCACCCGGCCGTTGCGCGGTCCTCCCCGGGGCCGCTGAGCCGCGAGCGTCGTGCCGGCTTCGTCCGGCGCTTGTTCGAGCCCGCGCTCATTTCCGGCGTTACGACGTCTTTTCCTTTCCTTCGCGCGCGACGGCCTTTGTCTCCGATTTCCTCGGAGCGACGGCGGGTCGTGTCCCATCCGAGTTTTTCATTCTTGAGGTGACCTGATGCACGGAGCCCACGAGGTCCTCCAGGCCATTGCCATTGTCCTGTGCGTCGCCGCGGTGACGACTGTTCTCTTCCAGAAGCTGCGACAGCCCGTGGTGCTGGGCTACATCCTCGCGGGGCTCGTCGTGGGGCCCTTCGTGCCGATTCCGCTGGTGGCCAATCCAGAGGTCGTCACGACGCTGTCGGAGCTGGGCGTCATCCTGCTGATGTTCTCGCTGGGGCTGGAGTTCAGCCTGCGCAAGCTGTTCTCCGTGGGCTTCACCGCCGGCGTCACCGCCGTCATCCAGTGCAGCATCATGGTGTGGCTGGGCTTCGTGGTGGGGCGGGCCTTCGGGTGGACGACGCTGGAGAGCCTCTTCACCGGCGCGCTCATCGCCATCTCCAGCACCACCATCATCGCCAAGGCGTTCGACGAACAGGGCATCCGGGGCAAGCTGCGGGAGCTGGTGGTGGGGGTGCTCATCGTCGAGGACCTCATCGCCGTGCTGTTGATGGCGACTCTGACGGCCGTCTCCACGGGCGCGGGCCTGAACGTGAAGGATTTGACGCTCACCACGGGCAAGCTGGTGGCGTTCCTGGTGGGGCTGGTGGCGGTGGGCCTGTTCATCATCCCCCGGGCCATGCGCGCGGTCATCAAGCTGAACCGGCCGGAGACGACGCTCGTGACGAGCGTGGGCATCTGCTTCGCGGTGGCGCTGCTGGCGCAGTCGTTCGGCTACTCGGTGGCGCTCGGCGCGTTCCTCGCGGGCTCGCTGGTGGCGGAGTCGGGCGAGGAGAAGCTGGTGGAGCACCTGGTGCAGCCGGTGCGCGACATGTTCGCGGCCATCTTCTTCGTGTCGGTGGGCATGCTCATCAACCCGGAGCTCATCGTCGAGCACTGGGCGGCCATCCTCGTGCTCACCGCGGTGGTCATCCTGGGCAAGCTGCTCAGCGTGACGCTGGGGGCCTTCCTCACCGGCAACGGCACGCGCACGTCCGTCCAGGCGGGCATGAGCCTGGCGCAGATTGGTGAGTTCTCCTTCATCATCGCGGGCCTGGGGCTGTCGTTGAAGGCGACGGGCTCGTTCATCTACCCGGTGGCGGTGGCCGTGTCGGCCATCACCACGCTCACCACGCCCTTGCTCATCAAGGTGTCGGGGCCGGTGGCGACGTGGGTGGACCGCAAGCTGCCCAAGCCGCTGCAGACCTTCGTCACGCTGTACGGCACCTGGGTGGAGCGGCTGCGGCAGGCGCCCCGGCGCGAGACGCTGGGCGCGGACGTGCGGCGGCTGATTCGCCTGCTGGTGCTGGACGCCGTGCTGCTGGTGACGCTGGTGATTGGAACGACGATGTCGGCCGAGCGCATGGCGGGCTTCGTCGAGACGCGCACGGGGCTGGACGAGGACGTGTCCAAGAACGTCATCCTCGGCGGCGCGGTGCTGCTGTCGGTGCCGTTCATCCTGGGCGTCATCGGCATCGCCCGGCGGCTGGGCGCCACGCTGGCGGAAGCCGCGCTGCCGGCGCGCAAGGACGGCAAACTGGACCTGGCCGCGGCGCCCCGGCGGGTGCTGCTCGTCACGCTGCAGGTGGGAATCGTCCTGCTGGTGGGCATCCCCGTCGTCATGGTGACGCAGCCCTTCCTCAAGGGCGCCACCGGTCCCCTCATCGTGCTGACGCTGGTGGGCGCGCTGGGTGTGGCGTTCTGGCGCGGCGCCACCAACCTGCACGGACACGTGCGCGCCGGAGCACAGGTCATCGTCGCGGCGCTGGCGGCGCAGTCCCACTCGAAGGAGCCGGGCGGGGACGAGCACGCGCTGGACCACGTCCAGGGCCTGTTGCCGGGCCTGGGCGCGCCGGCGTCCGTGCGGCTGGAGGAGAAGAGCCCGGTGGCGGGCAAGACGCTGGCCCAGGTGAACCTGCGCGGCCTCACCGGCGCGACGGTGCTCGCGATTCAGCGCGGTGAGGAGAGCCTCTCCGTGCCCACCGCGCAGGAGGTGCTGCGGGCTGGAGACGTGCTCGCGCTGACGGGCACGTGCGAGGCGGTGGACGCGGCCAAGGCGCTCTTGATGGGCGTGGAGCCCGCCGCGCCGCCGCCCGAGCCGCCGGCTCCGGAGACGCGGGCCCACGGGTAGCACCGCCCCGGTGGGGGCGGCGGCCATGTCCCGCCGTCCCTACCGCTTCAGCGCGTACTTGCCGATGACGTAGAGGGCGCGCACGCCGTCCTTCCAGCCAATCTTCTTGCCCTCTTCGTACGTGCGCCCGTGGTAGCTGATGGGCACCTCGAAGATGCGCCAGTTGCCTCGGGCCACCTTGGCGGTGATTTCGGGCTCGAAGCCGAAGCGGTTCTCCTCCACCTCGACGGAGCGCAGCACCTCGGCGCGGAAGGCCTTGTAACAGGTCTCCATGTCCGTGAGGTTCAGCCCGCTCGTCATGTTGGAGAGCGTGGTCAGCATGTTGTTGAGCACGGTGTGCCAGAAGTACAGCACCCGCCGGGGCGTCCCCGTGAAGCGACTGCCGAAGACGACGTCCGCATCCCCGTCCAGGATGGGCTGAATCACCTTCGGGATGTCCTTGGGGTCGTATTCCAGGTCCGCGTCCTGAACGAGGATGATGTCCCCCGTCGACTCCGCGAAGCCGCGCCGCAGCGCGGCGCCCTTGCCCTGGTTCTGCTCCTGGAACAGCACCCGGACTTCGTTGCGGTTCTTGGGGGTTCCCCCCAACACACCCACGCCCTGCTCCGCGAGCTGCTGGAGCAGCTCCCGACTTCCGTCCCGGGAGCAATCGTCCACCAGGACAAGCTCCTTCGGAAAGTCGACGGCGATGCAGCGGCGCAGCAGCTCCGCGAGTGTGGGAATCTCATTGTAAACGGGGATGACGAGAGAGACGAGCATGGCGTTGAGCCCTCTACCTCATTTCGTGGGGGAGGGCGACTGTCCAGCACCCGGCGCGTGGAGCCGGGGTGAATGCCCTTTCCCCTCGCGCCAGTGTGAGATGGGGGGGTAGCAAGAGGTGCCTGTTTTGCGTGGAATGCTTTCTTGGGGGGAGGGCCATGGGGGGCCCCCCTGTCATGCGGACAGTGGAAGGGAACGCCATGAACGACCAGCTCGGACATGCGGTGCGCGGCGCGGTTTCCCTGGTGCGGTCTTCCCTGGCGGAAGAGGGACCCTGGGCGGGTCTGCGGGACGTGCTTTACGGTGCCTGGAACATGCCTCACGGCCACTGCTATCTGTGGAAGCAGGAGTTGGTGGTGATGCATGTCTTGTCGGACGCGCTCATCGGCGCCGCCTACTTCTTCATCTCCCTGTCGCTGTACGCGATGGTGCGACGCAGCCGGCTGCCTTTCGGCGGGATGATTCTGTCGTTTGGCGTCTTCATTGGCGCGTGTGGGCTGACGCACCTGATGGAGGTGTGGAACGTCTGGTATTCGGCCTACTACCTGGCGGGTGGCATCAAGGTGGTGACGGCGGTGGCGTCGGTGGCCACGGGCATGTACCTGGTGCCGTTGCGCGGGCGGGTGGTGGAGTTCACGGAGGCGGCGCGGCTGTCCGAGGAGCGCCGGGTGCGTCTGGAGAAGAGCTCCGTGGAGCTGGAGGAGCTGTACGCGAGGCTGAAGGCATCCGAGGCGCAGCGCACCGGCTTCTTCGCCAATGTCAGCCATGAGCTGCGCACGCCGCTGACGCTCATCCTGGGGCCGGTGGAGCGGCTGCTGAACCAGGGAGAGCTGTCCGAGTCCGCCCACAAGGACTTGGAGGTGGTGCGCCGCAACGCGCGGGTGCTGCTGCGGCATGTGAACGCGCTCCTGGACGTGGCCAAGCTGGACGCGGGGAAGATGCGCCTCCAGTACGAGGAGGTGGACCTGGCGAGGCTGGTGCGGCTGGGCGCGGAGAACTTCGAGGGGCTGGCGGCGGAGCGGCGGCTGGACTTCGCGCTGGAGCTGCCGGCGATGCTGCCGGCGCAGGTGGACTCGGAGAAGGTGGACCGGGTGGTGCTCAACCTCTTGTCCAACGCCGCCAAGTTCACGCCCCCGGGAGGCAGCATCCGGGTCGCGTTGAGCGCGGAGGCGGGGCGAGGCCGGCTGGTGGTGGAGGACACCGGGCCGGGCGTGCGGCTGGAGCTGCGTGAGGCCATCTTCGAGCGCTTCCGCCAGGGGGACGAGGCCACCGTGCGGGACCTGGGGGGCACGGGGCTGGGCCTGGCCATTGCCCGGGACTTCGTGGTGCTGCACGAGGGGCGCGTCTGGGTGGAGGACCGGCCGGGGGGCGGCGCCCGCTTCGTGGTGGAGCTGCCGCTGATGGCGCCCTCGGGCGCGAAGCTGTCGGCGCGTCCGGAGGTGGAGGCGCGGGTGGAGCACCACGCGGCGGCGCGCGCGGAGCTGGACCTGCTGCGACCGGAGGCGCGGGAGGTGGTGGCGTCGACGCGCGCGGAGGACTCGAGCCGCCCGCGCGTGCTGGTGGTGGAGGACACGCGGGAGATGCGCCGCTTCGTGGTGGAGACCCTGTCGAAGGACTTCCAGGTGGCCACCGCGGTGGACGGCGTGGACGGGCTGGTCCAGGCGGAGCGGATGCAGCCGGACGTCATCGTCAGTGACCTGATGATGCCTCGCATGGGGGGAGACCAGCTGGTGCGCGCGGTGCGCTCGCGTCCCGGAATCGAGTCCACGCCCATCCTCCTGCTGACCGCGCGCGCGGATGATGCGCTGCGGGTGGACCTGCTGCGCTCGGGGGCGCAGGACTACGTGGTGAAGCCCTTCGTCTCCGAGGAGCTGGTGGCGCGGGTGACGAACCTGGCGGTGGTGAAGCGCACGCGCGAGGTGCTGCAGGGCCTGTTGGCCGCGCGCTCGGTGGACCTGGAGGCGATGGCGCGCGAGCTGGGCATGCGCAAGCGGCAGCTGGAGGTGGCGCTGGAGACCACCGAGCGCGCCAGCACGTCGCGCAGCACGCTGCTCCAACTGGTGTCGCACGAGCTGCGCACGCCGCTGTCGGTGCTCCAGCTCACCCAACATGCGCTCCAGCGGGAGCTGGGAGGGATGCCGCCCCGCGCGCTGGACATGTTCGACCGGATGCACCGCTCCACCGTGCGCTTGCGGGACATGGTGGAGATGGTGCTCCAGTACAACCAGTTGGAAGAAGGCCGGCTGGTGGTGCGGCGTCAGGCCGTGGACCTGGGCGAGGTGGTGGAGGAGGTGGTGGAGGAGGCGCGCGCGGAGGCCCGCCGCAAGGGCCTGGCGCTGGAGCTGGAGCGGCCGCCCGGCAAGGCGGTGGCGCGCACGGACCCGCGCATCGTCCAGATGGTGCTGCTCAACCTGGTGACGAACGCGGTGAAGTACACCGAGCAGGGCGGCGTGTCGGTGGCGGTGGAGGAGCGCCCCCAGGGCTGGCGCCTGCGGGTGCGAGACACCGGCCCGGGCATCCCCCGCGCCGCGCAGTCGCGCGTGTTCGAGCCCTTCGAGCACCTGGAGCCCCTGGAGAACAAGTCCAAGCCGGGGGTGGGCCTGGGGCTGACGCTGGTGCGGGAGATGGTGTCGGTGCTGGGCGGCGTCGTCTCGGTGGCCTCCGAGCCCGGCGTCGGCAGCGAGTTCACCGTCGAGCTGCCGTCCTGAGCGCCTCCATCAGCGCGTCCAGGTCCGCGTCGGTGGTGAGGGGGTTGATGAGGGTGACGCGCAGGTACACGCCCGTGGGCAGCTTCGTCTGCACCAGGTAGAAGTCCCCGCGTGTCACCAGTCGCTCGCGCAGCCGGGCCTGGAGGGCGTCCCACTCCTCGGGCGGGACGTGGGCGGGCGTGTGGCGGAAGCAGACGATGTTGCAGTCGGGGGCCACCGGCACATCGAAGTCGGGGGCGGCGGAGAGGCGCTCGGCGAAGCGACGGGCCAGGGTGTACGACTCCGTCACCGCGTCCGCGAAGAGGCGCGTGCCCAGCACGCGGAGGCAGGTGTAGAGCTTGAGCGCCATCATCTCCTTGGTGCACTCCATCGTCCGCAGGCCCACGTCGCTCCAGGGCCGCTCGGTGTTGCCGAAGAGGTAGCTGGCCTCCTGGGCGAAGGACTCGAAGGAGCGCGCGCCGTCGCGGAAGAGGACGGCCGTCACCAGCGCGGGCATCAACAGGCCCTTGTGCGCGTCCCAGACGACGGAGTCCGCGCGGTCGATGCCGCGCGTCTGGTGGCGGTACTCGGAGCTGAGCACGGCGGCGGCGCCATGCGCGGCGTCCACGTGGAACCACAGGCCGTGGCGCTCGCAGAAGTCGGCCACGGGCTCCAGCGGGTCGAACGCGCCGGTGGCGGTGGAGCCGGCGCTGGCGACGACGGCGATGACCTTGCGCCCCGCGCGCGTGGCCGACTCCAGCGCGGGCCCCAGGGCTTCCGGGCGCAGGCGGAAGCGGCTGTCGACGGGGACGGGCACCACGCCGCCCGAGCCCCAGCCCATGACCCGCGTGGCGCGCGACACGCAGTAGTGCGCGGTCGTCGGCACCAGCACGGCGAGCGGAGGCCCCGCGTGCGCGCCGTCGTTCCAGGCGTCGTAGCCGGCCCGGGCCTGCCGCGCGGCGAGCAGCGCGGTGAGGTTGCCGAGCGAGCCGCCCGAGGTCAGCACGCCGTCCGTGGACTCCGGCATCCCCAGGCGCGCCGCCATCCACCGCAGCACGTTGCGCTCCATGGCGGTGGAGACCGGGCCCATCTCGTACACCGCCATGCCGTTGTTGAGCAGGGAGGAGACGGCGTCGCACAGCGCGGCCAGCGGCACGGGGGCTGTCACCTGGTGGCCCACGTAGCGCGGGTGGTGCAGGTGGTTGGAACCGGAGAGCACGCTCGCCATCAGCTCCGCGAAGTCTCCCGTGGGCTCCTCCGGGAAGGAGGCGGCGAAGCGGTCCACGTTCACCGCGGGCGCGGCCCAGGGCAACACGGGCAGGCCCTCGCCGCGCTCGGCCTGTCGCAGATAGTCCGCCAGCGTGTCCACCAACTGGCGACCCTCGCGGCGGAAGGCCTCGGTGTCATAGGCGGCGGCGATGCGCTCACGAAAGTCGGTCATGGCGGACCGGGAACCTAACCGCGATGGATGGCGACGTCCTCGGGTACGAGCACGGAGCCCCAAGTCCCGCTCACCGATGAACGACCCGAGAGGCCGGGATGAGGGCAGGCTCCTCCGGGCCGCGCGCACGTCTTGCGCGGACAGGAGGCGCGGGCCGGCGAGACGACGGCTCCCCGAGCTCGCGCCCGTCCCCGGTCGGGGCAGGCAGGCGGGAGGGCGCCTCGGAGGCTCGCGCAGGTCTCGAGCGGACGGGTGTCGCGAGCAGGTGGGACGAAGGGCCCCCGGGCCTCGCGCGTCCCCGGTCGAGGCAGACAAGCAGGCTGGCTCGCGCGCTTGAAACGCATTATCTCCAGGACGTGCGCACGAGTCGATGCGCCCACGCGAGGAGACGCACCATGGCGGACGCGAAGCCGGTCTCGATTACCTACTGTAATTCCTGAGGCTACAAGCCTCGGGCCGCCCGTGCGGCGGCCGTGCTGAAGGACGAACTGGATGTGGAGACGGAGCTGAAGCCAGGCCCGTCGGGCAGCTACGAGGTCAGGGTGGGTGACAAGGTCGTCATCCGGAAGGACTCGCTGGCCTTCCCCACGGACCAGGAGGTGGTCGACGCGGTGGCGCGCGCCCTGGACGGATGACCCTCGCGCGCGAGGCGACCCGGAGGAGCACTCCAGGTCGCCTTCGTCGACTCAGCGCTTGATGAACTTCATCGCTGGCCTGTCGTTCTTGCCCTTGCCCGCGGCCTTCAGCGCCACGGGGTCCAGGCCGGACAGGTGCAACGCCGTCGCGTACAGGTGGCCCGCGTCGGAGATGAAGCTGTTGGCGCTCTTGGTCCGCCCCGTCATCAGCAGGCCCGTGTCCGGGTTGAAGGCCGGGTCCAAGGTGCCATCCGGCATCATGGGAATGCCGTCCAGTGAGACGCTGCCCACGCGGCCGTACTGCGTGTTGCCGCGCACGGTGCCGCCGAGGAAGGCCGCGCTGTTCACCCGCCAGTGCTGGCAGCAGTCCTGGAGCATGATCTCCTCGTACTTCTGCGCATCCGTCACGTCCGCCTTGGTGAGGATGCCCTCCACGTCGCCCTGAATCGTGCGGCCCATCTCCGAAGCGAGGACGATGGTGGTGAAGTCGTAGTAGCTCTTGCCCGTCGTCCCGTACTGCGTCGACTTGAGCTTGGCCACCAGCGTCTTGAGCGGGTTCCAGAGGTGCTTGCGCATGGTGTCGCGCTGCTCCGTCTGGCCCTTGTTGTTCATGATGGAGCGCCGGTCCCGGTGCGTGTCGAACTGGCGCAGGCCCCGGTTCTCGATGAAGAAGCCGATGGACAGCCCCTTCGTCATCAGCTCGTACGTCATCAACGCCTGCACGTTGGTGTTGGGCGTCTCCTTGGTGCGAGCGGGGTTGCCGTTGATGGACGAGGAATCGGTGGCCTCGTCCGCGGCGGTGATGCCGAACTCGGCGCGCAGCGTGGTGTCGGTGAACAGCGTGCGCGGGTCCAGGTTGATGCTGCCGCCCGCCGTCAGCGCGCGGTGAATCTGGAGCGCGGAGGAGAAGGCGCGCACCGACTCGCTGTTCTTCTCCGCCAGGAAGCTGGCCTGCAGGTTGTCGGTGAACTGGCGGATGCGCGCGTCGCGCTGGCCCTGCGCCACGTTGCCCAACGAGGACAGCCTGTCTCGCATCGCGCCCGGCGTCTTGCCGTAGAGCGTGTGGGCATGCACCGGGCCCAGCTTCTCGTAGTAGCCGGTGCCCTCCGGGTAGGACGGAATGGACAGCTCACCGTCCGACAGCCAGCGGTGCCAGGAGACGTGGGGCAACAGGTAGCCGGTGCCGTAGGCCTCGCAGAACGCCTGCATCACCGTGCGCTCGTCCGCGTTGCGCTTGCCGGACAGCGAGGCGCTGTACTTGCCGTAGTGGTACTCCCACCGGCCGCCGGAGTGGAAGGTGTTGCCGTTGTGGCTGGACACCACCGCCAGGTCCGGGAACAGGTCCAGGCCGTCCTGCGCCAGGTAGCCGTACTGGATGTTGCCCTGCATCCTGGGCGGGTCCGACGGCGTGGTGCCGTAGTTCTTCGGGCGGTAGCGGTGCTGCGTCCAGGAGGGCGTGGGGCGCAGCTCTCCGGCCGGGACGACGCGGATGGCGTCATTGGGCGTGTGGATGGGGTTGAACATCGAGTACCCGTCCCAGCCTCCCTCCTGGAACCAGTAGATGAGGAAGTGCGGGTCGTCGGCCTCGGCGGCGGCGGCCTCGGCGAAGCCCAGCTCCTTCTTCGTCCCCGGCACTCCGAAGGAACGGAAGAAGCGGAGCCAGTCCAGGGTGCTGATGGCGGCGCCCGCTGCGGCGCCCGCGAGGAATCGGCGGCGGTTCATGGCGGCGGTCCTTTGGGCGCGGTTACTGGCGCAGGTATTCGGGCGAGGTGGCGATGGTCTTCAGCACGGCCTTCAAGTTGCCGTGCTGCTCTTGGCTGACGTCCCACAGGCGCTTGTAGATGACGCGCTCGTCCTCCTGGTGCCGCATCTCCCGGCCGAAGAAGAGCGCGTACTGGGCGTTGAGCGTGCGGCGAACGAAGGCTTCCTTCTTCACCGCCTGGGTGGCGAAGGCCTCCATGCCCGGGCCCTTGAAGGCGTAGGTGGCCGCCAGGTTCCGGTCCGTGTCGTCCAGCGTGACGCCCTGCTCGTCCGCCGTGCGGTAGTTGCCCTCGTCGTCCCACTTCAGGCGCTGGTGCGCCAGCGGGGTGAGCGTCTGGTGGCACGAGAAGCAGATGCTGCTGGGGTCCACCGTGGAGGAGGCCGTGGCCGCGCCGCGCATGTCGAAGACCTCGGCGGGCACCTCGTACAGCGTGCCCATGAAGTCCGTCATCACTCGCGCCGCGTAGTTGTAGTGCGGCAGGCCCGGCTTGTTCTTGATGAAGCCCTTCATCGTGAGCACGCCCGTCTTGCCGTGCTGCGTGGGCCGCGTCACCTGCTGGAAGGCCGCGTCCACCGAGTAGTCACCGACGAGCAGCTCTTGCAGTGGCCGCTCCTGCTCGACGAGGAAGGTCCACAGCCGCGCGGGCTCGTCCGTGTCGGGGGTGCCCTCGCTCTCCGTGCGCACGCGCATGCGGCGGAAGTAGTTGGAGCGGAAGTCCGCCGAGGCCAGGTAGCCGTCCACCATGGCCTCCCACGTCTTCGTGCCGCTCTCCAGCGCGGTGAAGTCCGCGGCGGAAGGCGGGCGGCCCAGCAGGTCCTGCGCCAGCTTCACCAACAGCAGCTTGTCGCGCTCCTTGCCGGAGAACGCCTCGTAAGAGGGTGGCAGGGTGAAGAGGAAGTCGGGGGCGCGCATCAGGCCCTCGCACAGGCCGCTCCAGGCCTTGGTGGCGTTCGCCTCGATGTCCAGGAGGCCCGTCACCAGCGCATAGCCGTTGGCGCGCTCCTGCGACGTCGCGGCGCGGTACAGCATCCGCCGGTAGATGGTGTCCACCTTGGCCTTCGCCGCGTCCGCGCGCTGCGTGCCGGTGGCCGCCTCCGTGGGGCCGTACACCACGAGCGCGTCCACGTGCAGGTTGCGGTCGCAGACGCCCGTCTCGCCATAGTCGTTGGTGAAGGCCACCGTGAGGATGTGGTCCCCGCTGGTGACGGCCTGCGTGTGCACGAAGTCCGCGTAGGCCGTGTTGTTCGCGACGGCCCACTCCTTCACCAGCACGCCGTCCACCTTGAGCTGCAGGTTCGGCAGGTCCGGGCCGCACAGGTCACCCTTCGCCTTCACCGTGAAGCGGTAGGTGGCGGAGGCGGGGAAGGCGTACGGCTGGAGCGTGGTGAGGGTGCCGGTGGTGTAGAGGTTCCACCCGGTGCTGCCGGACTTGCCGCCGGTGCTCGCCAGAATCTGCGTGCCGGCGGGGATGGTGGTGCCATCTTTCGCGGCGGCCTCCATCTCGTACGTCTTCGTGGAGGGCGCGGGGATGTCCGTCAGCGGCAGGGCCAGGTCCAGGCCGGAGAAGGGCCCCGTCTTCGCGGTGGCGGCCGTGAGGCACACGTCGCGCGACAAATCATCCAGGCCCAGGAAGAAGTCGGCCGAGGCCACGCGCGCCTCGACGAAGTGGTCCTTGTAGTCCACGCCGCCGAACACGCCCACGTTCTGCGCGAAGCGGTCCTGGCCTCCGCGCACCCAGTCGTCGTTGAAGACGGCCTTCACCTTGCCCTTGAGCTGCTCGTAGCTCAGGAAGGGATTGTCATACGTGGCGACGGACGGGCCGCTGTAGGCCTCCAGCAGCGCGGGAGGGAACTCCTCGTCCGGCGGCGAAGACGGCTGGCGCGTCTCCACCGCCGCCAACTGGCAGGTGAGGCTGGCCACGGCGGCGATCTCCTGCGCGCTCCAGGCCGGCTGGGCCCTGGGCATGCGCGCGCTCTCATCCGTGGTGACCAGGCGCGACAACATGGAGCCCGACGACGGGGTGAGATAGCCGGCGGCGCGGATGGCGTAGAAGTTCTCCACGCCGTTGAGGCCCACCCGGAAGAGCCGTCCGCTGGTGGGCGCGTGGCAGGAGATACAGCCCGACACCTCCCGCACCAGTGCGGGCTGCACCACCCGGTCGAAGTCGCTGGCGATGCCCGCGAGCGTCACCCCGGCGGGGACGCTCTCCAAATCACACGGCAGCGAGCCGTCCTGCTGGACCGGGGGAGGCGGTGGGTTCGGATTGTCGTAATCCGGCACACCTTGCATGTCGAGCGACGCCTCGCCGAGGCAACCGGCGGCGAACGACGCGAGCACTGCCACTGCGAGGCTCCACGGGCGCGGGGGGGTAGCGCTCATGTTGCCCTCCAGGGGTGAGGGGTGACCCCATGCTGGCACGACCGTGGTGCGATTGACCAGTCGTCAACATGGTGAATTCAGAGAAAACAGGAAGTTATCGACTTCGTTGGGGAAGCAGTTGCCTGCGCTGGCAAGGAAACGGGCGAGTGCGGAGTGCTCCCGGGTAGGCGGAGGAAGGTGCAGGTTGGTGGAAGGAGGTGGACGGATGGCCTGGCCCGACATGGCGTCGCCCTACGAGCGGCGCTCCATCATCCGAGGCATGCGAGTGCGCGACGAG
Source organism: Myxococcus llanfairpwllgwyngyllgogerychwyrndrobwllllantysiliogogogochensis (assembly GCF_006636215.1). Taxonomy (GTDB): domain Bacteria; phylum Myxococcota; class Myxococcia; order Myxococcales; family Myxococcaceae; genus Myxococcus; species Myxococcus llanfairpwllgwyngyllgogerychwyrndrobwllllantysiliogogogochensis. Next base: position 45,772 of record NZ_VIFM01000014.1, on the reverse strand, counting down.
GCGGGGACGTTCCTGGGGTACGTGGCCCTGCTGAGTGGCGCGCACATCTACGTGAGGCGCTGGCCGTTCAGCCGGCGGTGGGGCCAGCTGCCGATGTCCCGGGTGCGGCATGTGACGCCGGGCACGGTGGTGCTGGAGGGGCGGGGGGCCGCGGACGCGGTGACCCCGGAGCTGTACGAGGAGATCACCACGCAGACGCTGCCCCTGGTGGAGCCCGGCGCGGCGCGGACCTGAGCCTCGCGCGGGGCCTGCGGTTGGGTGCGGCGCGGCGCTCCAAATTGTGATTCAAGGAGGCGCCATGCTGCCCATCGACGAGCTTGCCCAGAAGGTCTCCGCCGCGTTCGCGGACCGGACGAAATTGAAGGACCCGGACTTCGTGTCCGCCGTGCGCGAGACGGTGGCGCGGCTGGACGCAGGCGAGCTGCGCGTGGCGGAGAAGGGGGCGGAGGGCTGGAAGGTCCACGCCTGGGTGAAGGAGGCCATCCTCCTGTTCTTCGCGGTGTCGGAGATGAAGGTGATGGAGGTGGGCCCCTTCGAGTTCCACGACAAGGTCCCTCTGAAGAAGGGGTTGGACAAGGCGGGGGTGCGCGTGGTGCCTCCGGGCACGGTGCGCTACGGCGCCTTCGTGGAGCGGGGCGCGGTGGTGATGCCCGGCTACGTCAACATCGGCGCGCGCGTGGGCGCGGGCACCATGGTGGACACCTGGGCCACGGTGGGCAGCTGCGCGCAGGTGGGCAGCGACGTGCACCTGTCCGGTGGCGTGGGCCTGGGGGGCGTGTTGGAGCCGCCCACCGCGTCGCCCGTCATCATCGAGGACCGGGCCTTCCTGGGCAGCCGCTGCATCGTCGTGGAGGGCGTGGTGGTGGAGGAGGAGGCGGTGCTGGGCGCCAATGTCGTGCTCACCGCGTCCACGCAAATCATCGACGTCACTGGACCCGAGGAGCGCGTCTACAAGGGCCGCGTCCCCGCGCGCAGCGTGGTGATTCCGGGGATGAGGGAGAAGCAGTTCCCCGCCGGAAAATTCATGGTTCCCTGTGCGCTCATCATCGGCCAGCGGACACAGTCGACGGACAAGAAGACGAGCCTCAACTCGGCCCTGCGCGACTTCGCCGTGCCGGTCTGACCCCAGAAATCCAGAGCGGTTGATACTTCCGTAGAGGGAGTGTGACGGGACGGAATGTGACGATGGAGCACCTCGACGACATCCTGGCTGAGTGGGCCCTCGGCACCCTGGACTCCCCCGCCTGGGAGGCCGCGGAGCGGCACCTGTCGACGTGTTCTCGTTGCCGGGTCGAGGCCGACCGCCTGTCCATGGCTCGCCAGGGACTGTCGATGGCGGTGCCTCCCGTCGAGCCGCCCGCCGCCGTGCTCGAGGCCCTGATGGAGCGCATGGAGGGGCCGCGTCGCTTCGAGCGCTTCGCGGACCGGGTGGCCGCGTTCTTCGACCTGTCGAGGGAGCGGGCGCTGGAGCTGCTGGAGTCCCTGGCGGACCCGTCGCGGTGGATGCCGGGGCCGGTGGAGGGCTCGGCGCTGATGCCGGTGGAGGCGGGGCCCGCGCGCGAGGGGATGATGGGCGCGATGCTGCGGCTGAACCCGGGGATTCACTACCCGCTGCACACCCACCATGGCCGCGAGCTGAACCTGGTGCTCGAGGGCGGGCTGCGCGAGGACACCGGGCACGAGGTGTGGCCGGGCGAGGAGCAGGAGAAGACGGACGGCAGTGCCCACGGCTTCAGCGCGCTGCGGGGGCCCGCGTGTCTGTGCGCGACGCTGCTGGAGGGTGCGATCAGCTTCGAGGAAGAACTCGCCACGCCGGGCTGAGTTGTCATAGCCTTCGAGACATCTGGCGCCCCTACTTCGTCCATGAGCTCCTGATGGCTTGCCATCAGGGGCGGGGCGCCGACTTTTTCTTCAAAGGTCGGGAGGGGATATGCCTCGGGTGTTGCGTGAGGTGGTGGGAGCGCTGACGCACGAGGGTGCCGCGGCCTTCGACCTGTCCCAGACGGACCCGCTGACGCATCTGACCTTCACCAAGGGCGCGGCGCTGCTCGAGGAGAGTTTCTACCGCACCCAGGTGGAGGAGATTCGGAGCTACGCGGCGGCGCTGCTCGGAGCGGAGCGCCACGAGCGCGGCTTCGGCTGGAAGTTCGCCGCGTACATGCGCGACCCGGTGAAGGGGAAGGGCAATCGCATCCAGGGGAGCGTCGCGCCGGCCATCCTCGCGGCGGCGGACCCGGAGGGCCCTTTCACGGAGGAGTACACGTTCCGCTGTCTGCGACACCGCGCGGACGACGTGGCGTTGTTCCTCACGCACTTCGACAACCTGGGGCTGGGCGAGGTACCCGAGGCGGCGCGCAAGGGCATGGCGCGGGCGCTGGCGGGCATGGACCTGTATCAACTGCTCAAGTACGCGGGGCGACAGTTCGCGCTGTCGCGGCGCCGGAAGAACGGTCAGCGCGCGAGCCTGCGGCTGGTGGATGCGATGGGCGTGGCGAAGGCGCACCTGGATGAGCGCACGCTGAAGCTCTACCACTACCTGCACGCGCCCACGCGCGAGCGCACGGCCCTGGCGCAGGGGCTGGAGCTGCTGGAGGCGCGCCGCGCGTTCTTCGGCGGCGAGGCGAGCCTGGAGAACTTCGTGAAGGGGCGGCTCTCCACGGAGCAGGCGCTGTCGTTCATGGGGTCGACGCAGGAGACGTGGCGCCGGGTGCTCGACGTACCGGGGCTGCTGCCGGACATGGCCTTCAAGGGCTACCTCCGAGCGATGTATCAGGCAGGAATCCCTCTGGACGTGCTGTTGGCGGAGGCGCGCAAGCGCCGCTTCGCGGGGCTGTGGCCGCACCAGGTGTACATGGGGTGGTGGGCGGCGATGGCGGGCAAGACGCGGGAGGACTCCCAGGGGGAGGACTGCTTCCACGCGGACCCGGTGCCGGCCATCGCGCCTGTCTTCGAGGTCATCTTGGAGAAGGTGTGCGAGGGCTTGTTGCCGGCGGGCAAGAGCCTTGGCATCGCGGATATCTCCGGCTCCATGTTCGGCGCGAAGGTGGGCGGGGTGAAGGGTTCCGCGCACGTGGGCGACGTGGCGGTGGTGCTGGCCGCGGTGATGGCGCGCGAGCTGGGGTACGCGGCGACGTTCTCCGATGACATCTTCGTGGAGGACCGCGCGCGGGGGCAGGGGGTGCTCGACCTGGCCACCAAGCTGCGCAGCGGGCCGGGGTGGGGCAGCACGCAGGTGGTGAACTCGGTGGTGAACCTCATCTCCCTCCTGCTGAAGAATCCCTCGAGGCCGAGGCCCCGCACGCTCTACTTCTTCTCCGACATGCAGTTCCATCCGCCGGAGGTCCAGAGCGTGGAGCCGGGCCTGGTGGAGTCGCTGCGAAAGAGGGGCCTCGAGTTCGACGCGAGCGTGCCGCCGCTCCAGGCCGTGCTCCAGGCGTGGCACCACGTGCTGGGTCCGGTGGACGTGGTGCTGTGGAACCTGGCGGCCTACGACAACGCGCCGCTGCCCTCGCAGGTGCCCAACGTGTTGATGCTCGCGGGCTTCGACGCCAACTCGTTCCGCCACGTGTCCACGTGGCAGGCGTCGGGCAGCCCGGCGCTTCCGGCGAAGGCCCAGGCGGTGACGCCCGCCGACGCGGGGGGCGCGAAGAAGCCCGGCGTGGAGCTCGACTTCATCCGGACGTTCTGACCCAGGAGTGCCCTGGAGCCGCGGCGGACGCGGGAGGACAGCTCCCGCGCCTGCTGTGCGGAGCTCCTACTTCTTCGCCTTGCGGAAGACGGGCAGCCCCTTGCTGATGCGGTCGAAGAGCGCCCCTCTGTCGAGTTGAGGCGTCTCTTCCTCATCATCATCGTCGTCCGCTTCGTCGTCGTCGGAGTCCTCGTCGTCCGAAGCCTCTTCGTCGTCGTCGGAGTCCTCGTCGTCGTCCGCTTCATCGTCGTCGGAGTCCTCGTCGTCGTCCGCTTCGTCGTCGTCGGAGTCCCCGTCGTCGTCCGCTTCGTCGTCGTCGGAGTCCTCGTCGTCGACCTCATCGGAATCCCCGTCGTCGATGTCCTCGACTTCGGAGTCCTCCTCGTCCAGTTCCTCCTCGTCCTCCGACTCCTCTTCCTCGGGCTTGTCCGTCTCGCCCTCGAACACCTGGTCGACGAAGATGGCGCGGAGGTCGTCGGCCACGCCATCACCGTAGCCCTGGGCGTAGGTGTCGATGTCGAAGTGGTGCTCGGCCTCGACGGTGGCATCGACGGCGTGTTCATCCTCGATGACGACCTTGGCCCGGATGGTGTCCGCGCTCAGGATGTGGTCGTTGTAGTAGCCGAGCACCACGTCCCGCGCCTCGATGTCGCCCCCGACGCTGAACTCTCCATCGGTGTAGAGCGCGTGGCACTTCAGGTCGCCCAGGATGTTCACGAGCGAGTCATTCCCGGCGTCCCGCACCACGCCGTGCACGATGACATCCCCCGTCACCGCGAACGGCTTCTGGATTTCCAGGTCGCCGTCCACCTCCAGGTCGCCGTGGTGGAAGAAGACGCGCTTCAGCGTCAGCGGGCCCTTCAGCCGGACCGTCCGCTCCTCCACGCCGAGCACATCACTCACGGCCTCTAGCTTGTCCAACGCATCGCTCGGGTCCCCGAAGCTGTGCAGCCCCGTGGCCAGCTCCTGCGCCGAACTCACCGCGTGCTTGAAGGAGAGTTTCTTGCCCGCCAGGGCCTTCGTCAGCGCGGCCTCGTCGATGGGGAAGGGCGCGAACGGGTCCGTGGGGTCGTGCTGGATGGGAACGCTCGCCTTGCCTCCGGCGGCCTCCAGCGCGTTGATGGCCGCGACGAAGCCCGGCGTGCGCTTGTTGTGGGCCACCCACACCTCCTCCTTGGTGCGCAGCCCCACGCCCAGCGGCGTGCGCCCCAACCCGTCGATGGCGTTCACGTCGGCGCCACGCTCGAGCAGCAGCTTCACGAGCTCCGGCTTGCCCACGCCCATCGCGCGGTGAAGCGGCGTCTGTCCCGAATCGTCCCGCACGTTGACGGTCGCGCCCGCGTCGAGGACCTCCCGGTAGAGCGCCTCGGTCGACAGTCTGAACGCGCCGCCGCTCCTGTCCGTCACCTCCGAGGGCACCTTGCCGCCCGCGGCGCGCAGCACCCGGATGATCTCCAGCGCCCGGTCCTCGCTGGCCTTGTCCGGCTCGTAGCTGACGGCGTGTATCAACGGCGTCTGCTGATGGGCGTCGCGCGCGTTCACGTCCGCGCCCGCCTCGATGAGCGCCCGCACCACGTCGACGCTGGGGAGCGGCTCGCCCTTCGTGTAGGGCGACTGCACGGCGAGATGCAGGGCCGTCTGGCCGTACTTGTTGCCGGCATTCACGTCAGCGCCTTCGGCCACGGCCTTCTTCACGGCCTCCGGGGTCAGCTCGTTCTTCCAGCGGGACTTGGCCTCGCAGAGCGAGAGCAGCGCCTGGGTCGCGTCACTGTTCGACTTGGCCGACATTTCATCCTCGGAGGTGGAAAGCGGCGCGAGTGTCAGTGAACGCCCGAGCACTGTCACTCGTAATCCCGGACGGGATTCGTCGGGCATCTTCTTCACTCGCGGCATGCCTGGGGCCGTCTGTCAGCGGGTTTTCCAGTAATCGATAATTTCAGGGCCTGACGAGCCTGCCTGGCGGCCCTGATTGTCGTCGGGGTGGAGGGAGATCAGCGGGCGAGGTGGGGGTGGCGCTATGGTGGGAGGCGCATGTCCTCTCAAGACCTCGCTACGAGGCTCGCCCGCACGACGCTCGAGCTGTGCCGCATCTCCAGCCCCATCACCCACGAAGGCCCCATCGCCGACTTCGTCGAGCGCTGGGCGCTCCAGCACTTCCCCGCGAGGGAAGTCTTCCGGGTAGGGCACACGTTGCTGCTCGGTCGCCTGGACGACCCACGGCCCACGGTGGCGCTCATCGGCCACCTGGACACCGTGCCCGCGCACCCCAGTGACGTGGGGCGGGAGCCTCGCATCGAGGGTGAGCGCATCTTCGGCCTGGGCGCTTCGGACATGAAGGGCGGGCTCGCGGTGATGATGGCGCTGGCGGAGGACCTGCGCCGCGACACGTTGCCCGTGAATCTCGCGTTCCTCTTCTATGAGCGCGAGGAGGGTGCCTACGCGGAGAGTGGCCTCATCCCCCTCTTCGCGAAGCGTCCGGACCTGGCGGGCGTGAAGTTCGGCATCGCCATGGAGCCCACCGACAGCGAGGTGCAGGTGGGCTGCGTCGGCTCCATGCAGGTGACGGTGCGCTTCACCGGACGCAGCGCGCACTCGGCGCGGCCGTGGCAGGGGGAGAACGCCATCCACAAGGCGGGTCCGTTCCTCACGGAGCTGTTGGCCCGTCAGCGCGTGGAGGTGGATGTGGATGGCTTCCGCTTCTACGAGGTCATCAACGCCACGCTCGCCAAGGGCGGCCGCGCGCGGAACGTCATCCCGGAGGCGTTCGAGCTGAACCTCAACTACCGCTTCGCGCCGGGCAAGAGCATCGAGCAGGCGAAGGCGGACGTGCATGCGCTCGTCGCGGGCCGCGCGGAGGTGGACATCACCGACGCCTCGCCCAGCGGGCCCGTCGTCGCTGGCAACCCCTTGTTCCAGAAGCTGCTCGCCATCACCGGGTTGCCCGCCGCGTCCAAGCAGGCGTGGACGGACGTGGCCCGCTTCGGCGAGTGGGGCGTGGACGCCATCAACTACGGCCCCGGTGAGACGGCGCAGGCGCATCAGGCCAACGAGAGCGCGCCCATCGCTCCCCTGGCCGTGGCCTACGAGAAGCTGGCCGCGTTCCTCAAGGGCTGACGGGGCTCGGAGCCTTGCGCGCGGGTGCGCCCGCCGCGCTACCCTGACATCGCATGGGGATGCGCATCGCCAGCCTGGAGGCGCCGCCGGTCGCCGACCGTGTCGTCCGCCGCGCCGTGAGCGGGCGGCGCGTCGAGCGCGGGCTTCGTCACCACCACCCCGACTTCGAGCTGACCTGGGTCGAGGCCGGGCGGGTTGAGTTCGAGCTCGCTTCAGGGAAGCTGCTCGTGGCGTCGGATGGAGCGTGCATCGTGTTGCCCCCGGGGGCCGTCGTCACCCCGAGGGTCCGCGTCGCGGCGCTCCAGCAAATCATGGTCCCCGCGTCCATCATCGCGGTCGCCGCGATGACCCTCGGGCTCCCCGTGCATGGCCCGCTCGAGCCGCTCGTCCTCGGTGCCGACGACCGGCTCGCGCAGCTCATCCGGTTGTTCATGGAGGAGGCGTCCGAAGGTGCCTCCATGAAGGACCCGCTCATCAAGTCCCTCTCGGACGCCACGGTGTTCGGCGTGGCGCGAGCCTCGCTCCACTCGCCACCCCCGGGTGCTCATCTCGACCGGCGCATTCGTCGGGTGCTCGCGACCATGAACGATGGATATCGCGAGCGACTGTCCGTGGAGGACCTGGCCCGCGTCGCGGGGATGAGCCGCTATGCGCTCCTGCATGTCTTCCGCGCGCAGGTCGGCGCGAGCCCGTATCAGCACCTCACGACACTTCGGCTCGAGCGCGCGGCTGAGCAACTCCGAGCGGCCCGGACGCCCTCCGTGCTGGAGGTCGCCCTGGCGTGCGGCTTCACCGACCCGGGCCGCTTCGCGCGCGCGTTCCGGGCCCGCTATGGCTGCTCGCCTCGCGAGTACCGCGTGCGTGCCTCGAATGGAGCACCTTTCGCCTAGGTCGCGCACCTTCCGCCGCGACCCTCTCGGCTCGCACGCCTACCTTGCGTGTCCTCTCGAAGCTTCATGCATTCACGAGGAGGCGACATGTCGGTGCGGATGCACGGCACGAACATTCATCCAGGCACGGTCTCGGCACGCGGGTCGCTTGTGGGGAAGGGACTCGTCACCTTCGTCGCAGGGGTGACGATGGTGGGGCCGTTCCTCGCGGACTGGAACGCGACGCATCTCTTCAATCCCCTGTGGCCACCGCATGCGAGGTTTCACGGTGCCCAGACGATGTTGCTGGGCTTGGGGCTCGGTGCCTGTGCGCTCGGGTTCACCTGGTGGAGCGGCCGGGATGCGGGGCCGTGGCCACGCACCGGGATGCTCTTCGCCTCCCTGTATTGGCTGGCGCAGTTGGGGAGCATCGCGTTTCCGGGAACGGCTTTCGTCGACCCGGAGCGGGCGGGGACTGGACAGGTGCTGGGCATTCCAGCGCAGGTCGTCCTGAGCGCGGTGCTGCTGGGACTTCTCTGCGCGGCCAGCCTCCTGGAGCGGCGGCGCGCGGTGTCCTGAGCGTGCGCGGTGGCGGCCTCCCGCCGGACGTCCTGGAGGCCTGTTAGAGTCAGGCCCTCGTGGTCGGACTGAAAGACATCACCGGGCCGCGCCCCGTGTCCTCCGGCGAGGAGGCACGCACGTTCCGTTCGCGTTGGCTCGGGCCCGCGTTGGTGTTGGCCGGGTACACGGTGCTCGCGCTCATCTACGGTGCGCAGCTCTCCGTCTACAAGGCGTCCATTGGCGCGCCCCCCGTCTTCGGCGAGACGCTGCTCACGGGGGCCATCGTCTGGGGGGGCTGGGCGGCGTTGACGCCGTTCATCCTCGCCGTGGCCCGCCGGGTGCGAGGCACGGGGCGCCCCTGGCCCGTCCAGCTCGCGTTGCACCTGCCCCCCGCGGTCTTCTTCGCCACGGCGCACCTGGCGCTCCTGGCGGGGCTGCGTCAACTCCTGCTCCAGCCCGCGGGAGGCGGTGGGGCCGCCGCGTGGACCTACTTCACCTGGCTCCTGTCGAAGACCACGGACTTCGACCTGCTCATCTACCTCTCCGTGGTGGGGCTCGATGCGACCCTGCGCTACGCGCGACAGGTGCGCGAGGAGGCCGTTCGCGCCTCGGGGCTCCAGGCTCAGCTCGCGCAGGCGCAGCTCCACCTCTTGCGCAGCCAGTTGAGGCCCCACTTCCTGTTCAACACGCTGCACGCCATCTCCACCCTCATGCACCGCGACGTGGACGCGGCGGACCGCATGGTGGGCCAGCTCAGCGAGCTGCTGCGCGCCAGCCTGGAGCGCGACGGTCGCCACGAGGTGCCGCTCTCCGAGGAGCTGGACCTGCTCGCGCCCTACCTGGACATCGAGCGCACCCGCTTCTCCGACCGGCTCCAGGTGGATGTGGAGGTGGCGCCCGATGTGCACGACGCCCTGGTTCCGCCCCTGGTGCTCCAGCCCCTGGTGGAGAACGCCATCCGTCATGGCATCGCTCCCCGTCGGGGGCCCGGCCGGGTCTGGGTCCGCGTCCAGCGGGCCGGGGACCGGCTGTCACTGGAGGTCCGAGACGACGGCGTCGGGCCGCCCGCGGAGGGGCTCTCCGGGCTGAGCGAGGGAATCGGACTGGGTTCGACTCGCGCCCGGTTGGAGCGGCTCTACGGTGTCTCTCAGTCGCTGACGTGCGAGGCCAACGCGCCCCGAGGCTTCGTCGTCTCGCTCTCGCTGCCCTTCCGGAGCGCCCGGGCATGACGGTCCGCACGCTCATCGTCGACGACGAGCCCCTGGCCCGGGAGCGCTTGCGCACGCTCCTGGCTTCGGAGCCGGACCTTCATCCGGTGTCCGAGTGTTGCGACGGACACGAGGCCCTGGAGGTCATGGCCCGCGAGCGGCCCGCGCTCGTCTTCCTGGACGTGGAGATGCCGGAGCGCGACGGATTCGGTGTGCTGGCCGAAGCGGCGCTGACGCCTCCGCCCGTCATCGTCTTCGTGACGGCCTGGCCTCAGCACGCGCTGCGGGCCTTCGATGCCGCCGCGGTGGACTACCTGCTCAAGCCGTTCACGGTGGAGCGCTTCCGGCGCACGCTGGTCCGGGTGCGCGAGCGACTGGCCGCGCCTCCTGGGGACTTGCGTCAGCAGCTCCAGCGCTTGTTCCAGGAGCTTCGCCCGGAGCCCGTGGCCGTGCCCACCGAGCGTCTGGTGGTGAAGACGGGGAGCCGGACGCTGCTCGTCCCAGTGGAGGACCTGGACTGGGTGGAGTCCGCTGGCAACTACGTCACGTTGCATGTCGGCGCGGAGGCGCACCTCTTGCGCGAGACGATGGCGGAGCTGGAGGCGCGGTTGCCGCCGCGTCGGTTCGCTCGGGTCCACCGTTCGGCGCTCGTGAACGTGGAGCGCATCGTCTCGCTGTCGCCCACGCTGTCGGGCGACCACCGGTTGGTGCTGCGCGACGGGCAGGAGTTGACGTTGAGTCGCACGTACCGGGCCCGGCTGGAGCAGGTGCTCGGCCATCCCCTGTGACGTGTGCCTCCCCGCACTCCAAGCTGCTTCGCCTTCAGGCTTCTTCGGGCGAGCTGTTCGACTCCCCGTGAGCCGGGAGCGGCTCTTCCGTGGCGTCGAGAATCGCCAGGGCGAGCGGTTTCGCTTCACGGTTCAGGTTGATGGCGGACACCGCTCGAATGCGCTGGATGGACGCGCGGTCTCCGAGCAGGGCGAGGCTCAGGGCGGCCAGCGCATACTCATGATGTGAGTTCGTCGCGGCGAAGAACCTCTCGTCGAAGACGCGATGCAGCGTGGGGACCCCGCCGCGCTCTCCCGCGAGGGCACCCCTGACCGCGGCCGCGAGCTGCTCGTAGCCACTGGAGGGGTCGCTCTCCTCGGGAGTCGCCGGTTCCCAGTGGGGCACCTGCTCCAGGAGGATGGCGCGAGCGCGCTCGATGAGTCTCTGCTTCTCCTCGGGAGTCATGGCGCTCGGGAGGCTAGACGCACGCACGCGCCTGCGCCATCGCCCGTGAGGCGTCGTGACTCGTCCTCGTCCGGCTTCGGCTCGTCCCCCGATTCCGCGTCTCATCCCATCCGTGCCCCACCGGACAGCTCCGTTCTTAGTCTTCCTCGCGCTGGGAGGCCGGTCGCCTCCCCATGGAGGACGTCATGAGGCCTGTCGTGTGTGTGGGATTGGCTGCGCTCGTTACCGCCTGCGCCGCCGGGAAGTCGGCGCGTGGGAGCGGAGACCCCGTCACCCTGGAAGAGGGACGACGGTTCACGGAGGCGGCCGTCACCGTCATGCAGGCGTATGACCTGGAGAGCCGCTTCCAGGAGGCCGCGGCGCTGGGCCGGTTCGCCAGTGAGCGGGCTCGACTCCTGAAGGACCCGGGCGGTGAGGCCCGCCTCCAGGTCGAACTGGGGCGCGTCCTGTCCCGCCAGCTCCGTCATGAGCCTGGGCTGGATGCGGCCCAGGTCCTCGACTTGCTGCGTCGAGCGCGGAGGCTCGCGGAGGACTCGGGGGATGCGCGCGCGCGGGTCGCCGCGCTCGATGCCGAGGGCATGTTCCACTACTTCGACAAGCTGCTGGCGGGGAAGGGCGAGTGGGCGCCCATCGTCGCCCTCTTCGAGCAGTCACGGGACCTGGCCGAGTCCTCCGGGGACACGCGCGGACACATCGTGGCGCTCTTCCACCTGGGCCTCACCCAGCAGTTCCAGGAGGACTTCACGGGCGCCAGGTCGACCTTCGAGCACTCCCTGGCGCTCTCCCGCGCCTCGCGAGACCCGCTGATGGAGTCCTACAACCTGCGGCACCTCGCGGGGCTGGCCGAGGACCGGGGGGAGCTTCAGTTGGCCCTGGAGCAGTTCGAGGAGTCGCTGCGCCTGAGGGAGCAGGTGGGCTTTCGCACCGGAGAGCTGTTCGCGCTCGTGACGGTGGCCCAGGTCCGCTCCCGAATCGAGCCCAAGGGCACCTCCGCGCTGGAGCCCGCGAGAAAGGCGCTGGCGCTGGCGCTCGAGCTGAAGGACCCGTCGGGAGAGCGCGAGGCCCGGGCCGTCCTGGGCCGCATCCACCTGCGCCGCGAGGACGCCACCTCCGCGCTTCCCTTCCTGGAGCAGTCCCTCGCCAACGCGGAGTCCCACGAGGACTGGCTCTCGACGGTGGACCTGCTGCTGGATTTGACGCGGGCCCACGCGCTGCGTGGCGAGCGAGCGCGAGTGGAGGAGCGACTGGGACGGGCGCGCGCGGTGGCGACGGACCATGGACTGAAGGCGTCGCTCGCGCAGGTGGAGAAGGTCGAACGCGAGCTGGCTCGCGCACCGTGATGCGTGAAGGCTGACGCGCCATTCGTCCGCTGTCGTTCATCTTCCCGAGGGGATGGCTCTCATCGCGTGCGCATCGGCGTACGCTGTGGTTCGTAATTCACGCGGTTCCCCTTTCTGGAGGAGATGGAATGACTCACGAGACCGTCAATTCGCAAATCACCGATGCCTTGGCGCCCGCGGACCTGGGTGGGACCTCAGACTCGTCGTCCGTGACGCGCAAGTCGCCCGCGCGGCGGCGCCGGGCCACGAAGAAGGCCGCTGGCCGCACCGGTGCTCGTGCGAAGAAGACCACCTCGCGCCGTGCCTCCGCGAAGCGGGGCAGGACCGCCGCGCGCAAGTCGACGACGCGCAAGTCGACGACGCGCAAGACGGCCAAGCGGAAGACGGCCGTCCGGGGCACGCGCAAGGGCGCTGCCCGCAAGGCCACCACGCGCCGGACGGCGGCCGCGGGACGCACCGCGCGCAAGAGCCCGGCCCGTCGCACCACCACCCGTACCACCGCGCGCAAGGGCGCGCGGAAGACCACCCGCCGGACGACGCGCCGCTAGTTCGCGACGCGAAAGCAAGCGGGGACCCCTCGTAAGAGACGGGTCCCCGCTGCCGCGCTCAGCGCTTGAGGTGAGGCCGAGGACCCTTCGAGAAGGTCCCCACGGGCCTCCTCCCAGCCAGCGCTCAGCGCTTCATGCGAAGCAGGAACAAATCACTCCGCGCGGGCGACCGACGGCCCGTGCCGAAGTCGGATTCGCGGTCCGTGTGGCCGAACAGCAGGGCATCGCCGTCCGGGAGCACTTGCACGAAGCGGATGTCCTCCAGCCCATACAGCTCGCCTCGGGGGCGGGGTGGGTCGGACAGGTACAGGCGCAACCCGAGCGACGCGCCATCCGGTCCGTAGCGCAGCGCCAGGGGCTGAGCCGAGCCGAGCCCGTCCGGTCCTGACGCGCCATCCACGATGAGCGAGTAGGTGAACCCGGCGACGACGACTCCGCCCGTGGGCTCCACGCCCAGCGCTCCCGCCTGGAGTCCATCCCCCAGGTTGCGGCTCCAGCGCTCCTTGCCCGTGGCATCCGCCGACACGAGGAACGGGCTGGCCCGGTACACATGTCCGTGGAGCTTCGTCGTGCCCCAGGACACCGTGCCCAGGAAGGAGCCCAGCGCCATCACCGTGCCCTGACTGTCCACGCCCACGTCGCTCATGGTGCCGCTGGCCTGGGCGAGCGGCCTTGCCCACACCAGGGCTCCGGTCGCCTGGTACACGGCGACGAACGGGCTGCCGTCCTTCGACGACTCCGTGCGCTGGGTGCCGAAGCGGGCCGCGCCCAGGTAGCGCCCCCCCACCACGAGCCTGTCATTCGCGCCGCGCGCCAGGGTGGTCACCGTCACCCGCGAGTCCGAACCCTCCGCCCGGCCGATGGACAGCGCCTGCTCGGGCTTGCCGTCCAGCGAGTACGTCACCACCACCGCGCCGGAGCCCACCACGCCCCCGCCGAAGTCCGTCGGGCCGGAGGTGTTGAACGCCACCATCGGCCGTCCCTGGGCATCCAGCACCAGGTCCGCCACGGTGGCATCCCTGCCTGGAACGGTGGCGGACCAGAGGACATTGCCCGCCGCGTCCAGGCGGACGAGGAAGGCGCCGTTGCCCAGCTCCAGCGGCTCGAAGTCCACGAGCCCCCGGGCATCCACCGCCACGAAGAGTCCCCCGTCGGGCGCGGGGGCGACGCGTGCATTCACGTCCGCGCGCAGCGACTCGGGCGTCTCCGCCACGCGCACCGCGAAGCTGCGCGTCCAGCGCATCTCTCCCGTCGGGATGCGCCGCGCGAGCGTCAGCCGCACCGTGTTGTCCGTGGGCTGACGCTCCTGGAGGTCATCCATCTCGTACAAGGCCACGGTGAGGATGTCGCCATTCGCATCCACCGCCGCGCCGAGCGCCAGGTCATCCTGCGCGGTGCCCTCGCGCGCCAGCCACAGCGTGCTTCCCGGTGTCGCCGGGGGTGGCGGAGGCGGTGGCTCTATCGGCGGTGGACCGCCCGCATCCGGAGCTCCCGCGTCCGGAGTCTCCCCGGGAGGCGGCGTCCCCGCGTCATCTTCCTCCGAAGGCGTCTCCTGCGCGGGACAGTCGCTTCGCGACTCGTTCGGACAATCCGGAGGCGTGTCGGCCTCCGCGTCGTCACAACCTGTCAGCAGCCCCGCCCAGCCCACCGCTGTCGCGAACGCGACAGTCCGCAACCATCGCCGCCCCTGATGCATGAAGCCCCCTCCCGCCCCTCGGAGGTTCTCCATGCTGGTAGGTGCCAGCAATACCGTGTGCGACGTTTGCCCGCCCGCCCGCTCCGAAGCGCGCGACGCATCACCCGCGAGGCGTCCGTGTGCCTCTCCTGCGCACCGGACCTCTCCTGTGAGGGAGGCGCGCTTCCCAGCCCGGGCAACGCGCACCTCGCTCCTTGGGCTTCAGCGCCAGAAGCCCACGGACAGGCCGACGTTGGTGTAGCGGCTCGCCAGGTCGAACGAGGTGCTGATGGACCAGTCCTCCCAATAGCGCAGGATGAAGACCTCGAAGCCGCCGGTGAGGTGGGGGCGGGGCGGCCGACCGTCGAAGGGCGAGGGCTCCGCGTACACGCCCGCTCGCAGCCGAATCATCCCCGGCACCGTGTCGTGCTCCACGCCCAGCCGGGGGGCGAACTCGGAGCCGTGGCCCACGCGCTCCTCCTCCGCCGTCGACGCGAAGCTGCGCAGCGGCACCGCGTTGTCCACGCCGGACAGGAGGTCCACCTGCGCGCTGATGAGCCACCGTCCCGCCGGAGCATCCTTGGGTTCCTCTTCCGGCACTGGCAGCGCGTCCCCTTCGATGACGAGCTGACGTCGGGCGGCGGGAGACAGGCGGTTGTAACGCTCCGCGCCCTCGCCCAGTCGCCAGCTCGCGCCCACCGACAGCACCGCCGGGGACACCACCGCGCCGAACAGCGTCCGGTCCGCCAGCACCGGCGCCTGGCCTTCCTCTCGCCTCCAGTCCGCGACGACCTCCGGCCGCACCGTCACACCCATGCGCCAGGGACGGCCATGCGGGCGGTACAACATGTCCACCGCCACGCCCGTGTCGCCGTAGCGCAGCTCCGTCCCGCCGGATTGCAGCCGGAAGGACGCCTGCGCCGCGTAGATGCCCAGCGCGAGGATGAAGTCGTCCTGTCCGAAAGACACCGCTCCGGCCAGCACCGACTGCGTCAGCGACACGCGGATGCGCTCGCTGTCCCCGGCGCAGGCCTCCGTCGCGCAGTAGGAGACGGCGCTGTTGCGCAGCGCGAAGCCGATGCCGAAGCGCTTGTACTGCAACAGCAGTCCGCCCAGCAGTTGTCGCCGGTCCTGCGACTCGTCCGGCCGCCCGTCGTTGTCCACGTCGCGCGCGCGTCCGCTGGTGAACGGCAGGTCCAGCCAGGACAGCGTGACGCCCAAGTCCCAGTCCTTCTCCAGCGCGGGGCCCCGGTGGGCCAGCGCCGCCAGGTTGCTGGGGAACCCCGCCGCGCCCTCGGCGATGCCCACGTAGGCGCCGCCCAGCGCCACCACGCGCGCCGAGCCCAGGAGCGCGCCGGGATTGAAATACAGCCGCTCCGGACGCGGCTGGGTGGGCTCCTCGTCTTGCGCCCAGGCCGCGGGCGCGAGGCCCAGCACCGCGCATCCGCCGAGCGCGCGAAGCCATCCGTTCCACCGCGTCGAGCCGCCCATCCTGGAGTCCATCACGTTGTTGGAGGCACTCACCGCGAAGTGCCTCACCGAGCCCGCACCACCTCGGCGAAGAGCCGGTCGGCGTCCGCGGCCAGCGCGGTGTCGCGGAACGTGAGGCCCCCGGCGTCGTGCGTGACGAGCGCCAGCGTCACCTTGCGCCACCGGATGTCGATGTCCGGGTGGTGGTCCGCCTTCTCCGCCGCCTGGGCCACCTTCTCCACGAAGGCGATGCCCGCGAGGAAGGAAGGTGCCTCGTACGTGCGGCGAATCATCCCGCCCTCATGCTTCCAGTCGGGATGCTGGGTGAGGAAGGACTGGAGCGCCTCGGGAGCGAGCAGGGTGCGGTCGTGGGCCATGATGACCTCCTTCATATCCGCTCTCGCGCCCGAGGGAAGCCATCCGAATGGCGACGTCAGGGGGTGGACGTCCACGGGTGGATGCGCAGGTCGGTGAGCCCGTCCAGGTTCACCGTCCAGGTGAAATGGTCCGAGACGCGTGTAATGCCGGTGTTCGTTCCCGGGCCGGGCAACAACACGAGCAACAGCGCGTTGCGCTCCGCGTCCCAGCGCGGGGTGGCGGCCGGTCCGGTGCTTCCGAAGGAGGTGATGACGGGCAGGGCGGGGCCCGCGCGCAGCTCCGGCACGGAGACGGAGAGACCGTCACCCAGGGCCAGCACGCCTTCCTCCACGAGGCCGCGCTCCGCGGTCACCAGGTGGCGATGCAGGACGCTGGTGAACCCTCGCGGGGTGGAGGTCACTTCGCGCGTCCACAGCACGCCGTCGCCATGGCCCAGCGGCTCACCGGCGAGGACCTGGCAGGGCTGGCCCGACACGGGGACATAGTGGTCCTGCGCGTCGAGCTGGAAGGGGCAGGCCCGCGTGCGCGCGAGGAAGGTCACCGGCGCCTGGAACCGGCTCACCAGCCACAGCGTCGGACCCACGCGCATGGCGATGACCTGCGTGGAGTCCGAGCCGAAGGCCAGCCCGGGCTGCTCGGTCCACTTGGACGTCCGGGCGACGCTGAGCCCCAGCTCCTCGGTGAAGGTGTAGCGGTACAGGGTGGTGGCATCCAGCACCAGGTACTCGGTCTCCGTGGCGAGGCGGGTGTGGGGGGAGACGTCCGTCGCCATGCTGGTGGGGTAGAGCGCGCTGCCGGCGCGCACCAGGGGCCCCTCGCCCGTGTCGACGAAGCGGCGCACCTGGCCTTCGACCATCGTCCACACCACGTTCCCCACCACGGCCGTCGAAGGGCGGTGGTCCCTGCCCACCGTCTGCTCCGGGAACCCCGACCCCCGATGGGCCCGGCCGTCACACACCCAGGTGCCGCTGCTCGTGCGGTCCAGGTGCTGGCACTGGGGCACGCCGGAGAGCCTCGCCACGGAGGGGCGCTGGCGCTCGTCCTCCGCCACGTACACGTCGAACTGGCTCAGGCTGCCCACCGGCGCGAAGGCGACGATGACGTGGTAGCGGCCCGTCATCGTCGGTGTGAAGCGGAGCGTGGCCCCCCAACCGGAGGTCAGCTCCACCGTGGCCTGCACGGGGAGGTTGTCGGGGTCCTGGACCTCGGCGGTGACGGACTCGGGGAAGCTGCCCTCATCGAGGGCGCAGTTCATGTTCGGGTTGGCGGTGACGCGCAGGCTCGCTTCCTCGCCCACCGGCACGAGCACCAACGGCGGAATCGGGCCGATGGGGTCGCCGCTGATACACGACTCCGGCGGCACATCGCCCGGGCAGCCCGCACCGACAACCAGGGCGAGCATGGCGGCGAGCAGCGGGCCTGTGCGCGCCCCCCGGCTCATGCGCGCTCCACCGCGCGCTTCCACTTGCCCAGGTGACGCTCGCGCAGGTCGGCCTTCATCTTCGGCTTGAAGACCTTGTCCGCCTTCCACGCGCGGCGGATGGCGTCCGGACTGTCCCAGACGCCCGCGCCCAGGCCGCCGAGGAACGCCGCGCCCAGGCTGGTGGTCTCGAGATTCTTCGGGCGCACCACCGGCACGCCGAGCAGGTCCGCCTGGTACTGCATGAGCAGGTTGTTGGCGGCCGCGCCGCCGTCCGCCTTGAAGACGGGGATGTTCCGGCCGCTGTCGCGACGCATGGCCTCCGCGAGGTCATGAATCTGCAGGGCGATGCCCTCCAGCACCGCGCGCGCCATGTGGGCCACCGTGGTGGAGCGGTCCATTCCGGCGAACAGGCCTCGTGCCTCGGGGCGCCAGTGGGGCGCGCCCAGGCCCGCCAGCGCGGGGACGAAGACGACGTCGCCGGTGTCCTTCACGCTGGCGGCGAGCGCTTCGATATCCGGCGCGCGCTTGATGACCTTGAGGCCGTCGCGCATCCACTGCACCGCGGCGCCCGCGATGAAGCTGCTGCCCTCCAGCGCGTACGTGGTGGAGCCGGTGCCACCCAGCCGCCACGCCACGGTGGTGAGCAGGCCCGCCGACGAGCGCACCGGCTCCGTGCCCGTGTTCATCAAGAGGAACGCGCCGGTGCCGTACGTGCACTTGGACTCGCCGGGCTCGAAGCACGCCTGACCGAAGAGGGCGGCCTGCTGGTCTCCCGCCATGCCCGCGACGGGGACGCCGTCCGGCAGGCTGCGCATGCCGCGCGTGGTGCCGTAGACCTCCGCCGAGCCGCGAATCTGGGGCAGGCACGCGGCCGGTATCTTCAGGAGCGCGCGCATCTCGTCGCTCCACTGCAAGGTCTTCAGGTCCATCAACAGCGTCCGGCTGGCATTGGACACGTCGGTGACGTGGGTGGTGCCGCCGGTGAGCTTGTAGACGAGCCACGTGTCGATGGTGCCGAAGCACACGTCCCCGCGCTCCGCCCTGGCGCGTGCACCTTTGACGTGCTCGAAGAGCCAGTGGAGCTTGGTGCCGGAGAAGTACGGGTCCACGACGAGGCCCGTCGTCTCTCGCACGCGCGGCTCCACGCCGCGCTCCTTGAGCTGGCGACACAGCTCCGAGGTGCGCCGGTCCTGCCAGACGATGGCGCGGTGCAGGGGCTTGCCGGAGTCGCGAGCCCACAGGCCCGTCGTCTCGCGCTGGTTGGTGATGCCCACCGCGGAGATGTCCCGGCCCACCAGCCCCGCGTCCTTCAGCGCGCGGCCGATGCACCACTCGCTGGTGGCCCAGATTTCATCCAAGTCATGCTCCACCCAGGACGGCTTGGGGAAGTGTTGGGTGAACTCCTTGTAGGAGCGGCCCACCACCTTGAGCTTCGAGTCGAGGATGGAGACGTGGGTGCCAGTGGTGCCCTGGTCAAGGGCCAGGACGTACTTCGCCTTCGGCATGGGGTGGGTCCTCCCAACGATGGACGGCGCGTTGGGAGGACCCTACTCCACGTCAATGGCCGGTGTAGATGCCGATGGAGCCCGGACGGGTGATGTTGTTCGCACCATCACGTGTCGCCCCGAAGGCCACCAGCACCACGCGCGCATCGCCCGTGCCCGCCACCTGGATATCCCAGACGGGCTGGCCGGCCAGGCCCCCCAGGACCTTGTTATGGGTGATGAAGGTGCCCTCGGTGTGCAGGCGCATCAGGCCCCGGCCCCAGCGGTGTCCAATCCACAGGCTGCCGTCGCGCGAATCCCGCTCCAGCGAGGACACGAAGCGCTCCGCGTCACCCGTCAGCGCCTGGTCCACCACCAGCCCCGCGTCGCTCAGCTTCGCCATGCCCCACGCGAAGCTGGACACCCAGACGGTGCCATCCGGCATCAGCGCGAGGTCGCTCACCACGTCGTCCTTGCGCTGTGCGGGCGTGGGGGGAATGGGCTCGGCGACGGCGTCGGGCCAGATGTCGATGCGGTTGGCCTTGTGTTTCTTCTCCTCGGACTGCTTGCGCGCCGCCTCGAAGTTCCAGGGCGCGCCGGTGCCCACGTGGCCCACGCCGTTGGTCATGATGCGGAAGCGCGAGCTGCGGATGGCCGTGCCCATCCACACGTCGCCGTCCGGACGCACCGCCACGCCCCAGACATCTCCCGCGAGCCGGCTGTCCTCGTCCGTCTCGTCCGTGCCGTGCATCTGGATGGCGGGGTGGACGTGCTCCATGACGCCGAACTTGCAGCGCTGGCGCAGCTCGCGGTCCACCTCGTTGCCCTGGGCGTCATGAGTGACATGGGCCCACTCGTTGACGGCGCGGACCTGGGCGCTGGCACAGGCCTCGCCGCCCTGGTAGTTCGCCTCACCCCACGCGAGGCCATGGTTGGCGGCGAACCACAGGCCCTGGGTCGCCTTGTCCCAGACGATGCGGTTCACCGTGCAGAGCTTCTCGCGGTGGCCGTAGCCGGGCACCGAGTGCGCTGGCGAGTGGATGTCATAGTGGACGACGGACAAGGTGCCATCGGCCTTCAGCTCCACGCGGTCCGCGTCGCCGCTCTTGTAGATGGCGGGGTCCTCGGGCTGGCCAGGGGGCTTGTAGAACTCGTTCTCGCAGTTGGGGCGGCCCTGGTAGCCGACGAAGACGACGCCCGAGGGGCCGCCTGTCACCGCGGTCACCTTGAGGTAGCGGTTTTCCGGCAGCGGGTCCTTGCCCTTCCACGCGGCCCAGGGATGCAGGCCGTCCGCCATCGTGAAGCACTGGAAGGTGTTCGCACCGGGGCGCACCAGACACAGGCCGTCCTCGCCGCCCGCGACCCAGATGTTTCCGCCCTCGTCCTGGGTGACGCCCAGCACCTCGCGCGGTCCGCCCTGTGCGGAGCCGAGGAAGCGCCAGCCGCTCGCATCCGGAGGGATGGGAGGGCCGCTGGCCGGGCCCGCGTCGGGCGCTCCGGCATCCGGTGGGCCCGCGTCGGGTGTGCCCGCATCGTCCGGGAGTCCCGCGTCGGGAGGCTCGCCGGCATCGGGCACTCCGGCGTCATCATCGACGGGAGGCGTGCCCGCGTCGGGTTGTCCGTCCTGGTCCTCGATGGGAGGAGTCCGCGTCTCCGCGCCTTCCTTGCAGCCGGCGAGCAAGAGCGCGCCCAGCAATCCCAGCCACCATCCGCTTCGTCCATGCCCGCACATGCTTGTCCCGCCTCCGACGTCCTTGGGCGAACGTCCCTCGAGCGCCGGTGGCTCACAGGCAAGTCAGGTGCCAGCCGCGTGGAGGCCAGGATGGGGTGCCGCGCGGGATTGACTGGGTGACGCGAGGTGCGTGAGGAAGCGCCGCGCTGCCCACGGGAGGAAATGCCCGGCCTGGCACCTGAAGGGGGGAACGGCGTCACGTGGTGAGCAGCGAGACGCGAACGGAGCCCGTCGACAGGGCGGATGCGCCTGTCTTCATGGTCGACGTGCCGGGGCATCTGGCGGATTCGAACAAATCGATGGCCGATGCGCGAAAGCGCGCCAGTCGCCACGCGCGCATGTTTCGCCTCGCTCGCCGGGGCCCCTGTGGAGGTCCCGGCATTCCAACGCGAGGACGATGACCATGGGCTTCACGAAGAACTCGACGGTGCTGACGCTGGGGGCGCTGCTGGTGCTGGGGTGCGCGGGGACGAAGGCGAACCTGGGCGACTCCGAGGTGGCGCATTACACGAGTGACGCGAACGGCTTCGACACGCACTCGTTCTTCTATGACACGGGCGCGGAGGTGGTGGTCTTCGACGCGCAGTTCACCGAGGCGGAGGCGAACCGGGTGCTGGAGCACATCCGCTCACGGACCGACCACCCCATCCGCTACGTGGTCATCACGCATCCGAACCCCGACAAGTTCAACGGCGCGGCGGTGTTCCAGCGCGCGGGTGCGAAGGTGGTGGCGAGCGAGGCCACCGCCGCCGCGATTCCCGCCGTGCACGCGTACAAGAAGTACTTCTGGGTGAACGTGGCGAAGGCCTTCACCGAGGAGACCTATCCGGCGCAGGCCACGGTGGATGTCACGTTCAGGGGGGCGTACTCGCTGCCGCTGGAGGGCGGCGCGAAGGTGGAGCTGACGGAGCTGAAGCACGCGGGTGTCACGGTGACGCAGACGGTGGCGTACGTGCCGGGACGTGAGGCGCTCATCGTCGGAGACCTGGTGCACCACGGCGCGCATGCGTGGCTGGAGGGTGGGGTGCGTGACGGCAAGGTGGTGCCGGACGTGGAGGCGTGGAAGGCGGCGCTGGGGGAGCTGTCCGCGTGGCCGCGCGCCACGGTGTACGGCGGGCGCGGGACGTCAGCGCCGGTGGCGGAGGCGATTGCCGCGCAGCAGCGCTACCTGGATGGAATGGTGACGGTGGTGACGACGTACTCAGCGGAGCTGGGTGGGCGCAAGGCGGATCTGTGCGGTGACGCGGCGGCGCCCCACCACGCGGAGCTGGAGAAGCGCGCGGCGGCGGCCTTCCCGGAGTACGCGCTGCCGTACATGGTGCGCTACGGCGTGTACGGACTGGTCCACCGCGTCGCTTGCGGCGGGTGAGTTTCATCCGGGCCAAGGCTTCACGGGCCGCCGCGAGAACGGCGGCCCGCGCTCAGAAGAACGCTAGAAACCGAAGCCCACGGCGACCGAGGTCACGATGTCGCCCGACAGAGGGTCCCGCGCCAGCTCGACGCCGACCGCCGGAATGGCCACTTCGCGGACATAGGCGCGAACGCCCACGCCAGGGGAGACGTACTTGAGCAGTGAGTTCCTCCACTCCACCCGGCCCACATCCACGAAGGCATGCGCGGTGAGGGTCAGCATGCTGGGGCTCCAGAGTGGCACCTGGTACTCCAGCGTCGCCGAGGTCGCCATCTCCGCCCACAGTGTTCCAGCGGCGAAGCCCCGGCTCCCCGTGCGGCCGCCCAGGAGCTGCGCGTCCAGGAACGCGTCTCCTCGCGTCTGTCCGTGCTGGGCCGTCAAGGTCAGCGCATGATTGCCAAAGACAGGCAGCGTGTAGCTCGCGAAGAGCGACACCTGACGCATTTCGCGAGAAGAACCCAGGAAGCCCAATCCCTCACGGTAGAGCGCCCGGGCCACCAGCCCCTCGTTGAAATAGAAGTGGAAGTCCTGGCCCAGGTACTCGGCCGAGACGCTCACCCCGTGCACCTCTCCCCGCTGGGGTGTCTCCGGGCCCTCCGGCAAGGCCAATGGCTTGTTGATGAGGGAGAACCAACCCGCGCCGACATTCAGCTCAGGCGTTACCTGGTAGCCGAGCGTCCCCGCGATGTCGAAGCGCCTGTCCGTGTACGTATCCCTGATGACATCGCGGACATGGCGCTCCCGGTCCGTCTTGGCGAACTGGAACGAGAGGAGGGCCGTCCACGGGCTGCCTCCGATGCTCGGGTCCCGGTACATGGAGAACAGGGTGCCGCCCCGGTTGCCCCACATGCCTCCGCCCACCAGCGTCTTGCGCAGCCCGAAGAGGTTGCTCTCGACGGCGAAGACACCGGCCTGCCATTGCCCCTTTCCCGAGGAGAAGACGGGAATGGGCAGCAGCGTCCAGCGCTCCTCCACCGTGATTTGGAGTCCGACGCCTTCGCCCTCGGGGCGTGTCAGCACCTCCACGCTCTTGAAGAGCTGCAGGTTGAGCAGCCGTCGCTTCAGCTCGGCGGCGTCCCCCGTGGTGAGCATGTCCCCCGGAGCCATGCGCATGGCCCGGAGGATGACGGACTCCTGGGTGCGGGTGTTGCCCTGGATGTCGATGCGCTCGATGCGCCCCGTCAGCGTCGCGGGTGGTGGCGCCGAGGCTTCAATCGTCACTTCTCCAGCGACTGGAACGGGGCTCGATGTGGGCGCTGTGTCTTGCGCCCAGGCCGTACACGTGAGCCCGACCGCGTGCAGCACCACGAGTCGGCGGACCTGGGTCAGTGACGTGTTCATGACGGATGCGTTCTTCATGGCGTTCAAGGCACGGGCGCCAGCGAGTTGCCGGTGGGGTCGAAGAGGCCCGTCGCCCGGGCCAGGGCCAGGCGTGACAACTGCACGTTGAGCGCCTCCGTCACGGCGGACATCTGCGCGCTCGCGAGCGTCGCGTTGACGTCCGTCACCTGGAGATACGTCGTGGCCCCCGCGTCGAAGCTCTGCTTCGCGAGTCGAGCGCTCTCCCACGCGAGCTTCACCCGCTCCTCGGCCGTACTGAGGTTGACCTCCGCGCTCTCCAGTTCGCTGCGCGCCTTGCGCACCTCATCGCGAATCTTCTCCTCGGTGCCGCGCAGGTTGGCGCTCGCCTCGGCGATTTTTCCAGAGGACTCCCGCAGGTTGGCCTCGCGCAGTCCGCCGTCGAACAGGTTCCATGACAGGGCCAGTCCCGCTGTCCACGTGGACGCGACGCCGGTGAGGCCGGCGGTGTTGCTCGTCGAGACGTTGCCCGTCGCATGCAGGTTGGGGAGGTACTCGAAGAGCACCTGCTTGCGCCCGCCGCGCGCCAGGTCCACGTTGAGGCGCGCCGCCGAGGCATCCGGCCGCCGGTCGAGGGCCGTCTTCTCGGCGGACGCCACATCCCCTGTCTCCGCGGGGAGTGGCACGGCCGTCTCCTGGGGGGGCGCCACGTCGAAGTCCACCGGCCGAGCGAGGAGCGCGGCGAGGGAGCTCTTCGCCGTCGCATAGGCGTTGCGGCTGCGCACCACCTCCTGCTCGGCCTGCTTTCGGTCCAGCGTCGCGCGCAGCAGCGCCAGCCGCTCCACGTCGCCCACGTCGAAGCGGTTCTGGGCATCGCGCTCGAAGCCGCGACGGACCTCCAGGAGCTGCTCCTGCACCGCCATGGCCTCCCGCAGGCTCGCGGCGCCGAGATAGGCCTGGGCCACCGAGAAGAGAATCTCGCGTCGCGAGTTCTCCGCCGTCAGCCCCGCCACCTTCTCGCCCAGGTAGGCATTCTTGATGGCGGGCCACAGCGTGGGGACAATCAGGGCCTGCCGCGCGGAGATTTGCCCGGAGAGCTGATCCTGCTTCTGCAGGGTGACGGGGTCTGGAGCACCCGGGAGCGCGAAACTCAGCTCCTTCGGATTGCGGATGTACGAGCCGCTCGCGGTGACGCTGGGGAGGTAGCCGGACCAGGCCTTGTTGCCCAGCTCCTTGGATTGCTGGAGCCGCGCGCGTGCGGCGTCGAGGCTGGGGCTCTGCTTCTCCGCGAGGGCGATGGCCTCCTGGAGGGTGAGCAGCGGGAGCGCGGTCGCCTTCGTGCCGGACGTGGGCATCGGCACGGCGGAGTCGCTGGAGGCCGCGTCCCGCATGGGCGTGTCGGTGGTGGAGGGAGCCGACTGGGAGGGGGGCGTGCGTCCGGGAGTGGCGGCGACGCTGGGGGCCTGCGTCAGCAGGACGCTGGTGAGGAACGCGTGGAGGAGCATGGTGAAGACCGAGGTGGGTGCGTCAGGGAAGAGAGGGCACACGAGGTGCGTCGCGGTCGCCTGAAAGGACCGGAGCGTCGACGTCGCGAGTCAGGTGGATGAGACGGAACCGGGCATGTGGCTCCCGGTTCCGCCGTCAGCGTGGCGTGAGCTCGTGCTTCAGTGGGAGCCTTCCTCCGCGAGGAGCGGGCCGCTCGGCGCGACCAAGGCCTCCGACGTGGGGGCGTCACTCTCGCGGCGACTGAAGCGCGCGGAGAGTCCGTCCAGCAGCGAGTAGACGACGGGCACCACCACCAGCGTCAGCACCGTGGAGCTGATGAGGCCGCCGATGATGACGAGCGCCATCGGCACGCGAGTCTCCGCGCCGTCACCCTTGGCGAGCGCCACCGGAATCATGCCGGCCACCATGGCGATGGTCGTCATGAGGATGGGGCGCAAGCGCACCGGCGCGGCCTCCAGCAGTGCCTCGCGAGCGCTCTTGCCCGCGTCGCGAAGCTGCTGCGTGAAGTCGACCAGCAGGATGCCGTTCTTCACCACCAGACCCATCAGCATGATGACGCCGATGAGGGCAATCATCGACATGGCGTTGCCCGACAGCAGCAGCGCGCCGATGGCGCCGATGAGCGCGAAGGGCAGCGACAACATGATGGTGAAAGGGTGGATGTAGCTGCCGAACTGCGCCGCCAGAATCATGTACAGCAGGAGGATGCCCAGCCCCAGCGCGGTCGCGAAGGCGCCGACGGTCTTGTTCATCTCCTTCGCGTTGCCGGCGAAGCTCCCCACCACGCCCTGGGGCAGGTCCTGCTCCGCCTGCGCGGTGAGGAAGCCCATTCCCTCGCCCAGGGTGTAGTCGGGCGCGAGGTTGGCGAGCAGGGTGATCTGCCGCTTCTGGTTCTGACGGTCAATCTGCACCGGGCCCTCGGAAGGGGTGATGGTGGCCACGTTGCGCAGCTCCACCAACTGCCCGCCCGTGGTGCGCACGGTGAGCTGTCCCAGCGCCTCCTCGGAGGCGAGCGTCGCGTCGGGCAGGCGCAGCTTCACGTCGTACGTCTCGCCGCCCTCGCGGTAGGTCATGAACTCGTCGCGCCCGAGGTAGGCCCGCAGGGCGACGCCCACCTGGGCCGCCGGCACGCCCATCTGCGCGGCGCGCTCGCGGTCCACGCGCACGTCGAACTGCGGCTTGCCGCTGCGGAACGTCGTGTCGACGTCGGTGAAGCCCGGGTGGGACTTCATCGTGGCGAGCAGCTTCTCGCTGGACGCGACGACCTGGGGCCAGTCCGTTCCGCGCAGCACGTACTGGACCTGCTGGGTGCGGCCACCACCGCCGACGCCGGAGACGTCCTGGACGGAGAGCATCACCCCGGGGCGCTCGGCCAGCGCGTCGCGCAGGCGCACCTTGAAGGCCTCCTGGTCGAAGGCGCGCTCCTTGCGCGGCACCAGGTTCACCAGCACCTCGCCCTTGTGCACCTCCTCGAGCGTGCCACCACCGGCCGTGCTGAACGTCTCCTTCACGCCCTCCAGCGGGCGCACCTGCGCGGCGACGATTCCCAGCTCGCGCTCGGTGTCCTCCAGGGTGGAGCCCACGGGCAGCTCCACCGTCACGCGCACGGCGCCGTTGTCGGAGGGCGGGATGAAGGTGAACTTGAGGAAGCGGGCCATGCCCAACGTCAGCACCAGCACACCCACCGCGACGGCGATGGCCAGGGCGCGCCGCTCCAGCACCCAGCCCAGGCTGCGGCGGTAGCCGCGCTCCATTCCCACGAGCACGCGCTCGATGGCGGCGCTCACGCGGTTGCGAGGCCCGCTGTGGGCGTGGGCCTTGAGCAGGCGGCTGGAGAGCATGGGCGTGAGCGTCATCGACACCGCGTAGGAGATGAGCACCGCCACGGCCACCGTGACGCCGAACTGGTAGAAGAACTGGCCAATCGTCCCTTCCATGAAGGCCACGGGGATGAACACGGCGACGATGGCGAGCGTCACCGCGAGCACGGCGATGACAATCTGCGAGGTGCCCTCGAGCGCCGCCTGCATGGGCGTCTTCCCCTCCTCCAGGTGGCGCACGATGTTCTCGATGACCACGATGGCGTCGTCGATGAGCAGGCCGATGGAGAGCGTCAGCGCCAGCATGGTGATGATGTTGAAGGTGAAGCCCAGCATCGCCATCACCGCGAACGTGCCGATGACGCTCACCGGCAGCGCGATGGCCGACACGAAGGTGGAACGCCAGTCCCGCAGGAAGATGAGCACGATGAGGACGGAGAGGACGCCGCCGATGAGCATGTCCTCCTGCACCGCGTGGATGGAGGCGCGAATCGTCGTCGAGTTGTCGCTGATGGTGCTGACCGTCACGCCCTGGGGCAGCTCGGAGTTGAGCTCCGCGAGTGACTCCTTGACGTTCTCCGCGACCTGCACCGTGTTGGCGCCCGACTGCTTGCGCACCACGAGCGCCAGGGCCGTGCCCGTGTCGGAGCGCGCCAGACCCCGCGCCTCCTGCGCGCCGTCCACCACCGCCGCCACGTCACGTACGCGCACCGGCGTACCGTTGGGGCTGGCGACGATGATGCCGCCAATCTCCTCCACGCTGCGCGCCTCGGCCGTCAGACGCACGACTCGCTCGCGGCCTCCTTGCGTCGCGCGGCCGCCGGGCAGGTCCACGCTCTGCGCCTGGAGCGCCTGGCTCACGTCGCCGATGGCCAGCCCGTAGCCGCGCAGCCGCTGCGGGTCGACCACCAGTTGAATCTCCCGCTCGCGGCCACCCACCACGCCGATGCTGCCCACGCCCGCCTGACTCTGGAGCGAGGGCTTCACCACGTCCTCCGCCACGCGCGTCAGCTCCTCGATGGGCAGCGCGCCGGAGAGCGACAGCGTGAGGATGGGCGCCGCGCCGATGTCGAACTTTTCGACGACGGGCGTCTCGATGTCGTCGGGCAGCTCGCGCAGCGTGGCCTGCACGCGGTCGCGAACGTCCTGGGCCGCCACGTCCACGTTGGTGCCTAGCTTGAAGCTGATGGTGACCTGGCTGACGTTCTCCAGGTTGATGGAGTTGAGCTCGTCCACGCCGCTGAGCGTGTTGAGCGCCTCCTCGAGCGGGTCGGAGATGTTCTTCTCGATGGACTCGGGGTCCGCGCCCGGCAGCAGCGTGGTGACGGTGACGACGGGGATGTCGACGTTGGGGTACTGGTCCACGCCGATGCGCGGATAGGCATACAGGCCGAAGACGACGACCGCCGCCATCAGCATGACGGTGAAGACGGAGTGTTTGATGAAGGTCTGGAGCATGGCAGTGGCGCTCGTCGGAAGATGGGAGGGAAGGGAAGAGGGCTACTGGACGACCTGGAGCGCGACGCCGTTCTGGAGCGGCAGGCTGGCGTCGGCGACGACGCGCTCCTGGTGGCCGAGCCCATGCACCACGCGCACGAAGCCGGGCAGCACGCGCTCCACCTTGACGTCACGGCGCTGCGCCTTGCCGTCCTGGACCACCCAGACGAAGCCCTGCTGGCCCTTGGCGTTGACGGCCTGTGACGGCAGGAAGAGGCCCGCCTGTCCCGGGGCGCTGTCGGTGGCCATCATGTCGGAGAAGTCCAGCTCCACCAGGGCGCCCGCGCGCAGCCGCGCCCCGTCCTCCTTCGAGGGCAGTACGTCCGCGAGCACCTCCACGGTGCGCGTCTGCGAGTCGATGACGGCGCCGAGGCTCCGCACCTTCGCCTCGAAGGGCGCGCCGGAGGGGTTGAGCGTGCCCTTGACGATGGTGCCCACCTTCACGCGGTCCACGAAGGCCTCGGGCACCGGGGCGCGCACCTCGAGCGCCTGCGTGTTGACGAGGCCGAAGATGGCCGTGCCCGGCGACACATAGTCGCCCTCGTTGCGGCTGCGGCTGGTGATGACGCCGTCGAAGGGCGCCGTGAGGGTGGCATCGCGCAGCGCCTCCTGTGCGCTGGCGAGGACCGCGGCGGCCTGCTCGGCCTGGGCCTGTGCCTGTCGGTAGCCCACCTCCGCCTTGTCGAGCGAAGCGCGCGCGAGGCTGCCCGACTGCGCCAGCATCCGTGCCCGCTCCACCTCCGTCTTCGCGCCCTCCAGTGCCGCTTCGGCCGCGGCCTTGGCGGCGCGTGCCTGGTTTGCGGTGAGGCGTGCATTGGAGGTGTCCAACTGCGCGAGCAACTGACCGCGCTTCACCGCGTCGCCCGCGTTCACGGTGACTTTCGTCAGGGTGCCGGAGGCCTCCGCGCTCAGCGTCGCCTCCTGTTTGGCGCGCACGCTGCCGGTGGCCTGCAGGACGCTCGCCTCCAGCTTCGTGGCCGGCGTGAGCGCCTTGACGCCCACGGGCTTCTGGACGGCCTGCGCCGAGGGAGACGGCGCCACGGGCTTGCTACCGCCACCACACGCCCCCGCCACCACGGCCACCACCACCACTGCTGCCTTCAAGGTCGTCTTCATCGCTGCGTTCCTCGTAGTGGGGCCGGCACTCATGGGACTCCGGCACTGAATGACTGAATTGGTTTTCTGGTCAGTCCCGGGCAAACGAACACCCCATCCTCCGGGCACGGAGTGGGGCCTGGGGAGTCAGCGAGTGGGTGGAGTCGGGCCGGGTGGGGCCGAGAGGCCGCGGATGAAGATCTCGAACGAGGCGTCCAGGGCTTCGAGCGTCAGGGGGCTGGTCTCCTGGGTCATCAGCTTGGGAACGAGCATCGTGATGAGCTCCACGAAGCCGCGAGCCGCCAACTGGGGGGCGCTGACGGTGAAGACCCCGCGCGCCACTCCGTCCTCGAAGACGCGCGCCAGGATGGCCGCATCCGCGTCCTGCATCTGGGGAACGAGGTGCATCACCTGGGTGCCCAGCTCGAAGAGCGTGGCCATCTCAAGGCGTTCCCCGTCGGGCTTGCGGACGCTCTGCTCCAGCTTGCAGCGAATGTAGGCGCGGACCTGGGCCTCGGGCGTCGTGGCGCGCTGGACGCTCGCCTTGAGCTCGGCGAGGCTCATCTCGTGCGATTGCCGGACAATCGCCTCGAACAGCGCTTCCTTGCTCTCGAAGTGCAGGTAGATGCTGCCCTTGCCGACGCCTGCTCGTTTGGCGATGTCCTCCACCGAGGCCTTCTTGAAGCCGAACCGGGCGAAGACTTCGCCGGCGGCCTTGAGGATGGCGATGCGAGGGTCGGAACTCATTGACCAGGATGGTAATCTGGTCAGTCGGTCATCGCAAGTCCCCTTTCGCCGGGGTTGATGTGCCGCCGGCACCTACCTGAAGCGCCGTGGAGTTCGGGCGGGCCTCAAGGGGCTCGTCTGGCAGGTCGCCTGGGGCGGGGTGTGGCGCGGGGCGGTGGGACGACGACGCCTCGTGCGACGCGCTGGCGGAAGTCGCGAGGCCTCTCGCCGGTGAAGGACGTGAAGGCGTGGGTGAACGCGGCGAGGCTCTCGAAGCCGACGGTGTAGGCCGTCTGGGTGACGCGGGCGCCGTCCTCGGCGAGCAGCTCCATGGCGCGCAGCATGCGGGCGTCGTGGAGGAAGCGGCGCCAGGAGGTGCTGGCCTCGTCCTCGAAGCGGCGCGCGAGGGTGCGCTGGGACAGTCCCGCCGCGCGTGCGGCGCCGGCGAGGGTGGCGGGGCCGGCGAGTCGGGCCAGGGTGTAGGCCATCGCGCGTTCCAGTTCGGGAGTGCGGGCGCGAGGCAGGCGCCATTCACGAGGTTCCGCGGCCCATTCCGAGAGCAGGTGGGCCAGGGCGGAGAAGAAGCTCTCGGCCACGGCATCGCGTGGGGGGCGCTCCGGTCCCCAGCGGGTGGAGTAGAGGAGCATCTCGCGCGCGAGGGTTCCAGGTACACGGTGCAGAGGGTGGCGGGCTGGGTTGAGCGCACGCGGTGGCGGGTGCCGGCGGCGAGCCAGGCGGCGCGCTGGGGTGGCAGGAGCCACTGGGCCTCGGCGACTTCCAGGTGGAGGGCGCCGCGATCGGCGTAGAGGAGCTGGTGGCGGCGGTGGGTGTGCCAGCCGGAGGTGAAGGGTGTCAGCGTGTCGGTGAGACAGAAGGAGGACGCGGGGGCTGCGTCCACGTCCACCAGGGGCTTGGGCACCGCGACGTTCCTCCGTGCTTGCGTGCTCGGGCGCCCGGCGCTCGTGAGGGCGCGCCGGGGCCGAGCATACGGCGGGCGCGTGGCTCAGGAGGGCTTGGAGTTGGAGTGGTCGGTGGTCTTGCTGACGAGGTATCCGCCGTGGCTGATGGCGAGCAGGGCGACGAGACCTTCGGAGAGCTCTGGGAGGCTGGTGAGGGAGCCGCGTTGGATGGCCATGGAGATGTCGACGAAGTAGGTCACCGCGGCGATGGCGGTGAAATAGAACATCTGCACCTTGGCGAGGTCGATTTGCGCGGTGTTGCCGACCTCGTCTCCCTGGAACATGTCTGAGATTCGCGCGTCCTGGATGCCCTTGTTGGCGTAGAGGGCGCCCTGGCGCTGGGCGTTGATTTCGGAGGGGGGCTCCGCGAGCTGGGCGGCGGTGGCGTCGACGGCCCTGGCGTCAGGGGTCTTGGAGCGCTTGCCGCTGAGCAGCAGCGAGGTGCCGAGCAGTGAAGTCGAGGCGATGCCCATGGCCCACCAGAGTTCCTGGGGGATGGCGACGTCGACGGCATTGGGTGTGTTTGCCTTCACGCGGGCGATGACCATCGTCAGGTAGCCGGCGACGACGACGACGGTCCACGTGACGGCCTGGAAGCGAGACAGGCTCATGATGTTGCGCTCGCTGATGAGCACGCCGAAGGGAGTCCCGGTGATGCTCTGGCCGAGCACGGCGAGGAAGGCGAGCAGCACGGCGGACGCGGCGATGTAGCTCCAGCCGGGCGCGACGAACCACGCCGCCGCGAGGCTGAGCAGCGGCAGCGCGGTGGTGAGGATCAGCAGTCGCTGATTCTGGGGGTGGGGAATGGCGGTGATGGTGCCTGTCGAGGGAGGCGCGAGGCCCCCATGAGATGGCACAGCCGCGACGGCGGACACTCCTGTACTGGTGTTCGCTTCATTGTCATGACTCATGACACCCCCCGGGTGAGGGGTGAAGCATAGGCTTTCTTTCAGCCTGCCCGCCAAGGGCGCACCCTCGTGTGCGCAATGGTTACATCGCCACCCATCGTCACGGCAGTTGGCTTCTGAGCTGTATCCAGCCGTGCAACTCGGGGTGATTCCTCACGAAGTCCGTTTCAGCGAGCCGCGACAGGGGTGTGGTTTCGCTGGAATCAGTGGCGAGGACTGTCTGTCGTTGGTGTGCTTCGGGCCTCCGGAGTCCCCCGGGCCCGGGCCTCCGGCCGTTGTGTCGAGGCCGCCGTGTCCGCGTAGCCCGTCAGCTCCACGTAGCCGCGTCCCTTCACGGGCTGGCCCTGGCGCACGCCATCCAGGTTCACGCTGCCCTCCCAGTAGCGCACGCTCACCGGCAGCTCCTGGTCCGCGAGCTTTGGCGTCACCGTCAGCTCCAGCCCGAGCTTCGCCACCCGCAGCTTCCACTTCGACGGGTACACCCCGCCGCGCGGACTCTTCCAGGTGTCCAGCACCGCGAGCTCCACGTCATCCCGGGTCAGATGCATGGATGCGCTGTCCGCCGCACCCACGGGCGGCACCCACGTTCCCGAGCTGAACGGGTCCACCGTCCCGTCCTCGCGACGCAGTTGGTAATACATCAGCTCGCTACCATCCGAGAGCTGGAGCGAGAACCAATCCCAGCCCACCTGGTCCGCGCCCAATGCACTGGTGCTCCACTCACGGTCCATCCAACTCTCACCCGTCACCGCGTACGTCTGTCCTTCCAGTCGCACCGTGCCGCGCGAGGGCATGCGTGTCATCGAGTAGTAATACGACGCGTTGCCCGGCTCCGCGCTCTTCTGGCTCAACCCCCGGTCGCCTTCGAGCACCGGCGGCTTGCCCGGCTCCAGCAACAACTCCAACTCGACTTCGTCCGTCTCCGCGCGCAGCCGCACGGGCCACATCGCCTCGCCCACGCTCGCCGCTTCCCATTGCTCCAGCCACACCTTGAACGGCTGTGCGCGCGAGCCCGCGAGCCCCAGCGCCGCGCGGCTGTAGCGCTCCGCGACGTGGAAGCGTCCCGCGGCCACGTCCGTCACCGTGAAGTGCCCCAGGTACACCTCTCGCGTTCCCCACGCGGAGTCCCGTGCTGGTGCACCGGGCGCCAGCGCATTGCGGAAGAGGGTGAACTGATAGCCGAAGGCGCGCCCGTCCGCCGTCTCGAGATTTCCCGTCCAGTACCACCACTCCGTGCGGAACTCCGGATGCGGGCCGTGGTCCTCGGGGAAGTGGAACGGACGTGGCTCGAAGGCGCGTGCATAGCCCTCCATTCCCCCATCACTTCCACCGAGCGCCTTCGCCACCGTCAGCGTCCCGCTCCTCGCCAGCGCGGGCGGCTCCGTCTCTCTCGTGACGATGAACGCCGCCACCGCCAACGCCGCCAGCACCACCGCCGTCCCGATGACGAGCCCTCGGCCGTTGCTCATGGCGTCACTCCTCCCTCAACGCGAGCGCGGGATTGGCGCGTGCCATCTTCCACGCCGGATACAGCCCCGCCAGCGCCGACGCCACCAGCGCCAGCAGCATCGCCTGTCCCAGCGTCTCCGGCGTCACCGCGAGCCGCAGCGTCCAGCCGAAGGACCGCTGGTTGATGACATACACGAGGATGTACGCCAGCCCCACCCCCAGCGGCATGGAGAACAACCCCGCCAGCAGGCCCAGCAGGCCCGTCTGCAGCGACACCAGTCCCCAGAGCTGTCGAGGCGTCAGCCCCGTGGCCCGCAGCACCGCGAACTCCCGCGCCCGCTCCAACTGCAATGACATCAACGCGCTGAGCACCCCCACGAAGGCCACGCCGATGGCCAGCAGTCGGAGCACCTGCGTAATCGTGAAGGTGCGGTCGAACACCTCCATCGACGCCTGTCGCAGCGAGCGATTGGGCCGCACCAGCAGCGCCTGCTCGCCTCCCGCGCGCTCACGCACCGAGGCCACCAGTGCATCCACGTCCTGTCCCGGCGCCGCGTAAAGCGCCACGCCGCTCACACCCCGGTCTTCGTACCAGTGCTCATACGTGGCGCGAGGCATCAGCATCGTCCCCACGTCGGAGCCGTAGTCGAAGTACACGCCGACCACGCGGAAGTCGTGAGGCCCTCGGTCCGTGGCCAGTTGCACCGTGTCGCCGACACCCACGCCCCGGTGAAAGGCGAAGGGCTCCGAGACGATGAGCGCATCCGTGGACGCATCCAGCTCCCGCCACACGGCCGCCTCGTCGCCCTGCTTGAAGCGATAGGGCCGTGCCGGTGAGCGGCTGAAATCGACCGCGAGCAAGTCCGTGGGCACGCCATTCACCCGGGCCCGCGTCACGCGCAGGGTGCTGCTGCCGGAGGCGCCCGGCGTGGTGCGCAGTCGCTCCACCAGTCCCGGCACCAGCGTGGAGTCTCCGCGTCGAGCCACCAGCGAGGGCGGGGAGATGAACACGTCCGCCAGGAGCGAGGCCTCCAGCCATGACAGCACCGTGCCTCGGAAGCTGGACACCATGAGGCCCACGCCCACCGTCGTCGCCACCGCG
The DNA here is from genome assembly GCF_006636215.1 of Myxococcus llanfairpwllgwyngyllgogerychwyrndrobwllllantysiliogogogochensis. GTDB lineage: Bacteria > Myxococcota > Myxococcia > Myxococcales > Myxococcaceae > Myxococcus > Myxococcus llanfairpwllgwyngyllgogerychwyrndrobwllllantysiliogogogochensis. The sequence goes on along the minus strand of NZ_VIFM01000014.1, from coordinate 11,277 downwards.
ACCATCAGCGCCGCCAGCGCCACCGCCGTTCGGCTGAGGCTCGTCCTCACCCCGCGCGCCGCCATGCGTCCCAGCAGACCGAAGGCGAGTCCCAACGGCACCGCCGCGAAGAGGGACAGCCGCTCCGTCACCCACGGCACCAGCAGCGCGGCACCAATCAACACGGCGAAGAGTCCCGCGTACGCCGGTACCAACGCCTGCGTGGGCCAGCCCAGAAGGCCAATGCCTCCCGCGAGCACCAGCAACCCGAGCAGCGCCAGCCTCGGCGCTCGCGTGCGAGACACGTCCTCCAGCGTCGAGCGGCGCAGCGTCGTCGCGGGCGCCGAGCGCGCCGCCTCCCACGCGGGCACCAGCGCCGCCAGCAACGTGGCCCCCAGGCCCAGCGCCAGGCCCTTGGCCAGCGTGAAGGGCTCCAGCGCCAGTCCGCGCACGCTCACCACGAAGTAGAGGTCATTGATGGTCTGGGTGATGAGCCCCACCAGCCCGCGTCCCAGCAGGATGCCGAGCAGCAGGCCCGCCACCGTGCCGACCATGCCCAACACCAGCGCCTCGCCCAGCACCAGCGCGAACAGCTCGCCCCGGGTGATGCCCACCGCGCGCAGCCGCCCCAGCAGTCCGCGCCGCTGCACCACCGAGAACGTCATCGTGTTGTAGATGAGGAACATCCCCACCACGAGCGCCAGCAGCGACAGCGCGGTGAGGTTGGTGCGGAACGCCTTCGTCATCTGCTCCACCGTGCCGGCCCGCGCCGACGCGCGCACCACCTCGGTCCCTGTCGGCAGCGTCGCGCGCAGTCGGTCCGCCTGCGCCTCTCCGCCTGGCAGTCGCAGGTCCACGCGCGTCAGTCGCCCCACGCGCCCCAGCACCTCCTGCGCCGTGGACAGGTCCGTCAGCACCAGCGCCTCCAGTGCCCGCGCGGTGTCCTCGTCCTCGGGCGCCAGCAGCGCCGCCACGCGCAGCGAGGCCTCGCGTCCCTCCACGCGCACCGGCAACACGCCGCCGGCCTCCACGCCCAGCGCCCGCGCGGCCCGCGCGCTCAGGAGCACCGTGCCCGGCTGGGTGAGCAGCGCGCCCACGTCGCCCACGGCTTCGCCGCCCGCGTAGTCGCGGAACGGAGTCTCCGCGAAGGGGTCCACGCCCAGCACCGTGAGCGTGCGCCGGTCCCCCACCGCGGCCTGCACGTACCCTTCCACCACCGGCGCGGACACGGGCGCGTCCGGACGCAGCCTCAAGTCCCGATACACGGCCTCCGGCAGCCCGGAGGTGCCCCCCACGAGCTGGTGCGTGGCGCGTCCCGCCACCGCATCCGTGGAGCGCTCGAAGGCCCGCAGCGCGCTGCCGCTCGCCAGGTCGATGGACACCACCACCGCGACACCCAGGGCGATGCCCAGCAGGGACAGCGCCGTCAGCCACGGATGGCGGCCCAGGTGGCGCAGACTGGAGCGCACCAAGAGGTTGGTCACCGGGGCTCCCTTCGCGGCACGTCGCGTTCCACCAGCCGTCCGCCCGTCATCTCCAGCACCCGGTCCGCGCGGGCCACCAGGCCCGGCTCGTGTGTGACGACGAACGCGCATGCGTGACCTTGTCGAGTGAGGCCCTCCAGCAGGTCCAGGACCTGTCGCCCCGTGGCTTCATCCAGGTTGCCCGTGGGCTCGTCCGCGAGGAGCAGCGGCGGCGAATGCGCGAGCGCCCGCGCCACCGCCACGCGCTGTTGCTCGCCACCGGAGAGCCGGTCCGGAAAGCTGTTCGCGCGCGAGGTCAGTCCCACGCGCTCCAGCAGGGCCCGCGCCTTCGCGCTCGCCTGCGCCGCGTCGTGCCCGTTGAGCTCCACCGGCAGCCGCACGTTCTCCTCCACCGTCAACGTGGGGAGCAGGTTGAACGCCTGGAAGATGAAGCCCACGTGCTCGCGGCGCAGCAGCGTGCGCTCGCGCTCGCTCATCGTGCCCAGGTTCCGGCCGTCGACGAGCACCTCGCCGCGCGTGGGCAGGTCGATGCCGCTGATGAGGTTGAGCAGCGTGGACTTGCCCGAGCCGCTGCGGCCCAGCAGCACCACGAACTCACCCCGGCGCAGGGTCAGCCGCACGCCGGAGAGCACCTCGCGCGCGGTGTCGCCCTCGGCATAGGACTTCGTGACGTCACGCAGCTCGACGAGCGGAGGAGTGTCGGACTCAGGCATGTGCGTGCCCTTGATATACGGATGCGGCCCCTTTCGCCGCGTCCCGAGCCCCGCTCACGCGCCCGCCGGTTGTGGCTCCCATTCCCCGAAGTCACGCCACTGCGTCAGGAAGCCACCCACCTCGCTCGCCAGCAGGGGGCCGTCCGTGTCCCGGGGAATGACGTGGAAGCCGCGTCGCAGCGACACCACGCGCACGCTCGGCGACGCGGTGAGCCGGCGCGCCAGCCACCGTCCCCCCTCCGGGTCCACGACGTGGTCCTGCTCGGCCACCGCCACCAGGACGGGACAGCGCACCCGCGACACACCTCGCGCCGCCGCGTCCTGCAGGGTGACCAAATCCCGCAGGCGCGCCACCGGGAAGCCGGAGAGCACCGGCGCCTGGGCCAGCGCCACCGGGTCCGAGATGTCCGTGCCCGTCTTCTCCACCCACGGCCGGGCCCACTCCAACAACGGCGTGCGCGACAACTGCCGGATGAGCATCATCCGAGGTCCCCGGAAGCGCACCGCCGGGGCGACGAGCGCCAGCGCTCGCACCGCCTCCGGATGGTCCGCCGCCAGCCCCAGCGCCAGGAGCGCGCCCATGGACAGCCCCGCGACGAAGATGCTCCGGTGACCCCGCAGCGCGCCCAGGGCGTGCTCGGCCGCGTCCCGCCAGTCGCGCCAGGTGACGCCCAGCAGCGCCTGGGGCGTGGTGCCGTGGCCCGGCAGGAGCGGCGCCACCACATGCATCCCCCGCGCCGCCAGCGCCTCTCCCAGCGGGCGCACATCCCAGGGACTGCCGGTGAAGCCGTGCAGCAAGAGGCACGCGTCCGGGCCCCGTCCCAGCTCGAAGGGCTCCGTCTTCTCCGCGTCCATGGCGAGCGAGGCATCCATCATGACGTCAGGCTGGCCACGCGGAGGCGCAGGCGCTATGCCCCATGCCTCATGGCGGACACTCCGAAGCCCCCGGACATGCAGTTGCAGATTCAAATCGACGAGGACGTCGCCAATGGTCAGTACGCCAACATGGCCCTCGTGAACCATACGGACACGGAATTCACGCTGGATTTCATCTACGTCCAGCCGCAGCAGCTCCGGGCCAAGGTGCGCTCGCGCATCATCACCAGCCCCAAGCACATGAAGCGGCTGATGCTGGCCATGCAGGACAACCTCAACCGCTACGAGGCGAAGTACGGCGCCATCGTCCTGCGCGAGGACGACGGCGGCATGCACTGACGCGAAGCCACGGGGCCTGACGGCGCGCTCACTCCTCCTCGGTGGGCGCGCTCGGGTCCTTCCGTCCGGTGGCCAGGTACGCCTCCGCGCGGGCCTCCAGGTGGGCGGCGAGCCTGGGCTCCACGCGCGACAGCACCTCCCATTCGATATCCGAGGCGCGGCGCACGATGGGCTTCGCCGGCGACATGGGCTCCCCCTGGACGTAGGCCGTCGCCGCTCCATCCCCCAACTTCGAGTCCCGAGTGCCAGCACCGAGGGTCGGGTGCATGGGCGCGCGCCCGTTGGTGGTGTAGGCCATCCGGTAGGCTCGCACCACGGCGCGGCCGTCCGACAGCGGATGGACCTGCACGAAGATGCGACTCCAGCTGGCGCCCATGTCCGTGTTGCCCCGGATGCGCCAGGTGGTGTGGATGTAGAGCGGGTCCGAGCTGGGGAGCAGCTCGTACTTCTGCTCCGCGAGCAGGCGCCGCGTCGTCGCCAGCAGGGCGTCCGCCGACAGGTTGTAGACGGCGTTGCCGCTGGTGGTCTCCACCAACTGCTGGCGGGTTTCAGGCGTGACGGCGCAGCCGCAGGCTCCCCACAGGAGCCCGACCGTCACCCACGTCGAAAGGCGTGAGCGCATGGTGATGTTCTCGGAACGTCCCCGGAGGAAAACGGAGGGAGCAGCTGCCCGCGAGCCCGGGGCCCGGCGCGCGGGGGACTATTCCTGGAAACGCACGGTGCGTGTCCCCCATATCGCCGGGGGCACTGAACGGGTTGGCATCCATCCCGCAGGGGCGCAGACTTGGGAAATCGTGCTCAGAATCCTCGTCTCATTGTTCGTGCTGCTGTGCGCTCGTGCCGCCTCCGCCCAATGCCTGGGTGACGGAGTGCAGCTGTTTCCCACGCCCGGCGCCATCGTCCCCATCAACAGCCGCTTCCTGCTGGAGGGCGTGGGTACGGCCCGGGAGTCCGTGGTCGCGCTGGTGGGCAAGAAGCTGCGGCTGGTGGCGGACACCCACGAGGTGGAGGTGAAGGCGCAGCGCGGCTGGGAGAGCAGCCTGGGTCGAGCCACCATCGTCCTCAAGGTGGTGGGCAAGCTGGAGCCGGACAAGCGCTACACGCTGCGGCTCGACGAGCTGCTGCCCAACGTCGCCGTGCTCAACGGCCGGGCGGGGGCGCTGCCCGAATGGAACACGGGCAAGGGCGCCGACACCCAGCCGCCGCGCTGGCAGAAGCGCCCCGCCGTCTCGGAGGGCTTCCTTCGCCGCACGGCCCAGGGCACCGCGCGCTTCGTGCGCCTCAACCTGTCGCTGAAGGAGGAGAGCCCCGCGTATCTCGTGGTGAAGCTGGAGCCCCGGCGTCCGGGCCCCAGCATCCAGCAGTACGTGGTGCCGGTGCACAACAACACGGCCTTCATCGGCCACGAGGCGTGCAGCGGGACGTTCGCCATGGAGGATGGCCGCAGCTACCGGGCGCGCATCGAGGCGTTCGATGCGGCGGGCCACAACGCGCCCCCCGTTCCACCTGTGGACTTCGAGGCGCCGGCCGACTACTCCGCGCCGTAGCGGAAATCGCCAGGAGCACGCATGACGAAGGTGGACGTGGAGAGTCTGAAGGAGCGGATGGCCGCCTTCACCCAGTCGCTGCAGGACGACATCTGCGGCGCACTGGAGCGCCTGGACGGCACGGGACGCTTTCGCGAGGACGCCTGGACGCGGCCCGGCGGGGGCGGTGGACGCAGCCGCGTGTTGGAGGACGGCGCCGTGCTGGAGAAGGCGGGCGTCAACACGTCGGTGGTCTTCGGAGAGCTGGAGGACCAGTTCGCCAAGAAGCTCCAGGGTGAGGGGCGCTCCTTCTGGGCCGGCGGCATCTCCCTCGTCCTGCACCCGCGCAACCCTCACGTGCCCACCGTGCACGCCAACTACCGCTTCATCCATCAGGGCGGGAAGGCGTGGTTCGGCGGCGGCGCGGACCTGACGCCGTACTACCTCTACGAAGAGGACGCGGCGCACTTCCACCGCGTGCACAAGGCCGCGTGTGACGCGCACGACCTGGCGTACTACCCGCGCTTCAAGGCCGCGTGCGACCAGTACTTCCACCTGCGTCACCGGGAGGAGACGCGCGGCGTGGGCGGCATCTTCTTCGAGAACATGGGCGGCGACCTGGAGCGCGAGCTGGACTTCGTGCGCGACTGTGGCCGGGCCTTCCTGGACGCGTACCTGCCCATCGCCGAGCGACGCAAGGACACGCCCTTCTCCGAGGCCCAGCGCTTCTGGCAGGAGGTGCGGCGCGGGCGCTACGTGGAGTTCAACCTCGTCTATGACCGCGGCACCGTCTTTGGCCTGGAGACGCGCGGGCGCACCGAGTCCATCCTCATGTCCCTGCCGCCCCAGACGCGCTGGCGCTATGACCATCACCCGGAGCCCGGGAGCTGGGAGTCCCGGCTGGTGGACGTGCTGAAGCAGCCCCGCGACTGGGCCGCCTGGACGCGGGAGAGCTGAGGACCATGTCCGACCCCTCCACATCCCCGCCGCCTCCGTCCCCGCCGGGCAACCTCCTCAAGCGGTGGCCCCTGCTCGCCGCCGGGCTGGGAGTCCTCGCCGCCATCCTGGGCGTCCTCGGCCTCCGGCACGTCGGGCAGTCGAGCGAGCGACCCACCGACACCGAGGCGCGCCTCAACGTGCTGGCGCTGTGTGACGCGGTGCAGGCGTACCGCGACGAGCATGGCGCCTATCAGGTCGCGGGCCCCACGCCCCGGGACGTGCCGCGCGGCGGCGAGTCGGTGCCCTTCCCGGAGAACGACGTCTTCCACCGCCTCGGCTTCGAGCCGGAGGGGAAGGTGCGCTTCCAGTACGAGGTGGTGGTGCAGGAGAGCCCCGTGGGAGAGCCCGAGGTGTCGTGCCTGGCGCGCGGCGACTTCGACGGCGACGGGCTGAACTCCGTCTACCGAGTGCGTCTGGACGCCAACGGAATGACCACGCCCGTCGAGGTGGAACGCGAAGGCGAGTAGTTGGCCGCAACCTGATCCTCGCTCCGGGCGAGAATCTGGGAAATGGGCCACGTCGGCGACATGAGGGGGCCCCGCGACGGCCCCCGGGCAGGAAGGGGCGGCGGGGAGCCTCGTGGCGAGCATGGCCCGCGCGCGTCGTCCAACTCGGGCGCCAGTCCTCGGACGCCCCCAGCGGGGCTGCCCCTGCTGGCGGATGGCATGGAGCCAGAAGGCGCGGAGCCCACCCGCATCTGGCGTGCCCCCGTCTCCGACACACCGCGTGAGAGCGGAAATGCTCCCCGGGGCACGGCGTCGCTGGCGGACACTTCGTTCAGCTCCCAAAACAGCCCCCGGGACGCGCCCGCGTTAGGCTCCCGGAGTCCTTCGGCGGAGCCCACCGGGGACGTGCCAGAGACGCCCCTTCCCACGACGGATGACGAGGCACCGCTCATGTCCGCTTCCTCGCGAATCACCTCCAACTTCAGCCGGCTCGCCCAGCTCATCCTCAAGTCGCCCGCGGGAGGGCCGCGCGGCCCCAAGGTTCCCCAAGGAGGTGGGTTGGAGGGTGGGGGCCATGGGAAGGGCGACGCCTTCCGGACCAAGGGCGCCATCCCCGGCGGCCATCCCACCCTGGGTGGCACTGAGCGGGCGCCGCTGCGCAAGGTGGCGGAGCTGATTCCCCCCGGGCTCGAGAAGGTGGCGGGCCAGGAGGAGCTGGGGCTGCGCTTCGGCTCGGACGCGGCGCTGCTGGCCCAGCACCTCAAGCCCTCGCAGCTGTCGAGCACCGAGCGCGCCACCCGGCTGTGGGCCTTCTTCGCCGCCTACGCCGAGGCCGCCGTGGCCCAGCCGCCCCAGAAGGAGGGGCAGGAGGCCTTCCGCGAGTCGCTCAAGGGCCAGGGCTTCGCGGAGCTGCGCGACGCGCGCACCGGCCAGGACGGGGTGACGCAGGGCTTGTGGGTGCTGGAGGCCAGGACGCCCGACGAGGCCCGCGAGCGCGTGGCCACCGTCCGGCTGGAGCCGCCCCCGGAGGTCCGCCACTCGGAGGCCGCCGTCCGCAAGGAGGGGGTGGCCGAGGGAGCTCTCGCCATGCAGGCCCGGGGACCGGACACGCTCCGGGGCGGCCCCGCGCCGCTGGGCATGAGGGCGTCCGAGTCCGAGGATTCCGACGAACAGCCCTCGGATTCCGACGGCCGGCGCCGCTCCTCGGGCAAGCGGTTGGGGCCGCAAATGCTCTGGAACGTGCTGCACCGGTTCCGCTCGGACCCCGAGGACGGGGCGGTGGCGCAGGGGCAGTGGGACAGGGCGGCCTTCGGGGCCATGCTGGCCCTGGCGGGCATCGCCCTCCTGGTGCTGGCGCTCGTGAGCCTCTAGGGAGACTGGCCGGGGAGGCTGCCCGGCGGTGGAAAGTCCTCGGCGTTGGCCGGCTTGTGGTACGTTGCCGCACCCATTGGCAACCGACGACCTTACACTCGTCAAGCGCGTCCGGAGCGGCGACCAGCGCGCGTTCAAACTCCTCGTCGAGCGTTACCAGCGCAAGGTGTACGCAGTTGCGCTCGGCATGCTCAAGGACAAGGAGGAATCGATGGACGTCTCCCAGGAGGCGTTCGTCAAGGTCTACAAGTACCTGGACCACTTCAAGGGCGACTCGTCGTTCTACACCTGGCTCTACCGCATCACCGTGAACATCTGCATCGACGTGCTGCGCAAGCGCGGAGGTGGAGGCGAGGCGGTGGAGTTCGACGAGAACCAGGCCATGGACCTGTCCGAGGCCCGCATCGGCGCGCTCGGCAGCCGCCTGGGCACCAATCCCCAGAAGAGCGCGCTCCGGCGTGAGCTGGCGGAGAAGATTCAGGAAGCGCTCGCCACGGTGCCCGAGAAGCACCGCGCCATCCTCCTCCTCCGGGAGATCGAAGGCATGTCCTACGAGGACCTGGCCCGGACGCTCGACATTCCCAAGGGCACGGTGATGAGCCGCCTCTTCCATGCCCGGGCGAAGGTCCAGAAAATCCTGAGTGAATACCTGGAGTTGGACGAAGCGAAGAGCGGAGTGGGCAGCGAATGAAGGGCCCTCGAATATCTGAGGGACCCCCGCGTCACAGCGTTCGCAGCATCCACCACCGAGCAGGGTGAAGGTTATGGCCGGAAATCCCGCATGTGAGCGTTTTGTCCCCATGCTCTCCCCGTATGTCGACGGGGAGCTGACCCCCGCGGAGCGGGTGAACGTGGAGCGTCATCTTGGCGCGTGCCGCGACTGCACGGGGCGCGCGGCGGACCTGCGGGCCGAGTCGGGCCTGCTCCGGGTCGGCCTGGACATGGCGGTGGATGACGTCGACTTCAAGGACTTCGCGCAGAAGGTCATGGCGCGGGTGACGCCGGAGAAGCCGCCCCTCCTGGAGCGGCTGAAGCTGGCGCTGTCCGAAATGTTCCTCTACCAGCGCACGGCGATGGTCTCCTCGCTGGCGACGGCGGCGGTGCTCGTGCTGGTGGGGCTGCCGCTGCTGCTCAGCGACAAGGCCCCGGTGGGTTACGGCGCGGAGCGGATGACGGTGAAGTCCATCCAGCCCTACCAGGACGCCCGCGTGGCGCCGGTGGTGATGGAAACCGACAACGGTGGCACCATCATCTGGCTGGTGGATGAAGAGACGCAGGACGGCTCCCCGTCGGAAGAGGACGAGGAGCTGGAAGAGGACATTGGCGGCGGGCTTCGCAACAAGGGCAAGGGGCCCAAGCCCCTGGGCAAGCCGAAGACCGAAGTGGAGCGCCCCTCGGGAGGTCCCCTGTGAAGAAGAACGTGTCGTCCGGCCGGCTGCTGCTGGCCGTGCTGGGCCTGGGCTTGCTGATGCCGGTGGTCGGCCAGGCCCAGGAGGAGCAGAAGGTCAGCATCCAGGTGGAGGTGGTGCTCGCCTCCAAGAAGGGCTCGGAAGTGGAGCCCCCGGAGCTGGCGAAGATGAAGGAGCAGTTCCAGAAGCAGAACTTCAACTTCACGTCCTTCAAGCGCCTGTCCAACGAGAAGCTGGAAGTGGGCGCGAAGACGGCCACCGAGGTGAAGCTGCCCAACGGCAGCAACGCGTCGCTGCTCCTGCTGGGCATGAAGGAAGGCACCGCCACCGTGCGCGTGGCCATTCCGCGCCAGCCCACGCTGGACGTGGAGCTGGGCCGGCAGGGCGCCGTCTATCAGAAGGCGGGCAAACACGTGGGCGGAGAGCTCATCCTGGTGCTCTCCCCGCCCTCGAAGTAGTCGGACCCGCCGCGGGTCGCCTCAGGCGGCCCGGTCCACCGCCAGCGCCACGTCGCTGAAGTCAGCCTCATCCAGCTCGAAGGGCTCCTCTGCCTCCGCATTCGCGGCCGGGGCCAGCGTGGCGCGGCGCGGCTCCGTCTGGTCGGCGCGCTCGTGCTCCAGGTGGATGCGCAGCCCGTCGAACATGGTGTCGAACGCCGCGTAGATGCGGTTCACCATGGCCAGCGCGTCCTCGCGCACCTCCGGCGCCAGCACCATGGCCTCCAGCTCCTCCGCCAGCTGCTGCTCGAACATGGCGTGCTGCGCTTCGGCCTGCATGTGGTGGTCGGAGAAGTACTTGAGCTTGTCGTCCGCGCCCTGCGCCGCGCTGATGACGGCGGTGCGGCTGAAGAACACGTGACTGGTGGACTCCAGCGCCCACAAGAGGACGATGCGCAGCCGGTCATCCACCGAGCGGTAGACTTCGCTGATGATGGAGTAGGCGGCGTCGCGCGTCTTCGCGTGGGCCTTGCCGTAGAGCGCGCCGATGCTCAGCGAGCCCCCGGTGAGCTGGGCGATATCGTCCTCGAACCACTGGTCATGCCCGCCTTCCTCCGCATGGTGATGCGTGGCGAGCTCCTTCAGGTGCGCGTCCTGGATGAAGTGCGCGTTGAGGCGCAGCACATCCTGGAACGTCATCACCCAGAAGGTGAGGCGAGGCGCGAATGCCATCACCTGTTCTATCGGTCGGTCCTGCTTCAGGTCCGCGAAGAAAGGGTGTGAGGCGAACCGCTCCTCGCACACCGCGATGTGTTGGAGCACGGCCTTCATGGATGTCCCTCCCGGATGCATGTCTCCGCTCGGCCCAGGCGGAGTGTCTTTGACGACGTGCCCAGGTCCGCGCGGGGAGCCACGCGGGCCTGGAGGCCTGCGATGTGCGCTACCAACTGATGTTGTACGTGCAGGCCCCATCTCCCCTGCGACGGCAACTCCTGGGGTCATGTTCAATACGCACCCAAAGCGAATCCTTGGGGCGAAACCTGTCCGTGATTGCCTCCAGCAGGCCGTAGTCCAAGTCGCACGGATAGGGATTGTCACAGCGCATCTTCGCGTTGCGCTTGTCCACCGGCTCGTAGTGGTAACCCCCGATGTTGCCCTTGCCCCGGTGGTTCATCTTGTACGCCAGGTCCACCGCGCGCAGGCCTTTTTCCAGGTTGTCGATGTCTGGCGGGAAGTGCGCGCTGTCTGGAATCTTCCGGCCAATCGTTCGCACCGTGCTGGGGCCAATCTTCTCGAAAACCAGGCTGAAAGATTTCAGCAACGCGGGCATCGGGTACCACGTCTTCGCTTCCAGTGGAGTGATGCCATTCTCCGCGAGGATTCGCAGCGCCCGGGCCTGCGCCAGCTCCATTCCGTTGACGATGGCGAGGATGGATTGTCCGACGATTTCGACGCCCTGGTAGGTCGCGAAGGTGGGCTGTGCGGGAGGAGTCTTCAATTCCATACGTGGATGTCCTCGGAAGAAGCGATGCCACGCATTGAAACCGTTTTCTCAGGTCTTTTCAAATTGACTGATATGTTTAAACTTTTCCGCTGGCGTGAATACGTTTTACATTGGGGGTAAGGCTGACCCATGTCTCGATGTCTCGTGTCTGATTCCAGACACTCACGTGGGAGGGGTGGGGCGCGGGTGTGCTG
>NZ_VIFM01000149.1 GCF_006636215.1 Myxococcus llanfairpwllgwyngyllgogerychwyrndrobwllllantysiliogogogochensis | reverse complement strand
CCCAACCAGACGCCCAGCGGAGCACCTATCGCGGCCCCCACGAGAAACCCACGCCCTGCTCCCTCGAGGTTCACGAAGTTGAAGCGGGACGGTGGATCCTCCCGCAAGCTCGTCGCGCCGATGAGCATTCCGGGGATCGCCGCCGCCATCGAGGTCGCGGCCATCAGTCCGAACTCAGCCGCGATGCGCCCCACATACCGTCCACCACTCTCCTCCCGAGGCGCGTCCACCAGCGGGGCCGGGCTGAGAGGCTGTGGGCTTGACGCCATCTCACCGGGCGGCGCTTCGGCTTCCGATGCACGGCCGACTCCTGGCGCGAGGAGGACCCATCCGAGCGCCACGAACGACGGCCCGGTCGACAGATGCCTGAGGGTATTCATGCCCCGTCGCCCAGCAAGAAGCTGGCCCTGTCCCAGTCTCCCCATCCTCGACGGCGCCCATGTCAGGGCTGTGCAATTCCTTGCACAATCCAGAGGTCGATGTGAACGCGGCTGCACAGCCTGGCGCGTACACGCTTCTCCAGTGGCTCCAAGGAAGGCACTGGCTCAGCCCATCCATCGGGAGGGGCTGACTCAGGTCTTGCTTCGAAGCCCGTTCCCCTCCCACGGCAGCGCGAGCTCGGTCAACCAGGAGGCGCTCTCCTGTGTGTCCACGCGCAGGAACGTCTCGCGCAGGGGAAGGGCTGGGGTGCGCTCCTTCGAGTGAAGGGATGCGAAGAGGCGAGCCCAGGATGGGCCCACGGACTGGGGCGCCCCTGAGTGGACGAGCGTGACTGCCTGGACCTCGGGCACCTCCTCGATGGTGACACCTCGCGGAGTGGCTCCCGGTGCCAGGGGGACACACCAGGACACGTCCGCGTCCTCCTCGCGGTACTCCGCCTCGTGAAGGAGGCAGAAGGGCGCACCGGCCACGTGGGGGCCGCACGCGGCGAACAGCCTGGGGAAGGCCACCGACGCGTCGGAGTACCGTCCCCGGGCCCGGTGCACGGCGACGCGGGCCGCGGGGAGCCAGCGCTCGAGGAGTGGCGGCGGTGCGCGCAGGTACGCCTCCGCCTGGGCCTGGTTTCGCAGCAGCGTGTCCAGCGCGAGCACGGAGCGGTGCGCGCTGGCGGCCTCGTCGGCGAGCCGGGCGCGCGCTCGCCCCAGTTGCTCCGCGAGCGAGGCGCCCGCCGCCACCTCCGTGAGCACTCCCTGAATCTCTTCCAGGGACAGTTTCAGGTCGCGCAGCGCGCGCAGCGTGTGGGCCAGGGCGATGTCGCGCTCGGTGTAGTAGCGATAGCCAGAGGAGGGGTCCACGCGCGAGGGTTCGAGCAGTCCCTTCTCCTGGTAGAAGCGCAGGGCCTTCACGGTCAGCCCGGTGATGCGCGAAGTCTCGCCAATGGAATACAGCAGTCCGCTCACCGCTCCTCCTCCAAGAGGAAGGCGCGCACAGTGGCCGCGAAGGACTCGGGTTGCTCCTCGAAAGGGAAGTGCCCGCTGTCCGCCAGCTCCACCAGTCGCGCGTGGGGAATCGCCTCTACCACACGCTCCGTGGCCGAGCGCGGCTGGAGGTCCTGGGCGCCATGGATGACGAGCGTGGGCGCGCGCACCCGGCGCAACCATTCCGTCCAGTCGTGATGCCGGCCCAGGCTCAGGTAGAGCCCCAGCGAGAGAAACCCTCCCGCGGCACCGGCGTCGGGAAGCTTCGCGTCGGGGCGGGCGTGCCGCGTGGCCTGGACGTACAGGGGGCCGAAGGCGGCGAAGTGCTCGGCGAGTCGGGCCTCGTCGTCCTTCAGGCGGGCAGGGAAGTCGAAGGTGTGCTTCAGCCACGCCGCCAGCTCGCGTTGGCCCGTTGCGTCCAACCGGGCCCTCACCTGGGTGAACAGGTCGCCATCACCCGCGGGCATCGTCACCAACGGGGCGGGTGCCACCAGCACGAGGGCCTCGACCCGCTCCGGCCACTCCGCGGCGTAGAGCGCGGCCACCAGGGCCCCGAAGGAGTGTCCCACGAGCGTGAGGCGCTCCTTGCCCAGCAGGCGCCGGATGCGCTCGAGGTCCGCGAGCTGCGCGGCGAGTCCCAATCGCAGCTCCACTGCCTGCATGGCCTGCCATGTGCCGCCAGGGGGCGCGTGGGTGAAGGGCCGCGAGGAGGCGCCGCAGCCTCGCTGGTCATAGAAGTGCCAGCGCAGGGCGTCACCCGTCATGGCCGCCGCGCGCCAGGGTTCCGCTGGCGGGAGTCCCGGGCCGCCATGCACGACGACGACGTCCCGCCCATCACCCACGGCCACGTGGTGGAGCCTTACGTCCGGCGACACCTGCCAGGACGGCCCATCCGCACGTTGTCCTGGGGGAACGTCCAGCGTTTCGCCCCGCGCGGCCATCAACTGCTCCACGGTGCCTGGTTGGAAGAGCGCTCGCCCCATCCACCACCAGGTGCCCGCTGCCGCCGCGACCAGCAGGACGAGTGTTCCAAGTACTCCCACCATGACCATCCTCCGAGACCTGTTTCCGGGTGACATGGCGCGGAGGGTGGCGGTCTCCCCTTGGGGGAGAGTCAAGCGGCGGAGGCCCGCGCGAGCATGGAATTCATCGCCCGCGGCCGGGCCTATGGCCGCGTGACGTGTACGAGGCTCGTCATGGCGTCCACGTACAGGGTCGTGTCGTCGGCATACAGCGGCAGCAGAGGCGTGACCGACACCTGGTTCAGCTTCGTCTTGCGGAGCTGCTGCGTGGCCGGGTCCTTGAACACGGCGAACGGGACATCCTGGATGACATAGGGCTCGCCATTGACGTGGCCGATGATCATCAAGACATGACCGGGAACGACGATGAGGTCACCCACCTGCGCTTGGGCCAGCGCGCGCAGCCGCTCGGCGTGCGAGTCCTGTGCAGTGAAGGGGCGGTGGTTCAGCGCCGCGCTCTTGCCTTGCATCCCGGAGTTGGGCGGCAGGAACAGCCCCAGGCTGCGGTACACCTCGCTGGTCAGTCCGCTGCAGTCACGTGCATTGAACTGGTGCCCCCAGCCGTATCGCTCGCCGAGGAACTTGAACGCCTGGCGGAGGATGTTGGCGCGTGTCATTGGCAGATAGCCCGGCGCGGTGTCGGCGGTACGGCGCAGCAGCGCGCTCTGGAACGCCAGTGTGCCGTCCTGCTCGCGCACCGGCAGCAGCACCGGCCACGATGCATAGCTGCTGGCGCCGTTGACGGGCTCACCGGGTGCCACGTCGGCCCGTGGCAGCGCGACCCCCATGTCGAGCTCGAGTTCGGACACCCCTGGTGCTTCCGGCGTGGAAACCGTGCGCACCTGGTCGCCCGTGACGACGCGCCCGGGCGCTTTCGCCACGTACGAGAACACCGCGTCCGCCGAGCCTTCCGCGACATCGGCGCGCCGGACCCATGCGGGACCCTGGGTCGTCATGACGAACAGCCATTGCTGGTCCGCGCTGTGGTGCGCGATGACGACCGGCTCGCCTGGGAAGAGGATGCCGGCCTGCAGGCTTTCGTAGTCGCGCAGGTTCTCCGCCGCGAAGAACTTCCGGTCGGACGGCAGTGACCGCAGGGTCGTGCGCCGCACGCTGAGGCCGTGGCGCGCGGTGGAGGCTTCGGGGATGTGTTCGGTCGCGGTGTTCTGGCGCGGCTCTTCGAGCATCGCCGCCGTCACCGGTCGGCCCTGTTCGTCGATGACTGCCTGGATGGGCGTCTGCTGCGCATCCTTGACCCAGCCGGCGACCTGCGCCCGCGTCAGCGTGTCCGGGATGCGCTTCAGGTCGATCAAGCCGCCATCCGGACCGAAGGCGCGCATGCGCTTGGCCGCCACCTGGTTGGCATCGAGCAGCACCTCGTCGGGAGACGGCGCGCGGCGAATCCAGAACTCGGGCGAAAGCATGTCTTCGCTGAACGCGGGCACCCCGGATGGAGACACGGCGAGCGCGGACGGCGCGGCGCAGGCGGCAAGGCTGGCGGTGGTCCCCATCACCGCGAGCGAGAGAATCCGCGTGCGCCATGTGCGTGCGCCGGCCCGGCACGTCGTCGCACGAGGCTGAGTGGAGGGGGATGCCAGGCGGCTCATTCGTTCAACTCCCAGAGGGGAAGACGGCTCATGTGGCCGTGCATGCGCGCGGGGGCGAGCAGGTCATCGCACTTGTAACTGGCTGCTCACCCTCAGGCACAACGAACTCTTGGCGAGAGCTATTTCGCAGGCGCGCGGCGTTTTCTCCGGGAGGCAGTCGCTCCAGAAGCTCCTCGAACGGACGGCTCGCCTTGTCGGCTGCTCGCCGCCTTCACAGGCCCACTGAGATGCCCCTCCGTCAGGGCTGTTGTCGCCTCGGAGTTCACGGCTCGTTCACTGGTCGCGACGCGCTGGCTCTCATGGCAGTGACGCGCTCGCGATGCGGCGACCGGGTTTGGGAGGCACACGGGTGCGCTTCTCGCACAAGCTCATGGCCACTCTCGCGGTCGGGCTCAGCCCAGCCCCGCCGTCACGCTCGCCACCAGCCAGAAGGTCCCCCTCACGATGTTGCCGGGCCGTAGCTGGGGCGTCGCCTCGTCTGCCGCCGCGAGGACGTCATAGGTGCCTCCATAGGTCCGCACGAGGGCGTGCTGGAACTGGTGGCCGGTGACGCCGTTGGTGCGCACGTCCGCGGCCTCCACCTGCCCGGCGAAGTAGGCCCGGGGCTCGACCGGGGGAGGAGTGCTGCTCTTCGACAGGAGCGAGGCAGGATTGGGGATGAAGAGCTTCGAGCCCCGCAGCGCCTTCCCCGGCTTGCGCGAGGTCAGGTAGGCCGCCTCGTCCGGCCAGGCCTGCAGCGACTCCGCGAAGGCGCACGGCGCAAGTTCCAGCACCATGCCGGGCCGGATGCGCTCGCGCACCAGCGCGAGGTCATCGAGCTGCGTGGCGAACGGGTAGAGGACGTGGCCTTCGGAGTCGACCATCTCTGCCTTCAGCGGGTCGCAGAGGCGGCAGCTCTCGTGGAGGGCGAAGTCGGTGGCGCGGACCCGCAGGCGCGACTCCGCCCGGAAGCCCGGGATGGCGCACTGCACCTTGTGCGCGTGGTTGAAGACGAAGCTGTAGCTCGCGCCTGAAGTGTCGGACCACACCTTCAACTCGTGGTCGCGTGTCGTGCCCGCGACCGTGGTGTGCTCCAGCAGGGAGTCCAGGACGCGCCCGAAGGCCGCCTTGTCGTTGGCGTGGATTCCGATGCAGGCGAGGTGGTTTGCCATCCACCGAAGGTAGCACGCGCCTGTTGCTCCACCGCGCCTCGCGGTTCGTCCAGGACTCGCCGCGAAATTGACCTGTGCTACCGTCGAAAACCTGCGCTCGCAGCACCGGGGGCCGTTGAAGTGCTTGATGGATTGGATTGCCGCGCCATGGCTGCAATAACGAATATCGCGACGCAGATTCGGCAGCACTGGCTGGAGCGGCACCTCAACGTCCAGCCGGTCGCGATGAAGGAACTCGTGGACGCGTGGCGGTCGCTTCCTGGCGTACTTCCAGAAGAATACGAGGCGTTCCTCCGCATCGCCGGGCTTCCAACGGATGAGGATGCCCAGGGGTTTCGTTTCTGGTTGCCCGGGGAACTTCGCGCGACCGCCGATGTTCTCCGAGACGCCGGGTACGGCTGCAACGCCACGGAGGCGTCTGTCATCTTCGTCGACTACTTTCAGCAGTCGTGGTGGTACGCGCTGTGGGTGTCAGGGCCATGGAAGGGATACGTGTCTCTCGTCCTGGGCACCAAGAGCGGCAATGATCCTCGGTTTCCGTTAGGGAGCCTGGAGGAATTCCTGCTGGCGTACATCAAGGACGACGAGGAATTTCTGTGTCGGGGGATGCCGAAGAAAGGCGAGGAGCGCTGACGTGGAGGCGAGGCCTGGCGCCCCGCGGCCCCTGCGCTGTCGAAGGTCTCAGCGGCGGTATAGGTTTCGCGCATGCGCGACCTGCAATCGCACCGATGGATGTGGATCAAGGCGAGCCTCTTTGTCGTCATCGGCCTGATGTCGTCGGCGCTCGTCCTCCTGCAGTTGCCAGAGTGGCGTGTCCTGCTCCTGCTCAGCCTCGCCATCTGGGCCTTCTGCCGCGCCTACTACTTCGCCTTCTACGTCATCGAAAAATACATCGACCCCTCATTTCGTTTCTCCGGCCTCGGCTCGGTCCTCCGCTACCTCATCAACAGGCGTTAGCGGTGCGCGCCAAGGTCGTTGTGGGATGCCCGTTCGAGTGCGGGGACCGAACAGGGGAGGCGCTCGCACCACGAGATGGGCAGCCGGCCGCACAGGTGTTCGGGGCGGGACGGCTACGTGTCAGCGCGCCTTGGCGACCGCCCCCGGTATGCGCCGGGAGGCATACCGGCCCACGCTCGGAAGGCTCGCGAGAAGGCCTCGTCGGAGGCGTAGCCAACGGTGCTGGCAATCACCTTGAGGCTCTGGTCAGACGACGCGAGGAGCTGTGCGGCGGCTCGCATGCGCCACGACGTGAGATACGCGAACGGCGTCTCCCCCACGGTGTCGTGGAAGGTCGCCGCGAAGGTCGACCGCGACATCATCGCCTCCTCCGC
Organism: Myxococcus llanfairpwllgwyngyllgogerychwyrndrobwllllantysiliogogogochensis; assembly: GCF_006636215.1. Lineage (GTDB taxonomy): Bacteria > Myxococcota > Myxococcia > Myxococcales > Myxococcaceae > Myxococcus > Myxococcus llanfairpwllgwyngyllgogerychwyrndrobwllllantysiliogogogochensis. Next base: position 20,854 of record NZ_VIFM01000149.1, on the reverse strand, counting down.
GAGACGTTCGAGCGTCCATGCTTCTCCTGGCGCGCGATGAATCGCAGCCAGCGCCTTCGTGATTGCCGGGTGTCCGACTCCTCGCAGCCAACTGGCGGTCCGAACATCGAGACCGATGCACGCGCGAACGACCTGAACGAAGAGGAGCTCCGCCAGCCGCGTCAGGACGAGTGAGGCCCCGGGCTTCCGGTCGATAGCCTCGGACGTGAGCGCGGCGACCAGATGCCGCGTCGCCCCCGAGAGCTCTTCGTGTTTCAAGCTCACGACTGGTGGCAGCGCGGTGTCGAAGAGGGCGCGGTCAATCTCGTCGACCTCGAGGGTCCCACAGATGACCTGGGTTCGCGCGCCGGTGCCGCCGCCGCGGAAGAAAGAGGTCGCGCTCTTGGACCTGGCGCGAAGCCGCTCGAAGGGCTCGGAGCGCGTCTTGTGCGAGTCCTTCAGCTCGTGCGCCATGCCCGCGCGGACCAGCGCAACACCGCCCGCCAGGAGGGGGAGGGCACGGCGATTCCCGCGCACGGAGAGGACGGCACTTCCTTCTGGGATGACGTAACAGACGTAGGCGCCGAGACCCTCGGTGCTGACGCCCCAGGGCGCCGCGAGCTCGCTCGCACCGAAGACGCTCGCGCGAAGCCTTACGGTGGAGAGAAGCGACGTCAGCGCATCGTCGGACGTTCCATCAACCATTCGAGACGCTTCGTAGCAGGTCGTCCGAGACCATGGCACCCGAACTTGAACTCCACGAGGTGCTGATGTCGAGAGACGTTAGAAGAAAGGCCTTCGTCTTCGCCGGTGGGACGAGTGGCATTGGTCGAGCCACCGCGCTCGCGATGGCGCGGCGACACGCGGACGTGCTCGTGTTGGGCCGAGATGCCACACGGGGCGAAGCCACGGCGAAGCTGCTGCGTGACGCCGGAGCCGGTGACGCGCGGTGGGCACGGGCAGACCTCTCGTCGGTCGCGGGCATCGAAGCCGCCGCCCGCGACATCCTGGCCTGGCGCAGGACGTTCGATGGCCTCATCCACTCGGCGATGAACGTGGACCTGCGGGCGCGGACGCGTCAGACGACGGCCGACGGCTACGAACACGCCTTCGGCCTGCAATACCTCGCGCGGGCCGGGCTCAACCTGAAGCTCGTCGATGCGCTCGCGGCGTCCGGAGATGGACGGATTCTTCACATCGGCGCCAGCCCTCCCGCGCGGCTCGTGCCGGATGTGGGCGATCTGCAATTCGAGCGTCGCAAGTGGACGCTCACGGCTTCGCTCATGTCGTCGCAGGTGCTCGGCTTCCTGCACGTTCAGGAGGCCGCGCGAAGGTGGAAAGACCTGCCCATCAGCATCGCGATTTCATGCGTAGGTCCTACGACGACCGACTCGATTCGCGAGCAGCCGTGGTGGGCCCGCGCGCTGTACGCACTCATCGCGACGACGCCGGAGCGCTCGGCTGAAAACGGCCTTCGTTTCCTGCTCGACGAGGATGTGCGGCTCGCGCGAGGTGCCGCGCTCAAGAGTCCGAAGAAATATCAGCCCACAGCGATTGCGTACGACGCCGAGCTGGCGGCCAGCGTCTGGAGGCTCACCGAGGCCATGCTGCGCCCGGGTTCGTGACTCGCGCCAGGATACGAACCAAGTGGGCGTCGAGTGAGTGTCACGTCACCGTGAGCAATCCACGAAGCACCACGACTCCAGAGCCGGAGAGCTCGGGCTCCGGTGTCAGGCGCACATGCAACAAACTGCGCCGGCCCATGTGAACACCCTGCTCGACGACGAGGGTCTTGTCCTCAGCGAGCAGGTTCTCCGAACCCAGGTAGGCGCACAGCGGCCCGGCGGCCGTGCCCGTCGCCGCGTCTTCCCAGAGACCGACCGTGGGGTTGAAGAAGCGCGCATAGGCTGTCCGTGGCGCGGCCGGGTCGAACGCGTAGACATAGCAGCCCTCGGCCCCCGCCGCCGCCAGCACCGAGAGCAACTTGTCACTCATGGGGCGAGCGCGATCAACAGTCAGCGCGTCTCGAACGCGAACCAGGAGATGACCTGCACCGGTGCTGGCGACGCGGGGCGCCGGGTGCGTCAGAACATCCGCGACAGGCACGGCAAGCGCCTCGGCCAGGGGGCCGACCTCATCAAGTGGCGGAGACAGCTTCAATGGTGACTGCTTCATCCGCCCGTGGATGCGGCCCGCACGTGCCTCGAGCGTGATGGGCAACACGTCTGTACCGATTTCCTGTTGGAAGGTCTTCGGCGCATCCAACGAACCGAGGGCTCCGTGCTCGGCGAGCCACAGCCAGGCCCCGAGCGCATTGTGCCCCGCTCCGAATATCTCCGAGCCGTTCGCGGTGAACGAGCGCAACTTCCAATCGGCACGTGTGCTCTTCAGGAGGAAGGTCGTCTCCGCCTGATTGAACTCGCCTGCGATGCGCCGAAGCGTGTCGTCGGGCAACGCGTCCGCGCCTTCGACGACCGCGAGAGGGTTGCCGCTCAGCGGAGTATCCGCGAACACATCGATCAGCCCGGATGCCAGCTCTGCCATGCGTCTTCTCCTCGGTCGTAGATGAGCTACATTCACCTTGCTCGGACCTGACGGAAACCTAATGAGGCTCGGGTGCCGCCGCAAAAGCGAAGTTCTCACCTTGAAGATGAGCTGGATTCAGCATGCCTCCGTACGAGCTTCCTCCCTTGAACGCGCTGCGCGCCTTCGACGCGGCCGCCCGACATTCCAGCTTCAAGGCCGCCGCCGCGGAGCTCTTCGTGACGCCCACGGCCATCAGCCACCAGGTCCGGCAGCTCGAAGCCTACCTGGGCGTGCGTGTGCTCGACCGGACGCCACGGTCCGTGTCCCTGACGCCGGCCGGCGCGGAGCTGTACGAGGCGGCCGCGGCGGGTTTCGCGGACATCAGCCGGGTTGTCTCACGCCTGCGCAAGGGCCCGACGCCCGTGACGCTGACACTCTCCGCCACCACGGGTTTCTTGAGCCAGTGGCTGGTGCCGCGTCTGGATGAGGTCCGCCGCCTCTTGCCGGACATCGAGTTCCGGCTGCATGCCGGGAACGCGCCCGTGGTGCTGAAAGCGGGCGAAGTCGATGTGGCCATCCGCTATGGCAGGGGCCCGTTTCCGGGGGCCGAGGCCACGGTGCTGAAGCGCGACACCTTCACCCCGGTGTGCAGCCCGAGACTCAAACTCACGCGCGCCAGCGACCTGCGCCGCGCGAAGCTCATCCACATCGACGGGCAGCGTGTGCCCAGACCCCCGCCGACGTGGGCACGCTGGTGTGCCGAGGCCGGAGTCACAGGGGTGGATACCGAGGCCGGCATCCGGTTCACGGACGGCCTGCATGCGGTTCAGGCCGCGCTCGCGGGGCAGGGGGTTGCCATCGTCAGCCGGGTCTTGGTGGCCGACGCCTTGTCCGCGGGACTGCTGAGCCAGCCGTTCGTCGAGGTTCTTCGCGGCGAGACCTATCACTTCGTCTGCGCGCCAGGCCTGAGTTCCCGTGCCGACGTCGTCGCCCTCCGGGAGTGGTTTCAACGCAACCTGATGACGCCCCCTTGATTCATACCTGTTCGCGGGTCGTCCCAGTCCGCGTGTAACGCATGGGAAGAATGCGCTTCGCGGGGTGCCTCAGCGTCGCGCCGACTTCTTGCGCCGACCGCCTTCGGCGGCGCCGAGCAGCATCACGTCGACGACGCGCTCGAGCGTCTCGTCGGTGCAGGTGTCATGGCGGAACAAAATCAGATTCCGGGCGCTGCCGAGCAGGAGGTCACGAACGAGCGGCATGTCGGTGTCCTTCGGGAGCTCGCCGCGCGCCACCGCCCGCTCGAACATCACGAGCGCGTTGCATTCGGAGCGTTCGATTCGCTCTTGGATGACCTTGCAGAGCTCTCCCGTGCCGCCACTGCCAGCGAAGAGCATGCGCATCAGCGACAGCACCACGGGGGAGCGGCAGACCGCGCGATAGCGGCGCAGGTAGTCGAGGAGATCGCCCCGGAGCGAGCCGGTGTTGGGGAAGCTGTCCTGGTCGGACACGCGTGCGAACGCGGCGAGCACCAGCGCCTCCGGAGTTTCCCAGCGGCGATAGATTGTCGTCTTGTTGACGGCGGCGCGCTCGGCGACCGCCTCGATTGACAGGTTCTCGTAGCCGACCCGCGCGACCTCTTCGAGGGTCGCCTCGAGAATCTTCGCGACCAGCGGCTCGCCCCGTTGCTGTTTCGAAGCCATCCCGAACGTTCTAGCACGAAAGCAACGAACAAGTTGCTTTGTCCTCCGGGGCCGTTACCTTCAGCAAAGCAACGAACTGGTTGCAATAAAGCGCCGGCCACGTTGCGATGAGGTGGGCCATGAAGACGGTTCTGGTGACGGGAGCCACGGGCAGACAGGGCGGAGCGGCCGCACGCGCACTGCGCGCCGACGGCGTCGCGGTGCGGGCGCTGGTCCGAAACCTGGAGGCGCCGGCAGTGGCGGGGCTCCGCGAGCACGGCGTCGAGATTGCCTCGGGGAATCTTGATGACCCGCCTTCGCTGCGCGCGGCCTGCCGCGGCGTCGACGCGGTCTTCTCGGTGCAGACGCCCGACCTCAAGGACCTCGGAGGCGACTCCGAGACGAGGCATGGGCGGAACCTCGTCGAGGCGGCGCTCGCCGAGCGCGTCCCGCAGTTCGTCCACACATCGGTCTCCGGCGCTGGCGACCATCATCGCGGCGTCCCCGGTTGGAAGGAGGGGCGCTGGAAGACGCTGGAGCATTATTGGGAGAGCAAGGCGTATCTCGACGAGCTCGTGAAGGACGCCGGCTTTCCGCACTGGACCGTGCTGCGGCCGTCCATGTTCATGGAGAACTTCGTGCGCCCGTCATTCCTCTTCGCGAACTGGGTGGAGGATCGGCTGCTGACCGTCCTCAAACCCGACACCCGGCTGTCGCTCATCTCCGTCGACGATATCGGCAAGGCGGTCGCGCGAATCATCGCCGAGCCGGAGCGCTTCGATGGCCGCAACCTCGAACTCGCCGGTGATGTCCGCTCGCTCCGCGAGATATCGGCGGTCCTCTCGGAGGCCTGGAAGACGAAGGTCGAGGCGCCCGACCTGACTCCAGAAGAGGCACTCGCACAGGGCCTCCTCCCCGCGTTCGTCCACTCGCAGCGCTACCTGAACGAAAATCCGAGTCCAGCCCGCCCCGACGAAGCGCGCGCCCTCGGCCTCTCGCCGCGGACCTTCGCGCAATGGGTCCACGCCACGTGGCCTTGAGGTGACCTCGCCGCTGAGCCACGCCTGTCCATGAACGTCAGGGCACACCAGGCGGGGCTTGGCGAGGAGTGCTCCTGCCGCGCGTTCGACACGCGGGCGCCGTGGCGCAGGCCTGTTGCCGAGAGCGAATAGGCGGAGTGGCCGCCCGCCATCTCCGCGCCGCCCATCAATCCCAGACATCGCCAGTCATGATGCCCTCGTCTCGTTGTCATGCCGCCTCCGAGCACCAGGGCGGCGCTCCATGGGGCGGGTGTGAGCAATTGTGAGGCCAGCGCGCCCGAAAGAGAGGTTCGCGCTGGAGTCGCGCTGAAATGGCGTGATGGCGCCGAAAGAGCGTGCCGAATCGGCGTGGTGGCGCCAGAGTTCCGGGGGATGCCGCCTCCCGTATGGTTACCCCCCGGCGAATTCGATGAGTATCGGCTGGTGCGTTTGTTGGGGCAGGGCGCCATGGGGCAGGTGTGGCTCGCGCAAGACACGCTCCTGGAGCGGCAGGTGGCCATCAAGTTCCTCGGCGCGCTCGGGCCCGACGTCGCCCGCAGGGAGCGGTTTCTCATCGAAGCCCGCGCCATCGCTCGCCTGGCGCACCCCAACGTCGTAGCCGTCCATCGCATTGGCACCATCGATGGGCAGCCCTACATGGTGACGGAGCTCATCGAGGGGGGCGGCCTCGACCGGCTCGACAAGCCCATCGCGGGGGAGCGCGCGCTGGCCATCGGCATCGACCTTGCGCGTGGGCTCGCAGCCGCACACCGCGCGGGCATCCTCCACCGGGACCTCAAGCCGGCCAACGCCATGCTCGGGTCCGACGGAGCGAAGCTGCTCGACTTCGGTCTGGCGAAATTCTCCGAGGAGCCCGTCGCCACGGGGCTCCCGCTCATCCCTGGCGCCGAACGCGGGGCGCGAGGGGGCGAGTCGAGTGACGGCGCACCGCGAGCCCTCGCCGCGAATCCCGAGGACACGCTCCCGGGAATCGTCGGACCGGGGCGTGTCACGGAGCCGGTGGTCCCGAGCGTTGCGTCCGCCGCGCTCACGCAAGTGGGAGCGGCGGTGGGAACACCGCTGTACCTCCCACCGGAGTGCTGGCGTGGCGAGCCCGCGACGCGCCGAAGTGACGTCTACGCGCTGGGCGCGCTGCTCTACGAGCTGTGCGCCGGCAAGCCCCCGGTGCGGTTCCTGCCCGAGGGGCCCATCCGCGATGTCGTCGCCGAGCACGCCGCGCGACCGCTCGGGGAGGTGGCGCCGCAGGCGGATGGCCGGCTGGCGGACGTCATCGACCGATGCCTGGAGCGCGACCCGGCGCGGCGCTATGCCTCGGGCGACGCGCTCCGTGAGGCGCTGGAGCGTCTGCTCCAGGCCCACCCCGCCCGCGTGCCCGAGGGAAATCCGTACCGCGGGCTGATGCCGTTCGAGGCGGAGCACCGCGCGCTCTTCTTCGGCCGGAGCTCGGAAGTCCGAGCGGTGGTCGAGCGGCTGAAGTCGAGCGGCCTCGTCGTGGTGGCGGGGGAGTCCGGAGTGGGGAAGAGCTCGCTGTGTCGCGCCGGGGTGCTGCCCGCGGTCAGGGAGGGGGCGCTGGGCGCGGGCAGGAGCTGGCAGAGCCTCACCTGTCTCCCCGGGCGTCATCCGCTCCGCGCCCTGGTGGCGGTCTGCGCGGAGGTGCTCGGCACCCCGCCCGCGGAGCTGGACGCGCGGCTGCGGTCCGAGCCAGGCCTGCTCGCGCGCGAACTCGTGCGGGCCCTGGGGCCCAGGCGGGGCCTGGTGCTCTTCGTCGACCAGCTCGAGGAGTGGGCGTCCTTCGCGGACCGGGAGGAAGCCGGGCTCGCCGCCCGGGCGGTCTCGGAGCTGAGTGCCGGCCTGCCCTCGCTGCGCGTGCTCGCCACGGCACGCAGCGACCTGTTGCATGCGCTGACCTCGCTCCCCTCGCTGGGGTCGGAACTCTCGGGCGCGTTGTTCCTGCTCGGTCCCATTCAGCGCGAGCACCTGCGGCAGCTCATCGAGGACCCTGCTCAGGTCCACGGGGTGCGCTTCGAGTCCGAGGCGATGGTGCAGGGTCTGCTCGAGTTCGCCGCGCAGGGCGGCGCGCTGCCGCTGATTGAGTTCGCGCTGGAGCGCCTGTGGGACAGCCGCGGCGCCGCGACTGTCCTGACCGAACAGGCCCTGGCGTCCATGGGTGGCGTCTCGGGGGCGCTCGCCCAGCATGCGGATGCCCTCTTCCGCCGGCTTCCGCCGCGCGAGGCCCGGGAGGCTCGCGCGATGCTCGTGCGCCTGGTCACCGCGAACGACCAGCGCAGGCCCAGGCTCGAGGTGGAACTCCTGGGAAGCGAGGCGCCCCCCGCGCGGAGAGCCGCGCTGGCCACCCTGGCCCGGGAGCGCATCGTGATGCCTCGCGATTCCGAGGAAGGGACGGCCTGGGAGATTGCCCACGAGGTGCTCCTGCGCGAGTGGCCAGCGCTCAAGCGCTGGCTCTCGGAGGATGCGGAGGTCCGGGCCGTTCGCGAGCGCCTCCAGGCCGCGACTCACGAGTGGGAGCGGCTCGGCCGGCCAGCGGATGCGCTCTGGGGCGGACTCCAACTCGCGGACGCAGGCCGCGTCATCCTCGAGGAGACGTCACCCTCGGAGGCCGCCTTCCTCTCGGCGTCCCGGCGCCGCCAGCGGATGCGGCGTCTTCGGGGGCCGTTGAGTCTGGGCGCCTTGGTGCTGGCGGGGCTGCTCACGTACTCCGCGCAGCGCTGGTCGCACGCGCGTGGGGTGGATGCCCAGGTGGGGCAGCACCTGGCGGAGTCCGCCCGCGAAGCCGAGGCGATGCACCGGGCCCGGGTGGATTGGGAGCGGATGCGCGGCGAGGCATATGTCGCCTTCGACAAGGGAGACTGGCCCCTGGGCGAGCGGAGCTGGGACGCCGCGCTGACGAGGAAGGAGGCCTGGGTGCGTGCCGTGGGGCTCGCGAGCGCCCGGGCCGAGAATGCGTTCCTGCTCGCTCCTGAACGGGCGGAGGTGCGCCGCGCGCTGGCCCGCATCATGGCCGAGCGCGCCGAACTCGCGGAGCTGGAGGGGCGCCAGGGAGAGTACGCGGCGGAACTCGAGCGCCTCCGCCGCCTGGATGACGCGAGCGAGTGGGTGGCGGCCCTGGAGCGGCCCGCGAACGTGCGCGTCGAAATCGAGCCTCCAGAGGCCACCTGGTCGCTCACGCGCATCGAGTCCCTGAATGGACGGTGGAGTGAGCGTCCCGCGCCCATCGAAGCAGGCGGTGCGCTCTCTCCCGGTGCCTACGTGCTCAGCGCGAGCGCGCCCGGGTTCGCGCCGGTGCGCATGCCCTTCGTGGCCTCACGCGGGAAGCTCGTGCCGTTGAAGCTCGGACTGCCTCCCGCGTCACGTGTCCCCGAGGGCTTCGTGTACGTGCCCGCGGGGCCCGTGCTCTTCGGTGCCGCGGGAGACGAGAAGGTGCGTCGTGAGTTCTACGAGGCCGCGCCCCTCCACCCCGTGGCGCTGAAGGCGTTCCTCGTGGGCCGGTACGAGGTCACGTTCGCGGACTGGCTCGCGTTCCTCGAGGACCTCCCCGCCGCGGTGCGCTCGCGGCACCTGCCCAATACGCAGAGTTCCATGGGGGGCACCACGGAGACCGCGTACCAGGAGCTCGCGCGGACGGCTCGGGGTTGGCGGTTCACCTTCGCGCCCATCTCGCAGCGGTACACCGCCCTCGCGGGAGCGCCCATCCGCTACCGGGAGCGCAAGCTGCGCGCCGAGCAGGACTGGCTCCGTTTCCCTGTCTCGGCCATCACGCCCTCGGACATGGAGGCGTACCTGTCCTGGTTGGATGCCACGGGCCGGGTTCCGCACGCGCGGCTGTGTACGGAGCACGAGTGGGAGCGCGCCGCGCGCGGGGCGGACGCGCGGACCCTCCCGCATGGTGAATTGCTCGCGCCGGATGAAGCCAACATCGACGAGACGTACGGGTACCAGGATGCCGCCTACGGCCCCGACGAGGTGGGAAGCCACTCCGCGTCGAATTCTCCGCTGGGTGTCGCGGACATGCTGGGCAACGCGTGGGAAGTCGTGCGCTCGGTGAACGGCGCGAAGGAGTTCGTGGTCCGAGGTGGCTCCTGGCATGTGGGCACCATCTCCGCGCGGATTCCGAACAGCTGGGTGGTGAACCGCGACTTCCGGCAGGTGGATACGGGGTTCCGAGTCTGCGCCGACGTCCCTTGATGGACGCAGCGTGTCGGAGGGGAATCGCGGGGCGGCCGCGTTGACGGAGCAGGGATGGCCCGCGACTTGCTAAGGGTATGTTCCGCCATGAACGCAAAAGCCTGCTTGTTGAGTGCATTGATTTTGAGTGCCTGCGGACCCGTGATGGAGGTGAGAGACCCGGAGCCCTTCGTTGCTTCGTCGGCGCGAGCGCTCGGCACGCTCCAAGGCAAGACGCCCCAAGGCAAGACACCTCAAGGCAAGACACCTCAAGGCACCAAGACCCACAATCCCTGGGCTGTGGTTGTCGACTCCTTCCATGTTCGTGATTCGAACGGCGCGCTCGTGAGTGCGAAGGCGCAATTGAATGGGAGTCACCTCCTGGGCATCGCGACTTCGGGCGGTCAGGGGCTGCCGGTTCCGCCACCTTCGCCATTTCCGCGGCTGCCCAAGCAAGCCAGCTCCCGCGCCGTCGATTTTCCCGTCGGGTTCGAGGTGACGACCGTGCCCCTTGCCACGTTCAGCGTGGTGGAGATCTCAGGTCTGTTGGCGTCGCCCAGGGCGCTGGATTCGGAACCTCGCAGGGATGCCCGCATCGTAGGCTCCTTCGTCGACGCGGGCCCGTATGGTCCGACGGACGCGGCGAATCTGCTGCAACCGCAATATCGCAGAGCCACCGGTCCCAATGCGGATGTGCGCTTCTACCGGGTGCAGATCAAGGACGACGGGGGCACATGGGTGGACTTCTGCGAGAGGGGAGACGGGAGCCCTTCGAATGCGGCGATGTTCCTTTCCCGTTACCTCGACACGATGGGGCACGCGAACTCGGCGGAGGACCAGTACCTCGGCATTGCCTGCCATGACGGGACGGCGGTGAAGTGCGCACGTTGGGGCTACAAGCCCTGGACGCGTCTGATTCCGCCAAACCAACACGAGCCGGTGAGCCTCGAGCCCTTCTGGGAGGCTTGCTACAAAGCCGCCATGGCGGACTACTGTGAGAACGGTGTCTCCCACACGGAGCCCGACACCCTTATCGACATCTGGGACCGCCACCACTTCATTGCCCCGACGTCGGAGGATGACGTCTTCGATGACCCTGCTGGCGCGAATGGTCCCTCGGCCTTCACCGTGGAGTCCGCGTTCAATGCGCGAGGCACGGTGTGTCTCGAAAAGGAGCGCTTCGTGGCCCTCCCCGCCAACTGCGCCACGATGGATGTGGAGGTCGTCGTGACCGGCGGCCCGTTCTGCGTCGAGTCGAACGAGCCGACCAGCCCCTCATCGTGTAGCCCCGTGACCAGACGCGGTCCCTCGCTGATCTTCAACAAGGGGGAGTTGCAGGAATGTGTGCAGCAGGCGGAGTCGGAGCAGGATGTGCCCCTCATCTTCGTCGCGAACTGGACCAACGGTTGTCTGCACAGCCCGTATGTCGTGGGCCCGGCACTAGCCAATGACTGCAACTGGCTCACCCGGGCGGTTTGCGAGCAGCCCTTGTTCAAGGGCTGCTGTAGCGAGGCTCCAGACGGGAAGATGAGGCCGTATGACTGGTCGGCTCAGTGCGTGGCGCTGGCAGAAAGCCTGTCCCTCGAGCCCATCATCGTGCCTCCCACCGGAGGGGTGATCACGCCATGATGCGAGGCTCACTTCCCGCGCAGGCCGTATTGCTTCATCTTCGTGACGAAGGTCCTCAGGGGCATGCCAATCCGCTGTGCCGCCCGGGTCTGGTTGCCCTCGGAAGCGTGGAGCGCCTGAGTCATCCGGGTGCGCTCGAGCGTCTGGATTTCTTCCGCGAGGTTGGTCAGGGCGGGAAGCGTCGTCGGCTCCTGCGCGGGGAGTGCGGGCTCGGTGCTCGCGGAGGGTTTGACCGAGAAGCCTGCTCCGAGCCGCTCGTCGAGATGCCACGGTTCGAGCACCTCCTCCGTTACCGCCGCGGCGGCGTAGTCCATCACGTTGCGCAGCTCGCGGACGTTGCCGGGCCAGGGGTACAACGCCAGGCGTTGCATCGCGGCGTCGGAGATTTCCAGGGGCTCGCGAGCGCTCCGCTCGCAGGCTCTCAAGAGGAAGGCCCGCGCGAGGATGGGCAGCTCGCGCTTGCGCTCGCGCAGCGGGGGCAGCCAGAGAATGCTGCCGGAGAGGCGGAAGAAGAGGTCCTGGCGGAAGCGTCCCGCGCGAATCTCCGCTTCGAGGTCGCGGTTGGTGGCGGCGACGACGCGCACGTCGATGACGCGCTCCTTCACGTCCCCGAGCCGGGTGATTCGCTGGGTGTCCAGTGCGCGCAGGAGCTTCGCCTGGATGGAGAGGGACAGTTCGCCCACCTCGTCGAGGAAGAGGGTGCCACCACTCGCTGCCTCGAAGAGGCCCATCTTCGTGGCGGTGGCATGGGTGAAGGCGCCCTTCTCGTGGCCGAAGAGCTCGGACTCGAGGAGGCTTTCTTGGAGCGCGGCGCAGTTGAGCGTCACCAGTCGTTGGGCCTTGCGGTGGGACAGGAAGTGCAGCGCGGAGGCGGCGAGTTCCTTTCCCGCGCCCGTCTCTCCGTTGACGAGCACGGGGAGGTCGGACCTGGCAATCCGCTCCGCGAGGCCGTAGAGGCGCATCATCACGGGGTCCGCGATGAGCACCTCCCGGTCGCCGAGCTTCAGCGTCTGGAAGGCATCGCGCCCGGAGGCCACGTCGCCGGCGGCCGTGGTTCTCGCGGCCGCCGATGCCGAGGAGTGCAGCGTGTCCACGTCACAGCCGTCGGAAGGGCAGGCGGCGACTCCGGCGCGAGCGGCGGGCGCCAGGGGCTCGAGGGCCTCGAGGATGCGGAGTGCGTGCTCCCTCGCCCCGGGGTCATCGAGCTCTGGCAGGGCGACGGAGAAGCTGTCCGCTCCGGTCCACGAGGCGACGTCGAGCCCGCGGCAGACAGCCTGGAGCGCGAGTTCCACGCGCGGGCGGTCCGCGGTCTTCGTCCCGAGCGAGACGTGCAGGACGGAGAAGGGGCGGAAGTAGCGCAGGGCGCGTTCCAGCTCCGCCTCGACGCGCTGGCGCATTGTGGCCGGGTCGACGAAGAGCGGCCCGGTGGTGGCCCGCCGCCCGAGGTGCAGCACCAGGGTCGCCGAGGAGAGGGTCACCACGTCGCCGGACGAGAGCCGCCGTGTCCCCACCACGCGCTCCTCATTGACGTGTGTCCCGTTCTGGCTCTCCAGGTCGGCGATGCGTACCTGCCCACCGGTGACGGACACCTTCGCGTGTGCCCGGGAGACCGAGGCCTCGCAGAGCTTGAGGTCCGCGCCGTCGCCGCGGCCAATCACCACCTCCCCCTGCTCGGGGAGGGCGAACATCCGGGCGCTGTCCCCGTCGAAGACCAGCAGGTAGTGCCGCTCGGAGGACTCCGGGGGCAGAAGGGTCCCTCGGGCGGCCCGTCCATCCATGGTCGAGGCGTTGTCGCCCTCCAGGGGCTCCTGCGGCGTCTGTTCCGAGCGGTTCATTGTCAGCCATTGTTCACAACCGCTCGCTCACTGGCAATGAGGTTGCCGCCGGGGACGCGCTCCCAGCCGCTGCGCACCAGGGCCCCGACGAGCGGTACCACCCCCTTTCAATCACCGGTCTCGGCTGCGCCCAGCGCGTAGATACCGACCTGATTCCGATTCAACCCGTCCAGGGGAACACTCCCAACGCAAGAGAGGGTGTTTCCACGGTCGTGGAGTGGGCACCTCCTCCGGCCGACCCCAGACGGCTGACCGCTCGCGACAAGCCATGGGTGCGTTACGCCATGGTGAGTGTCGACGCCGTCCTGGTTGTGTGTTTTTCAGTCTTCCCTCGAGGGGAGTAGCAGGCAGTCGTTGTTTGGATGTGGGTTGTGAATCATTGAGACGTGTGTTGGCGCCAACCCTCTGGGTCGAGTCCTCTCGAACCGGCGGCCGGAGCCACGCACTCGATTGGAGAAGACAACATGTGTCGGATGATGATGGTGGTCTCTGTCGCTCTGTTCGTGGGCATGACGGCTTGTGGTGGGATGGAGCATGAGGAGTCCAGCGCGCAGGTGGCCGAGGAGCTCGGCCAGTCCGAGGCCCTGCTCTGGACGGGCTTCACCTCGGAGGAGCATCCGCCTCTCCAGTGTGACTTGGTGCAGTTGATCAACGGCTTCGAGTGCAGCGGCAGCAAATGCGACAACATCCGCGTCAATTGTACGAACGCGGGCGTCGCGCACGGCGCCTCCTATTTCACCTCTCAGTTCTCCGAGGAGGCGACCAGTTACCGCTACTGCGGAGCCAACGAGTGGGTGACGGGTGTCGCGTGCTACGGCAATTACTGCGACAATGTCGCGCTCGAGTGCACGGCGATTGCCGGCCGCTCGGTGGGTTCCTGCACCTGGTCGGCGTGGTACACGGACGGCAGTGGCGCGTGGCAGGCGCCCGCTGGCAACTACGTCCGCGGCGCCCAGTGCCGTGGCTCGAACTGCGACGACATGCGGTTCTACTACTGCAGCCTGCTCTGATGAATGCCTCCCGCCCATCACCTCACGTGGTGGGCGGGAGGTCCGCATGAAGACACAACAGCTGGCCAAAGGGGGGAATCGTGCTGAACAGCATTCAAGGAGTGGGGACTCTCCAGGTCCTGGTCGTGCTGGTCCTGGCCGTGGTGACGGGGTGTTCTGAACCGGCGTCAGGAGGCACGCGACAACCCGTGGTCGCGCGGGCGAAGGCATCCGCCGCCGAGCCGCCGTTCCTCGTGCGAGACCTCCTGGAGACGGACGCGCCCTATTACACGGGCGCCCACCACTTCACCGCGATGGGCAACCACGTCTTCTTCACCAACACCACTCCTGGAACGGGCACGGAACTGTGGAGGTCGGACGGAACGGCCAAGGGCACGGCCCTCGTGCAGGACCTGCTCCCAGGAGCTGGTTTCTCGAGCCCCTCGCTCCTGACGGAGTTGGGCGGCTGGCTGTACTTCACCTCGGGGACCTGGGACAGCCAGGGGCTCTGGAGGACCCGCGGCACGCCGGACAGCACGGAGTTCGTGCACGCGCTGCGCGACAGTCCTCGATTCATCGCTCGCATGGGAGACGCGCTCTACTTCATCGCCCGAGGCGGCTTCGAGTCGCCCCGAGTTTCTTCGCTCTGGAGGAGCGATGGGACGGCGGCGGGCACCCTCCCGCTCACGGCGGTGCGCAATCCCTCGTCCAACTCCGGGGCAAAATGGGTGCAGGTCAACGGCACCCTGTTCTTCGCCGGTGAGGACACCGTGCATGGGGAGCAGCTGTGGAAGACGGATGGGACGTTGGAGGGCACGGGGCTCGTCAAGGATGTATTCCGTGGCACCGACTTCTCCGGTCTCGCCGATTTCGTCGCGGTGAATGACCTGGCACTCTTCTGGGCCAGGGACACGTTGAATGTCCCCGACCAGTTGTGGCGCTCGGATGGCACGACGGAGGGCACCGTCCGCGTCCAATCGTATCCACGCGGTAGCTCCCGCACCACGCCCCTCACGGTGGTGGGTGAACTGGCTTACTTCCAGGCCGTGTCCACCCCGTATGGTCAGGAGTTGTGGCGGACGGATGGCACCGACAGCGGAACGTATCGGCTCAACCTGATGCCGGTCGTCGCGAATCAGCGCTCTCCCAATCTGCTGACAGCGTTTTCCGGACAGATCTTCTTCATGGCGATGAACGAGCAGGCCGAGTGGATGCTGTGGCGCAGTGACGGCACGGAGCAGGGCAGCAAGCCCGTCACTTCCGTCATCTATGACGCCCAATCCGCCACGGGCTCGTATGGCCCGATGCTGGCCACACCCGACGGGCTCTACTTCTTCGCCGGCCAGCCAGGGATGTCGCACGAGCTGTGGAAGAGTGATGGCACGGCGGCCGGGACGGTGCGGTTGACAGAAGGGCTCGGCCTCACTCGCGACCTGGACAAGCTCCACCTCTGGAAGGATGGCACCCTCTACTTCAGCACCCGGGGCGGCGAGTTGTGGACGAGTGACGGGACCTCCGAGGGGACCCGGGTGCTCCTTCGCAAGACAGGAGCCACCGCGTCCTCCAATCCGAGGGAAGCGGTGAACCTCAAGGGGAGGCTGTTCTTCGTCACGGACGGGGCGGGGTACGAGAGGGACCTGTGGATGAGTGACGGCACCCGGGAAGGGACGGAGCCACTGACGGACCTCCGCCCCGGTGCCGATGGAGGCACGCCCTTCCACCTCATGGCGGCGCGCAGCCAGCTCTACTTCATGGAGAGTTCTTCGAAGGATGACTACCGCATCTGGCGCACTGACGGTACCCGGCCCGGTACCCGCGTCGTGGGCTCACTCCCACTCTCGCGCTTCGATACCTTCGAAAAGGGCCGTATGGCTGTCATTGGCGAGGAACTCTTCTTCGTCCGCCGGTCTGGCAACGAGGACGAACTGTGGAAGACCGACGGCACCCCGGACGGGTCGGTCTTCCTGAAACGCTCCCCGGGCCTCACCTTCGGATGGAACCCTCAGCAGTTCACCCCAGCGGGGGGACGGCTGTTCTTCGTGGCGGACACCCACCTCCGCCGCGAGGCGCTCTGGGTGAGCGACGGCACGCCGGGTGGCACGCGGATGGTCGCGAAAACCAGCGCCATGGCGTTCGGCCGTGGCGATATCAATCGGGTGGTGCCAGTGGGCGATGAGGTCTTCTTTTTCGCATCCATCGCGGGCGAGGGGGCCACGCTCTGGAAGAGTGACGGCACGGAGACGGGGACGGTGCAGATCGCGGTCGGTGTCAGTCCCCCTGAGGGGAACAACACGGCCGTCGTGGACGGCACCCTCTACTTCATCAACTGGACATACAGCGTCGATACGGGCTCCAGCGCCACCGAACTCTGGAGGAGCAACGGCCTCACGGCGTTGAAGGTCAAGGACCTCTTGCCGGCCCCCCATACCAGCAGACCGGCGCCGGACTTCCTCACGGCCTTCAGGGGTGCGGTGTATTTCTGGGCCTATGACGCCGCGCACGGGTACGAGCTGTGGAAGAGCGATGGCACCGCGGCAGGCACTGGGATGCTGAAGGAGCTCAATGCCGGGCGGATGGGCGCGGTGCTCGAGCCCGGACCGCTCGTCGCGTTGGGGCCGGACGGTCCGCTGATGTTCTCCGCGTCGGACGGTGTCTCTGGAATGGAACTCTGGCAGACAGATGGAACAGCGGAGGGCACGGTGCCCGCCGCGGACCTTGTCCCCGGCCATGACTCGTCCTCGCCGAAGGGGCTGACGGTCGCGGGCCGGCACCTCTTCTTCAGCGCGTATCAGAAGGACACGGGCGTGGAGCTGTGGGCGCTGCCCCGGACGGTGGCGGACACCACGCCGCCGGAGGTGGTGTGTCCTGCCCACCCGTTCGTCGAGGCGACGAGCCCCCAGGGAGCGAGGGTGTTCTTCACGCGCGCCACCGCCACGGACGACACGGACCCTTCCCCGGGCCTCTTCTACAGCCCGGGTTGGGGTGAGGCCTTCCCGATGGGCGACTCGTCCATCACCGTCACGGCCGCGGATGAGGCGGGCAACCGCTCCTCATGCCGCTTCGACCTCACCGTACGGGACACCCAACCGCCCGCACTGGAGTGCCCCGGGCCCCAGCGCCATGAGGCCATGGGCCCCGATGGAACCCATGTCTGGTTCCCTCGGCTGGTGGCCAGCGACGTCGCCTCGGTCCCCGTGGTGCGGACCTCGCAGCCGACGGGGACCCGTTTCCCCTTGGGGACCACCGAGGTGGAGGTGACGGCAACGGATGGGGCGGGGCTTCGCACGACGTGTCATTTCCCCGTGGAGGTGGTGGACACCGTGGCGCCGCGAGTCACCTGCCCCAGTCCGATGAAGGTCGAGGCGTCCATGCCAGAGGGCGCCGTCGTCGCCTTCTTCCCGCCGATCGTCGACGAGCTGGTGTCCATTCCCACCGTCGTCTTCAGCCCGGCCTCCGGGAGCACCCTGCCCATGGGGTGGACGTCGGTGAGGGTGACGGCGACGGATGCAGCCGGCAATTCGAACGCGTGTACCTTCTCAGTCGAAGTCGTGGACACGACGCCTCCGAGACTCACCTGCCCGCCGAGGCAGCGGGTGACCCAGACCTCCGAGTCTGGCGCCATTGCGAGCTATCCGGCGGTGGATGTCGTGGACACTGTGTCCACCACCCGGGTGGAGTTCAATCCCCCGGAGGGCCGCCAACTTCCCCTGGGGACCACTGACGTCTCGGTGAGTGCCACGGACACGCGCGCCAACAGCGCGTGGTGCACCTTCCAGGTGGAGGTCGTGCGCGCCCCGTCGCAGCCAGGCAATGGCACGCCGGACGCCGGCACGCCGGACGCCGGCACGCAGCGCCCGTCACCCGGTCAGCCGACGATGCTGCCTCCGTGGGAGTCGAGTGGCTGTGGCTGCGCACAGACGAACGGTGCTCCGTGGGCCTTCCTTGCGCTGATGGCGCTGGGGGTGCTGGCTCCACGAGCACGCCGCGGGGCGCGGCGGTAGCCCTGACGGCTGGGTGAGAACGGTGGCGCCTCTCCAACATGCTCACGCCGACAGCTCCACCACGACCGGGTGGGGCTGTGGCGCCGAGGGGCAGGCCGGTGGATGCCAATGACGGAACCGGCAGGGCGGATACGCCGGGGTATCCCCGCGGTTCGGCGTGTAGAGGTCCACGCTTGGGCGCGAGCCCGCGGAGGCGGCGGGAGTGATGCAATGGCTGTTCATGGATGCCAATGGGCTGCACAACGGCATTGGCTTCGCGCGCAACCACCTGGCCTTCGAGTTGAGCACTCCCCGCATCACCCTCCGCGCCTCATCCAGGCTGCGACACACAAGTCATGCCTCCCCTGGAGCACGGCCTCCCTGGCGCGTCACCGCGAAATTCTGAGTCCCCGAGTCGTGCTGTCTTCGCGGTCCATCCTGGTGTCACCTGGAGAACAGGGAAGGCACCGCGCTTGCACTGGCGCCTCGTCGGGCCAGGCGAGGGAGGCCGACCCCGCTCTGGGCCCGGCGGTGATTCACATCGCATCACCGCGAGAGGAAGACATCATGCGCAACTCAGTTGTCACGTTCGGGGCCATCATCACGCTCATCCTCGCAGGGGCACCCGTCGCCCAGGCCGAATCCGAGGACCTGAAGCTCTCCTTCGGCCTTCGCGCCGGCTACGGGCTTCCCATCGGCATCGCGAAGGGAGGGGACAGCCACTACGACATTTACCTGGACGAAATCGTGAAGGGCATCGTCCCCGCGCAGCTCGACGTGGGGACGTTCCTGGGCTCCCACTTCTACGTGGGCGCCTCGTTCCAGTACGCGGTGGGGCTCGCCGTCAGCGAGTGCCAGGGGGACTGCGGTGCGAGCGCCATGCGAATCGGCCTCAACCTGAGCTACCACCACCCCTGGTCGGAGAAGCTCAGCCCGTGGGTGGGCCTGGGCGTTGGCTACGACGTCCTCGATGCCGACCAGGTGCCCTCCGTCATGACCGGAGAACTCGAACCGACCTCGTCGCATGGCCGCCTGGAAGGCTTCGAGGTGGGCAACCTTCAGGGGGGCATCGATTTCAACGTCGCGGGGCCCGTGTGGTTCGGCCCCTACGTGACGGGGACCCTGGCCAGGTACGACGGACAGGATGCCCGCTTCCATTCCTGGTTCATGGGCGGTCTGCGACTCCTCGTCCGCCGTTGAGCCGTCCTGAGGCGGAAGCCTCCCCGTCATTCACGCGGTGACAGGGAGAGAGGTTCGAGGCACCGGCTTAAGGAGCCTCGAACATCCCCTTCGGCGTGATGCCCTTCAGGAAGGGCTCGATGAAGGCGTGCAACAGCTCCGTTTGCGTGATGACCGCGGTGTGTGACGTCGCCGGCAGGACCGCGAGGCGCGAGGGCGACAGCGGCTTGCCCATGTCGCCCGCGCCTCCACCACCGAGGAGCCGGAACAGGGCGACCGAATGCTCCAGGGTCGAGACGTCGGCATCTCCGGTGATGATGAGCACCGGAGTCTTCAGCGCCTTCACCTGCTCCCCCCACGCCATCGGCTCCTTCTCGAGCGCAATCAGCTTCCGGACCAGCTCCGGAAATCCTTCGGGGTTGGCGGCGAGCTTCCGGTAGTCCTTCGCGAACGGCATCTCGAGGAACATCTCCACCTTCATCTGCGGGATGAACTCCTTGAACTCGGGCTGCCAGCCCTCGACATCGTAGGCGACCGAAGCGGCGGCCAGCTTGTTCACCTTCTCCGGATGGCGGATGGCGAACTGCAGCCCGGCGGCGGCTCCCATGGAGTAGCCGAACACGTCCGCCTTCTTGAGTCCCACCGCGTCCATGAACGCCGCGATGTCATCCGCCAGGTGGGGGTAGGTGATGGGCCGGTCGATGTCGGTGGTGCGGCCGTGTCCCTGAAACTCGAGCGCATAGACCCGATGGGTCTTCGCGAGCTTGGGGATGATGGCGCCCATCGTCGGGATGTTCATGTAGGCCCCGTGCAGGACAATCAGCGGGTCGCCCTTGCCGGACACCTCGTAATACATCTGCTTTTACGGTCAGTGTGTCCTTGCGCGAAGTCACGGGGAACCAACGACACCGGCGTAGCCCCCGCTCGGGTGCCGATGAACCCCTCGTCCCTGAAGTCCGACCTCTCGTCGGAACCCGCGCGCCCGGCGAGTGCCCCTGAACTAGGACCGGAAGGCACCCACGAACGGGAGTACCTCTCATGCACGCCCGCAACCTCCTCGTCGCCCTCGCGCTCACACTGGCCGCCCCTGTCCTCGCCGCGGAGCCCACGCCTCCTGTGCGGCCGAGACAGCCACCCTCCGCCGCGGAAGCAGCCGCCCGGCACCGCGAGAAGCTCTCGCCGTTCCAGGTCCTGGTGGGGAACTGGCGGGGAGACGGATGGGTCGACATGGGCCCTCATGCGGGCGGTCGCAAGACGTTCCAACTGAAGGAGACCGTGCAGCCGCACCTCGACGGAACCGTGCTCGTGGTGGAGGGACTGGGCACCAGCCGAGCGAGCCCCACGGCCCCCGAGGTCCCCACGCACCAGGCACTCGGAGTACTCTCCTGGGATGAGGCCGCTGGCCGCGTGCGCTTCAGTGCATACCGGTTCGGTGGCGGCGTCGTGGACACCGAAATGAAGCTGCTGGGCGATGGGGTGTTCCAGTGGGGCTTCGACATGCCTCAGGGCCGCGTCCGCTTCACGCTGGACGTGCGCGACGGGGTGTGGGTTGAAAAGGGAGAACTCTCGCTCGATGGGGGCAAGACATTCGGTCAGTTCCTCGAGATGACGGTGCGGCGCGCGAAATGAAACCCGGGGTGCGCTGGGCGCTGTTCGCGGGCTGCACGCTGCTGCTCGCGGCGCTCGTCACGGCGTTCGTGATACTCCCCGCGCCCACTCCGCCCGCGGAGGTCATGCGCATCTTCGCGCTCAGCGCCTTCTACGGCATCTGCATCGGCTTCCCGTCGATGAGGGTGATGCCCACGGTGGGCCGGCGCGCCATGCACGGCCCGCCCG
>NZ_VIFM01000148.1 GCF_006636215.1 Myxococcus llanfairpwllgwyngyllgogerychwyrndrobwllllantysiliogogogochensis | reverse complement strand
TTCCCGGGCCGGGGCAGGGGGCCTCGTCGGCCGTCAGCGGGTTTGGCGGCTGGGTGGGGCTGGGCCTGCGCCACATCTTCGAGGGCGTGGACCACCTCGCCTTCCTGCTCGCGGTGCTGCTGGTGGGAGGCGGGCTCAAGCGGGTGCTGCTCCTGGTGACGTCCTTCACCGTGGCGCACTCGATCACGCTGGGGGCCACCGCGCTCGGCTGGGTGGTGCTCGACGGAGATCGGGTGCGCTGGGTGGAGGCCGCCATCGCCGCATCCATCATCTATGTGGCGGTGGAGAACCTGGTGCTGCGCGAGCACCGCCACCGGGCGCTCATCACCTTCCTCTTCGGGCTGGTGCACGGCTTCGGCTTCGCGAGCGTGCTGGCGGGCTATGGCCTGGGGGACTCGGTGGTGAAGGGGCTGGTGGGCTTCAACCTGGGCGTGGAGCTGGGGCAGGCCCTGGTCGTCGTGGTGCTGCTGCCGCCCCTGCGCATGCTCCAGCGCAGGCCCGCGGTGCACCGCGGGGCGGTGCGAGTGTTGTCCGTGTGCATCCTCGCCGCTGGTGGGTACTGGATGGTCGAGCGCGCACTCGGTTGAATCCGGCGGCACCCATCCCTACGTTGGGCTCGAAGTGGGTAGGGATCGGGGGACGTAGATGGGTGCGAGGCATACCCGGCTGGCCGCGGCACTGGCGGCCGCGTGGGAGGCGGAGGTCGTCTCCGCCCGGCGGATGACGATGCTCGCCGAGCGGATCATGGACGCCAGGGTCCGCGCGAGGCTGATGGTGCTCGCCGCGTTCTGCCGGGCGCACGCCTCGCGGCTGCTCGCGCGACTGGCGGCGCTGGGACGGGGGCCCCTGCCGGTGCCCCCCGAGGAAATCGAGCTGGACGCGGACACGCTCCTGGAGCTGCGGCGGGAGGGCGCCTTCGCCCGAGCGTCCGCCGCGCGCTACGAGACGACCGCCGAGCTGGCCCGGCAGCAGGCGGACCTGTCCTCGGCGTGGGTCTGCGAGCTCAACCGCACCGAGGAGCAGGACCGTGCCCGGGAGCTGCTCGCCCTGGCCGAAGGAGCCCTGGCCGCGTCCACCATGGCCAGCTCCCCCGCCGCCGCCGCGCCCGCCGACTCCTGAAAACGCGCGTCGGGCGCTCGCTCTCCCGGTGACAGTCCCCGCGTGTTGGGCGTAGAAATCCGCCCATGGCGAAGGAGAGCTACGACGATCTCATCTTTCAGCTCGGCGACCTCGCCCGGGACAGGCTCCCGGGCAAGCCGAACTGCCCCCGCTCCATGGACCGTGTCTACAAGGCGGAGGAAGCGGTGGTGGCGCGCCGTGACGAACTGGCGGCGCTCGAGCAGGAGATGAACGATGAGGACGCCGCCTATCAGGCGTTCCTCGACGAGCAGGAAGCGGAGAAGGTCGGCCACCAGGCCATCGTCCGCAAATGGAAGAAGGCGGTGGACGCCATCGACGGCAAGGTCAACGACCTGCGCAAGACGCTCGCCACCCGGCGCGCGGAGCTGCGCTACGCCGCCGATGGCCTCATCAAGCTGGAGAAGAAGATCGCCGACATGGAGCTGACGCGACAGGACGTCGCCCGCATCGACGTCGCGCGCACCAACCTCAAGAAGAACCGCCTCACCCAGATGCGGCTCGGCCGGGAAGTCGAGGACCTGGACCTCCGGCTGTCCACCGCCCTCACCCCAGAGCCCGGTCAGCCCGGCGCCCCCGGCATCCTGGCGCACAAGCGCCTGTTGGAGATGGAGGACGAGGCCGAGGCCCGGCTGGCCGAGCACGACCAGCGCATGGCGGAAGTGGATCAAACCATCGCCACGTTGGAGGAACAGGTGAAGGCGGCCGAGGATTATCTGGATCAAGCGCTGTTCCTGCTGGGCGAGGACGTGTACGCTCAGCGCATCGCTGACGCGCAGCTCGCGGCCTTCTACCCAAGGCTTGATCGCGCTCAGTGAGGTACCCCCCCGCCCGTAGTGCTTGACGTGGGGGGTATGTCTGCTACATTGCGCCGCTTCCTGGGGACCGCAGTGTAGTTCGCGGGCCAGATCATTGATTTTATTGGGTTTTTCCGCGCCTACGCGCGCTGGCAGTGTGAGGACGACGTGAAGGGTCTGATTGGCAAGAAAATCGGGATGACCCAGGTGTTCAATGACGAGGGCAACCTCGTTCCCGTGACGGTCATCGACGTGAGCACCTGCCAGGTCGTGGGCAAGCGTACCCCGGAGAAGGATCAGTACTCCGCGGTCACCCTGGGCTTTGGTGAGATTCGCGAGAAGATTCTGAACAAGTGCGAGCGGGGCTTCTTCAAGAAGGCCAACGTCCCGTATCGCCGCCACGTGAAGGAGTTCCGCGTCACGGTGGAGGAGGCCACCTCCTTCAACGTCGGCGACGCCGTCAAGGCGGACCTCTTCTCCAAGGGTCAGCTCGTGGATGTCACGGGCGTGACCAAGGGTCGTGGCTTCTCCGGCGTCATGCGCCGCTGGAGCTTCAAGGGTTCGCAGACCAAGACGCACGGTACGCACGAGTATCAGCGTCACCCGGGCGCCATCGGTCAGCGTAAGACGCCGGGCCGCGTGTACCCCAACAAGAAGATGCCGGGTCACTACGGCGTGGAGCAGGTCACCACGCAGAACCTGACCGTCGTCGAAGTGGATCTGGAGAAGGGCCTTGTGCTGGTCAAGGGCGCCGTCCCCGGCCACAACAACGCCATCGTCTTCCTGCGCCCCAGCATCAAGGTGGCGATGCGCGAGCAGCACAAGGCCGCGCGCCGCGGTTGATCCGCTGCTGAGCGTCTTCTTCTGAAGCGCTCCTGACGCCCCGCTTCCGGGCCCGATTCGTCGGGCATCCGGGCGGGGCGTTTTCTTTTGCGGGCTTCGCTGAGGCCGGAGGGGCACGGGTGTGCTCCCGGTGGGAAGCCGTGGCCTGTGTCGTGCCCAGGCGTGGGCGTTTCTCCGCCCCGAAACGTTGACCGGTGGGCGGCGCGGTTGCCCGAGGGTGAAAATAATTCCGCCCCGTGGGTTCCGTGGCTTGTCGTGAGTGGAAGCCGTGCGCACATGGATGCGCCACGAAGGCACCTGGCGTCGGGTGACGCAGGCGCCCTGGATGGGGGAGGCTTTGGACTCCCGCACACGGCGGCCCATCCCCTTGGGCCGGGCAGGAACCATGAACGCACGCACGCTCCGCGTCTTTGCTCCACTGCTGATCTGGCTGGCGGCCACTGGGGCCGCCGCGCAGGATGACGAGGCTGTCCTCGACAACGTCGTTGTCCGCAATCGTTTGTATGAGCCGGGCGGACACCTGGAGGCGTCGCTGGGGGTGGGGTTGCCCCTCCAGACGCACCTGACGGCGCACTACTTCTTCTCCGCTGGCGTCGCCTACAACCTCTTCAACACGTTCGCCGTGGAGGCTCGCGCCGGTTATGCGGCCAGCCGCCACACGGGACTGGCGCGCTCCATCTCCGAGAGCTTCCTGGCGCGCGAGGACAAGCGCGTCACGGACGAGCTGGAGGACCTCTGGGAGATGAACTTCCACGGGGTGGCCGGCGTCCGGTGGGCGCCCATCTACGGAAAGCTGAGTCTGGTGTCCGACCTGCCCGCGCACTTCCAGGCGTACGTCTGGGCGGGCGGCGGGGTGGGCAGCTTCCAGCGCAACTCCGTCATCCAGTGCTCGCAGGTGGTGGATCGGGATCTGGGCGTCTGTGACAACCGCACCTCGTTGGACGACCGGGGCTCCGCTTCGGAGAACTACTGGGTGCGCGAGACGCGCGTGGCGCCGGTGGTGTCCGCGGCGGTGGGCTTCCGCTTCTTCATCCTCGAAAAGCACGGCGTGCGGCTGGAGCTGCGCGACTGGGTGTTCCGCGACAACTACCGCGTCAACCTGGTCCGCGACGACTGGGAGGCGGGGCGGGTGACGGGTGATGTCGCCTCCAGTCCCGGCCTCACGCACCTGGTGCAGTTCGACCTCGGCTACACCTTTTCCTTCTAGGGCCTCCTGAAAACCATGCGACCGATTCTGTCCCTCGCGCTCCTCGTCGCGGCGGCGGCCCAGGCCGCCCCTCCGCGCTTCCCGAAGCCCGCTGTCGTGCTCGCCCAGGCGGAAGAGGCTCCGTCCGTGCCCGGGCCGGGCGCGGAGACGTCCGTGCCTCCGCCTCCCGCGCGGCCCCCGGAGCCGAAGCCGGAGGTGCCTCGCGCTCCGACGTCACGTCCGGAGCCCACCGTGCCCATGGAGGCAGCCGAGGCGCCGAAAGTCGAGCCCGCGCTCGCGCCCATGGATGACGCACAGGACGAGCAGCCCGTGCTGTCCGAGCCCGAGCGCGCGCGCGACGTCGATGCACCGGTGACGCCGGAAGACGCGCCGGTGCTGGCCGCGTCGGACGAGGCACCGCGCACCACGGACGTCCAGCAGCAGCGACTGGTGAATGGCGCGCCGCTCTACAACCCGAACGTGTCGCTGCACATCGTCCAGAAGAAGCGCTTCGCGGACGAGAGCAAGCACGAGCTGGCGCTGTACCCGGCCGTCGTCCAGGTGAACGGCAAGTACACCAACCACGCGGGCACGGCGCTGCACTACAGCTACCACCTGCAGGAGAACTTCGCGCTCCAGGTGACGGGCCAGTACAACTGGCACACCAACGAGAGCGACTTCAACCTGGAGCTCATCGACAAGGTGCGCGAGCAGGCCCAGGCCGCCTCGTCGCTGCTGCTCGTCTGGGGCGCGCAGGCGGGCGTGGAGGTGACGCCGCTGTACGGGAAGTTCGCGTTCCTCGACGACAAGCTGGCGCAGTTCAGCCTGGTGCTGAGCGGCGGCGCGGGCGTGGGCTCCACGCGGCACCTCATCCGACCGGAGGTCTCCAACGAGGTCGACGGGCAGCGCTACAACGTGCCGGCGCGCTTCGGTGACACGGGCAACAAGTTCCTCGGCTCGGTGGGCGGTGGGTTCCGGCTCCAGTTCGGCGAGTCGTACGCGCTGCGCCTGGAGGTGAGGGACCTCATCTACACGGCGCGCGTGGACAAGGTGGACGGCTGCAACCTGGCGGACTTCGAGACGCTGGAAGCCGCGCGCGCCGGTGGCCAGGAGTTCAGCTCGCTGCAGCTCAGTGGCAGCTGCAAGTACGAGAAGTTCGACGGCGTGGATCCGAAGACGAAGAAGAACTACCGCGAGGACATCATCCTCGGCCGGGATTTGGTGGCCGAGCCGTCCTCCGACGTCCTCAACAACATCAGCTTCTACGCAGGCTTCTCGTTCCTCTTCTGATTTCGCCATGAAGGCACGACTCGCCATGAAACGACTGCTCCACATCCTCGTCGTCCTGGCGCCGTTCGCGGTGGCCGCCCAGCAGGACTCGGGTGGCTACAACCGCGCGCTGGCCGCCTTCAATGCCGGTGACTTCGACACCGCCGCGCCGCTGTTCTTCCAGGCCTCGGAGTCCGGTGGTGACGCGGACACGAAGGGCAAGGCGGAGTTCTTCCTCGCGCAGTCGCTGGCGAAGAAGGGCCTGCCCGTCTCGGCCTTCATCTCCTACGCGGCCATCGTCAACGCCGGGCCCTCGCACCCCTCGTACCTCAAGGCGGTGGAGGGGCTGGTGGACATGCAGCAGCAGTTGGACGAGCAGAACCTCATCCCCAGCATCCTCAACCAGGCGTACTCGGAGGAGGTGCGGGACAAGTGGGTGACGCTGCCCAAGGAAGTGCTCGCCCGCATCAACTACCTGGTGGGCACGGTGAGCCAGCGTCGCATGCGCTTCGAGGAGGCGCGCTCTCTGCTGGAGGCGGTGCCGAAGGACAGCCGCGTCTACGCGAAGGCGCGTTACCTGCTGGGCGTGGTGCTCGCGGACCCGCGCTTCCCCGGCCGCCCCGGCGAGGGTGAGGCGCTGGACAAGGAGGCGCTGGCCGCCTTCAACGCCTCGCTGTCGTCGAATGAACCGCAGGTGGAGCTGAAGGCGACGCAGCACCTGGCCCTCATCGGCCTGGGCCGGCTGCACTACCGCCGTGGCGAGTACGCCGACGCCACCGTCGCCTACGAGAAGGTGCCGCGCTACACGCGCTACTGGGACCAGTCTCTCTTCGAGAACGGCTTCGCGCGCTTCCAGAACGAGGACTTCGGTGGAGCGCTCGGCAGCCTCCAGGCGCTGCATGCGCCGCAGTTCGCCGGGGCCTTCCAGCCGGAGTCGTGGATCCTCAAGTCGACCGTCTATTACTACTCGTGCCTCTACGACGAGGTGAAGACGACGCTGGCGGCCTTCGACGAGCTGTATGGCCCCATGGCCAAGCAGTTGGAGCCCTTCACCGCCGAGGACGGCGACCTGGTGCAGGCCTACAACCTGGTGGCCGCGGAGAATCGCCGGCTGCCGCGCCCGGTGTACCTGTGGCTGCGCAACAACGAGCGCATCCGCGAGGTGATGCGCGTGCTGGCGAAGCTGGATGAGGAGAAGCGGGACTTGAGCGGCGGCCCGTGGCGCGGCACACCCCTGGCGACGCAGACGGTGGCCTCGCTGGAGGACGTGCGCGGCACGCTGCTCCAGGTGGGCGGCACGCTGGCGCGCAGCCGCATTCGCGAGGCGGCGGACAACCTGCGGACCTTCTCCGACCAGGCCGAAATCATCCGCGTGCAGACGGCGCTGGACGAGAAGGACTTGCTGCAGGCGGGCGTGGACCAGAAGGCGCTGCTCACGCGTCAGTCGCTGTACCGGCCGAAGATGCCGGGCGCGGCGTGGAACTACTGGAAGTTCCAGGGCGAGTTCTGGATCGACGAGATTGGCTACTACCAGTACACGCTGAAGCGTGGCTGCCCGGCGAAGACAGCCGAGCAACAACAGCCGTGACGCCATGGGCCACGGTTGCCCAGACATCGTCCACGAGGGGACCTCCTTGGCGCACATCAGGTGCCGGGGTGGTCCCCTTCGGCGTTGTTGGTGCGCTGCATGCCATCGCAAGAGGCGTTCCACGCCACTTCTCATTCGTGGAGTGCGCGTCTACTTTCGTTCGTCCCTCGTGCCCGGGCGAACGGCTGCTCGGTGGTCGGGGCGGCTTCACAGTCGGGAGCTCGCATGAAGGTGGTGCTTCGTTTCGGTGCGCTGGCGGTGGGCGTGGCGCTCGCTACTGGCGGCGGGGTGGGAGAGGCGGCGGAAGCGCCAGCGCGCAAGGCGATGAAGAAGCCCGCGGCGTCGTCGGCGTCGAAGACGTCCGGTGCGGCGGGCGCGGCGAAGAAGGGCGCCCAGGCGAAGAAGGCGGAGGAGAAGGCGGCGCCACCGCCGGGTGTCGCGCCGGAGGACGTGCGGCGCGGTCCGGCGCGCGTGAAGCCCGCCACCGCCAAGTTCGCCGACATTCCTCGCATCGCGGACTCGCGCAAGAACGCGCTGGCGGACAAGAAGCGCGACGAGGCGATTGAAGCCTTCAAGCGCCTCATCCCCAAGCTCCAGGACGGCAATCAGCAGAAGGCGGAGATGCTCTACCGCCTGTCGGAGCTGTACTGGGAGAAGTCCAAGTACCTCTACCAGTTGGAGATGGACCGCTTCCTCGCGGAGGAGAAGAAGTTCGACGCGGCCCAGGCGCGGGGCGAGAAGCTGGAGGCCCCCAAGCAGGACCATCGCGAGAGCGAGCGCTACCGCACGGAGACGATGGGCATCTACGAGGACATCCTCCGGGGATACCCGCAGTACCCGCAGCGCGACGAGGTCCTCTTCTCCATGGGCTACAACCTCTACGAGCTGGGCCGGCGTGACGACGCCGTGGCCCGCTACGAGGAGCTCATCAAGGACTTCCCTCGTTCGCAGTTCGTGCCGGACGCGTACATCCAGCTCGGCAATCACTACTTCGAGTCGAACAAGCTCATCCCCGCCAAGGCCAACTACGAGAAGGCCCGCGACTCCGGGGTGCCGAAAATCTACGGCTACGCCGTCTACAAGCTGTCCTGGTGCGACTACAACACCGGCGACTACGACGCGGGCCTGAAGAAGCTGCACGAAGTCGTGGACTACGCCGCGAAGCAGCCGGAGCTGGGGGACCTGCGCACCGAGGCGCTCAATGACTTGACGGTCTTCTACGTCCAGTTGGATCAGCCCAAGCAGGCCATCTCGTACTTCCGCGAGAAGGCGCCGGCGAAGCGCCAGGGCCGGCTCATCGCCAAGACGGCCGCGGGCCTGGTGGACGCGGGTCACTTCGACAGCGCCATCCTGCTCTACCGCACGCTCATCGACGACGAGCCCATGGGCGTCAGCGCGCCCGAGTACCAGCAGGCCGTCGTCCGCGCCTTCGAGGGTCTGCGCCAGCGGCAACAGGTCCGCAAGGAGATGAAGCGGATGGTGGACCTCTACAGCCCGGGTGGCGAGTGGTGGAAGTCCAACGAGGGCAAGGCCCCCGTGCTGCGCAACGCCTTCAACGTCACGGAAGAGGCGATGCGGGTGATGGTGACGGAGTACCACCAGGAGGCGCAGAAGACGCGCCAGGTGGAGACGTACCGGCTCGCGCGCGACATCTACAAGCAGTACGTGGAGGCGTTCGCCTCCAGCTCCAACCCGGAGTACGTGGCGGACTCCGCCTTCAACCTTCGCTTCTTCTACGCGGAAATCCTCTGGGCGCTCGAGGAGTGGCAGGCCGCCGCGGCCGAGTACGACGCGGTGGTGGCGTTCAAGATTCCGGACCGCGACTCCGCGCGAGAGGTCTCCAGCGAGAGCTACCGCAAGAGCGCCGCGTTCAACGCCATCCTCGCCTACGACAAGCTGGTCAAAATCGAGCGCGGTCAGCTCGCGAAGAGCGACCTCAAGGACGGCCAGAAGGTCGACGAGAAGAAGGACAAGGGCGACGTCGCGCGGCAGAAGATCGTCAAGCGTGACGCGAAGGAGAAGGAAGAGGAGTCCCTCACGAAGTTCGAGGAGCGACTGGTCTCCGCGTGCGACACGTACGTGAAGCTCTACCCGGACACGCAGGATGAAATCGACCTGCGCTACCAGGCGGCCGTCATCCTCTATGACCGCAGCCACTTCGTGGACGCGGCGCGGCGGTTCGGCGAAATCATCGAGAAGTTCCCCGAGGAGCGTCGCTCTCGTGACGCCGCGGACCTCACCATGTACGTGCTGGAGAGCCGCCAGGAGTGGCTGGAGCTCGCCACGCTGTCGCGCAAGTTCCTCGACAACAAGAAGCTGGCCAAGCCCGGCTCCGACTTCGCGCTTCGCGTGGGCCGCGTGGTGGAGGGCAGCCACTACAAGTGGGTGGACGAGGTCGTCTACAAGCAGGAGAAGAACCCGAAGAAGGCCGCCGAGGAGTTCCTCAAGTTCGTGAAGGAGTTCCCCAGGTCGGAGAACGCCGACCGCGCGCTCGTCTACGCCATGTCCATTGCCCAGGAGGCCGGCGAGCTGGACCGGGGCATCGAGGCGGGTGAGCGCGTCCTGGCCGAGTACCCGCGCAGCCCCTTCGAGCTGAAGGCGCGCTACACGCTGGCGGGCCTCTACGAGAAGGTCGCCGACTACCGCAAGGCGGCGACGCTGGCCGAGTCCTTCGTGGCCCAGTACGACGCCGCGCTCAAGGCCGGCGAGGCCGACGGGAAGAAGGCGAAGGACGCTCGCGCGAAGACGACGGCGAAGAAGAGCGACACGCCGGGGGGCGAGGAGGACGCGGACTCGCGCCGCTCGCAGAAGGCCGCCGAGCGCAAGGCGCTGGTGGCCGAGGCGGGGGCCTGGGTGGCGGATGCCCAGTTCAACGCGGGCGTGTGGTGGGAGGGCGCCGGTGAAGCCCAGAAGGCCGTGGCCGCCTACAACGCCTACGTGACGCGCTTCCGTGAGCGCAAGGACGTGCCGCAGGTGGCCTACTCGGCCGCGCTCGTCTGGGAGAAGGAGCGCAAGTGGAGCGAGGCGGCCCGTGCGTTCGGCGCCTTCGCGGACGGCTACGGACGGGACTCGCGTGCGACGCCCGCGCAGCTCTATCTGGCGCGCTACCACGAGCTGCTCGCGTGGCAGCAGCTCAAGAACGCGCGCGAGCAGGAGCGCGTGCAGGCGGAGTTGGTGCGCGCGTACGGTCGGCTGCCCGAGGCGGTGCGCAAGGAGGACGCGCCGCTCAACGCGTACGCCCACGCGCGCTTCCTGGCGCTGGAGCCCACGTGGAAGCGCTACTCGGACATCCGCTTCACGCGGGTGAGCACCATCCGCAGGGACCTGGCCGCCAAGCAGCGCGAAATCCAGCGCATCGAAAAGGAGTACCTCGCGGTGCTCTCCACGGGCTCGGGCGAGTGGGGCATCGCCTCGCTGACGCGCATCGGCCTGGCCTACGCGGACTTCGCTCGCAACATCATGGACTCGCCGGACCCGACGGGGCTCGATGAGGACCAGCTCGGCATGTACCGCGCGGAGCTGGAGAACCTCGCGCTGCCCCTCGAGGACAAGGCCAACGAGGCGCTGGAGAAGGCGCTGGAGAAGTCCTACGAGCTGGGGCTCTACGGCCCCTGGACGCTGGCCGCGCAGGACCAGGTGAACCGCTTCCACCCGGGCGCCTATGCGCAGGTGAGGCAGGTGGGCTACCGCAGCAGCGACACGCTCGCGACGGCCGACCTCGCGAAGGAGTCCGGAGGGGCCGCGGGCGCCACCGCCACGCCGGCACCGCCCCCGGACTCGAACGCCCCCACGGCTCCCGCTGAGCCGAAGGACGGCGCTCCGAAGCCGCCAGCCTCCGAGGACAGAACGCAGGCACCCACGGCCGCGGTGCAGGAGGTGCGGCCATGACTCGCGACACGTCGAAGACTTCCACGGGAATGATGCCGATGAAATGGTTCCGCTCGCTCGTCGTCGGCTCGCTGGCCTTCACGGCCGGGTGCGCTTCGGGTCCTCAGCAGAAGCCCTCCGCGCTGCCGACGAAGCAGGCGCCCTCCGCGCCGGCCTCCTCGACGACGCCCTCCCAGCTCGCGCGGCCGGAGGCGAAGGAGGCCAGCGCCTCCGACCACTTCACCCAGGCCATCCAGGCCTATGAGGCCGGAGACCTGGACGCCGCCCGTCAGGGCTTCGAGAAGGTGCTGGCGAAGTCGCCGCAGAGCCTCAACTCGCAGTTCAACCTGGGCGTCATCGCCGAGCGCCAGGGCCGCGTGGACGACGCGCGCAACGCCTACGAGAAGGTGCTCCTGCTGGAGCCGGCGCACACGCCCTCGGTGGTCAACCTGGCCAGCGTCTACCGCAAGCAGGAGCGGGGGGATGATGCGATTGCCCTCTTCGAGAAGGCGCTGAAGGCACCCGGCCACGCGCACGACGCGGCGCTGCTCAACGGCCTCTCCGCGACCTACCGACAACTGGGCAAGCTGGACCAGTCCGAGCTCACCGCGCGCCGCGTGCTGGAGCGCAACAAGGACCACCCGGACGCGTACAAGAACCTGGCGTACGTGGCGTACGCTCGTGAGAAGTACCGCCTCGCGGAGCTGCTCGTGGGCACCGCGCGCAAGCACGCGGAGAAGGACCCGTCCCTCTACAACCTGCTGGGCATGGTCTACCTGAAGCTCGACGAGCGGCCGCGCGCGCTCGCGCAGTTCCAGAAGGCCGTGTCGCTCGACGAGAAGTACGCCCCGGGCCACCTCAACCTCGGTGCCCTGGCGCTCAGCTACCGCGACTACGCGGGCGCCGAGCGGGCCTTCACCCGCGCGCTCGAACTGGAGCCGGACTCCACGGAGGCGCGCCTGTCGCTGGCCTGGGCGCTGGATGGACAGAAGGGGCGCGACTCGAAGAAGGGCATCGCGGCGGGCGAGGCGTTCGAGAAGGTGCTCGCCAATCGCGCGGACCTGCCCGAGGCCGTGTGCGGCGCGGGCTGGGCCTTCGCCTCGGACCGCACGGGCTGGGAGCGCGCCGTGGCCTTCCTGGACCGCTGCAAGTCACTGGAGTCCACCACTGAACAAGAGCGGCAGATGATCACCGCCAAGGTCCAGGGCCTCCAGAACATGCTCAAGGCCCCACCGCCCGAGGCCGCCACCGCTGGCTCGGAAGGCGAGAAGAAGGACGAAGCCACCGGTGGCGCGGGCTCCATGCTGAACCAGCTCCCGCAGGACGCGAACGCGCCCACGGAGGCCACGCCTCCTCCCGCGGAAGGCGCCGGGGCAGCCGAAGGGGCGACGACGCCCGAGGCAACCGAGAGCGCTCCAGCGGAGGCCGCGCAGCCGAGCGGTGAGGGCACGGGCACATCTGCTCCCGCGCCGGTGCCGGCGCCCCAGGGTGCGAGCGCTCCGCCCACGAAGTAGGACGGCAGGGATGACAGGGTCTGGGGGAAGTTTTTTCCATCCTCCAGGCCCCCACGTGGAAGGCGGCGAGCGAGTTCCATAGGATTCAGGGACTTGGATTTGGATCGCCCCGTGCAAGGACTCGCGGGTACCTCTTCGAGAACCCGCTGTCACACCCGAGGAAGCAACAGGAGGGCTGGGTATGAGGCGTCTGGCATCGACGGTGACGGTGGTGGGGCTGCTGTTCAGTGCGCCAGTGGCGATGGCGCAGGAGCAGGGTCAATCGAAGGACACGGTGAAGATCGTCCAGGAGGAGGACCGCACGGTCTTCCGGAAGAAGACGGTGATCGATTTCACCGATGTCGCGGTGGAGGGCGAGCTGACGAAGCCGGAAGGCTCATACGTGCTCCACCGCAAGAAGACGGACTTCCAGAGTCTCATCAAGGTCCGGGAGAACTTCGACCCGGAGCTTCAGAAGTCCGTCGACAACCTCTAGCGGCGGCGGTCAGGCGTTTTCGGGAGCGGAAGGGAAGAAGGAAGAATCCTCATGGCGGCGGCGAAGAACAACGGCTTGACCCTTCGAATCACGGGGCCTGATGGCTCCACGGTGGAAACCGTGTCGGAGGCGGAGAGCGTTATCGTGGGGTCGGGCGCCCAAGCGGCGGTGAAGATTCAGGATCCGCGGGTCTCCAATCTCCATGTGATGCTCAAGGTAGACAAGGACGGCTCGGTCACGGCCATCGACCTCGGGAGCGAGGGCGGCACGGAGGTGAGTGGCCAGAAGCTGGTCATCCCCACGGCGCTCAAACCCGGGGACGTGCTTCGCGTGGGCGGCACGCGGGTGGAGGTCCTCTTCGGAGGCGACCCACCCGAGCGCCAGGCTCCCGCGGGAGCCAAGGTGTCCGGACCGCGCTTCCAGGGCTCGGTGACGCAGCGGGCGCCGACACCGGTGCCCATGGCGATACCGCAGGTGGTGACACCGCCCTCGGCGGGAGCAGGCCAGACGCGCGGAGGGTTCGTCTTCACGAGCCCTCGCTCGGAGCCTGCCCAGTCCGTGGGCGGACTGCGCGCCGAGCGGGTGACTCCGCCCGCGGTGAATCGCGTGGGGCCTCCACCTCCGCCTCCGGCGGCACGGGTGGAGCGGCCTGCTCCGGTTTCGCCTGTCGCCGTGGCGCCCAGGCGCGCGGTGCTTCCCCACCTGCAGGAGCAGCTCCCGCTCGAGGCGATGCCCACGGCCCGGGAGAAGGTGCTCCAGGTGTCGATGCTGTGGGGTGACACGCTGCTGCAGGTGCAGCACTTCAAGGACGGTGTCCCCGTCACCATCGGCGAGGGGAAGAAGAACTTCTTCAACGTCTATGTGCCCTCGGTGGGCAAGCGGTACGAGCTGGCGGTGAGCCGGGGGGACGTGCTGGAGGTGCACGTGCCTGCGGGCTCGGGTGCCATCGTCACCGAGCGTGGGAACGTGAAGTCGAAGGACGCGCTGCGCGCGGCGGGGCAGCTCACCGGGACGGCGGAGGACAAGGAGCAGGTCTTCAAGCTGGGCCTGCATGACCGGGTGGAGGTGTCGCTCGGCACGGTGGCCTTCGTGGCGCGGTACGTGAAACCGTCGCCGGTCATCGCGGCCAACGCGCTGGTGGAGGCGGACTACACGTTCTTCAAGATCGCCACCATCTGCCTGATGGCGGGCGTGGCGGTGGTGCTGGCGATGGCGCTGACGCCGCGCGCGGAGCGGGCGCCGCACGACGACATCTTCGAGTCCCAGCAGCGCGTGGCGAAGTTCCTCGTCACGCCGGAGAAGAAGCTGGAGCAGAAGAAGCTCCAGCTCACCGGCGTGGAGGAGGGCGTGAAGGCGAAGGACGAGGAGGGCAAGTTCGGCAAGGAGGACGCGAAGCAGGCGGAAGCGGCTCCGTCCAAGCCCGGCACGCCCGTCGTCGACAAGACGAAGAAGGAGAAGGACCGCCAGGTGGTGGGCAAGGTCGGCCTGCTGGGCGCGTTCAAGGGCATGAAGGGCGGCGCCTCGGACGTGTTCGGCCCGGGCGGCTTCGGCACCGGCCTGAACAACGCGCTGGGTGGCCTCAAGGGCGGCGCGGCCATGGGTGACGCGCAGGGCGTGGGTGGCCTGGGCTCTCGTGGCGGAGGCACCGGTGGTGGCGGCACGGCCATGGGCATCGGTGGCCTGGGCACCAAGGGGGACGGACGTGGCGCGGGTGGCTCGGGCGGCATCGACCTGGGCGGCCGTGGCAAGTCCATCACCAAGGTCATCCCTGGCAAGACGACCGTGGTCGGCGGCCTGGACAAGGACGTCATCGCCAAGGTCATCCGGCGGCACCAGAACGAGATCAAGTACTGCTACGAGTCGGAGCTGAACAAGGAGCCGAGTCTGGCGGGCAAGGTCGCGGTGGCGTTCACCATCGACCCGACGGGCGCGGTGTCCGACGCCACTGTCTCCGAGTCGACGCTGGGCAACTCCCGCGCGGAGCAGTGCATGATTTCCCGCATCCGCCGCTGGAAGTTCCCGGAGCCCAAGGGCGGCGGCGTGGTGGCGGTGACGTATCCGTGGATGTTCTCGCCCGCGGGTTCCGAGGGCGAGGGCTGATAGCGGACGCGGGCGCTGTTGGGACGCCCTGAGCGTCCCTCAAGTGGCGTGGACGGAACGGTCCACGCCACTTTCGTTTCAGCCCCTCATTGCCGAAGTGAGGGGGGCGTCACTAACGTCCGGCGCCGCTTCCGGTTGGACCGGGAGGGCACCGCGTGGGGAGGACCCGTGAAGAAGTCCCAGCTGGTTGCCGCGCTTGCGCTGCTGTCGACTCCGGCCCTCGCGGCCACGCCCCCGGAAGGGGTGGACTTTCAGCCGCGCCGCGGCTTCTACACCGACACCAACATCGGCGTGTTCTTCACCGTGGGCGGTGAGAACGCGTACTCGAACGCGCAGACCTACCTGCAGCTCGGGGTGGGCTATGACCTGACGGAGCGCATCTCGCTGGGCGCGCACTTCGGCATGGGCTCGTCCGCGCAGAACTGCTTCGCGGGCTATCTGCCGGGCACGGAGACGTGCGCGCTCTCCGACAACTTCACCATGCAGTTCCTGGACGTCACGGCCGCGTACCACGTGCGGCTGATGGACCGGCTGTACCTGACGCCCAAACTCGTCGCTGGCTACACGCGGATGGACCCCGCGCCGGTGGACCCGGACGAGGGAGATCCGGGCCGGGCCATCAGCTCGCCCAACGCGGGCGTGGGTGTGGGGCTTGAGTACGCCACGGGCATGGACCACTTCTCCGTGGGCGCGGACCTGCTGGCCCGCTACGTCATCGGCCCCAACATCACCTCCTTCGCCATCTTCCCGAAGGTGAAGTACACGTTCTGAGCCCCACCGCGCTCAGGCGCCCGCGAGCCTGCCTCCGTCGACAGCGAGCGTCGTTCCCGTGATGAACGACGCCGCGTCCGAGCACAGCCAGGTCACGGCCCGAGCGACCTCTTCCGGAGTCCCGATGCGTCCCATGGGCACCGCGCGGACGATGGGTGCCCGGCGCTCCTCGGGGAGCTGCTGGATGCGGCCGGTGAGGATGGGCCCCGGGGCGACGACGTTGAGCCGGATGCCCTGGTCCGCGTAGTCGAGCGCGGCGGAGCGCGTGAGCCCGATGATGGCGTGTTTGGTCGCGCTGTAGCCCCCCATGCCCCGCACGCCCTGGAGCCCCGCGGTGGACGCCATGTTGACGATGGCACCCCCGCCGGACGCGAGCATCGCGGTGAGCTGATGCTTCATGGCGAGGAAGAAGCCTCGCACGTTGATGCGCCAGGCGCGGTCCAGGTCCTCGACGGAGAGCTTCGCCAGGGGCGCGGGCATGTGCCCATCCGCGGCGTTGTTGAAGGCCGCGTCCAGCCGACCGAACCGCGCGACGGTGGTGCGGACCAGGGCCTCGATGGACGCCTCGTCGCCCAGGTCCGTGGGGACGGGGAGGGCGGTGCCTCCCTGCGCTTCGATGTCAGCGGCGAGCGCGCGCAGGGCGTCCTCGGAACGCGCCGCCAGCACCACGGAGGCGCCCGCGTCCGCGAACGTCCGGGCTGTCACCGCGCCGATGCCCCGGCTGGCGCCGAGGACGATGGCGACCTTGCCGCTCAACGGGCCGTGGCTCGTCATGACGCCGCCTCCCACTTCGAGATGGCGCCACCCACCAGGACCCAGCCCAGCGCGAGCACGACATGGCGGCTCCAGGAGAGCTGGAGCCAGCGTTGTCCGCGCGCCGCCAGCTCCCCGTCGTAGGGCCCCTGCGCCCCCGCGGCGGCCAGGGCGTTGATCTCCGGGGCGAAGATCGCCCTCGACAGGACCCAGACCAGGACGTAGGCACCCAGGGCGCCCGCGAGCAGCTTGCGGCGAACCGGTGAGCGCCAGTTGAGCACGAGCGATGCGACGAGCGTCCCGAGCAACGCCGCCTGGAGTGGCAGCCAGAAGGCCATCGCGCTCCCGGCCCGCTCACCAATCAGCAGCAGGGACGTGGGGGGCGCCTGGAACCACGCCGGCATCACGAACAGGGCTTCGTTGATGCCCGCGCCGAGCACCAGCCCGAACAACAAGCTGCAGTACAGCAGGATGTAGAGCGACCGCTTCTTCCCCATGGTGACCTCCGTCGGGCCCGGCGTCGGCGAAGACCGAATCCCCGGCCCGTCGTCACCGGGATGATTGGGAGAAGGTTGAAGTCATTCAACTATTGAATCCGTTAAATTATGTGAAGGAGGCCTCGCAATCGAGGTGGGTGCGAGGCACATTCGGTCCATGGCTGGGGACGGCTCGAAACGGAAGGAAGCGCTGGCGGAAGAGGTCTGGCGACACTGCTTCGGCTTCTTCATGCGCACGCGCGCCCAGAGAGACCGGGTGTTGGAGCGGCTGGGCCTCACTCCCAACGATGCTCGCGCGCTTTCCAGCCTCGAGGTGGGAGCGGGGAAGGTGATGCGCGCGTTGGCGGAGGAGTGGGGGTGTGATGCCTCCAATGCGACCTGGATGGTCGACCGACTGGAGGCGCGAGGGCTGGCCGCGAGGACAGCGGACCCGAAGGACCGGCGGGTGAAGCGCGTGGCGCTGACCACGCGTGGCGCGAAGGCCCGGCGTCAGCTCCAGGAGGGGATGTACGAGCCACCGCCCGAGCTGCTCCAGCTCGACGTGGCGGAGCTGGAGCAACTGCGCGCCATCTTCGAGCGACTGGCACCCCCGCGAGGAACCGGCGACCGCTGACCCGAACCGCGGAGGCCCCGCCCGGGTGCGCTCCACCACGGGAGCCTCGGTGCGCGTGTCACCGGAGTGCGAGGGGTTGGATGTGGACCCGACCGGGACGGCCAGCCACCCCTTGAGCCCGGACGCACGAAGGGCCCGCCCCCGAAATCGGGAACGGGCCCTGGGTGCTACACCGGCCTGGAGCCGGCGTCGGGACTACTCGGCGTCGGCCGCGCGCTCTTCACGCTTGCGGTCGCGCTCGGCGCGGTAGCGCTCGCCCACGGCCAGCGACTTCTTGCGCATGCGCACGGACTTGGGCGTCACTTCCACGAGCTCGTCGTCGGCGATCCACTCCAGGGCCTTCTCCAGCCCCATCTCGCGGGGTGGGACGAGGATGACGTTCTCGTCGCGGCCAGCGGCGCGGATGTTGGTGAGCTTCTTCTCGCGGCAGCAGTTGACGTTCAGCTCGGACGGGTGAGCGTGCTCGCCGATGATCATCCCCTCGTACACGGTGATGCCGGCGGGGACGAACAGGTAGCCGCGCTCCTGGATGCTGAACAGCGCGTAGGGCACGGTGTCGCCCAGGCGGTCCGACACGATGGCGCCGTTCTGCCGCTTCGGGATGTAGCCGAACCACGGCTCGAAGCCGTCGAACTGGCTGCTCATGATGCCCTCACCGCGCGTAATCGTGAGGAACTCCGAGCGGAACCCGATGAGGCCGCGCGCGGGGATGCGGAACTGGAGGCGGGTGCGGCCCGAGCCCAGCGGCGCCATGTCCGACATGCGGCCCTTGCGAGGCCCCATGCGCTCCGTCACCACGCCGACGCTGGTCTCCGGCACGTCGCAGAACACCAGCTCCATCGGCTCGTGCAGCACGCCGTCGATGTGCTTGGTGATCGGCTCCGGGTTGGAGGCCGTCAGCTCGTAGCCCTCGCGGCGCATGTTCTCGATGATGACGGCCAGCGCGAGTTCGCCACGGCCGACGACGCGGAACGCGTCAGGCGTCTCCGTGTCCTCCACGCGCACGGCCACGTTGCGGTAGGCCTCGCGGTACAGGCGCTCACGCAGGTTGCGGGAGGTGACGAACTTGCCTTCCTTGCCCGCCAGCGGCCCGTCGTTGACCTTGAAGATCATCATCATCGTGGGCTCATCCACGGTGATGCGCGGCAGCGCCACGGGCTTCTCCGGGTCGCCGAACGTGTCGCCGATGGACACGTCCTCGATGCCGGCGATGGAGACGATTTCACCGGGGCCCGCGTCCTGGATTTCGACGCGCTTCAGACCGGAGAAGCCGAACAGCTTGACGATCTTCCCCTGCTCGACCTTGCCACCCTCGCGCACGACGGAGACGGGCATGTTCGGCGTGAAGCGACCGGCCTGCACGCGACCCACCGCGAGGCGGCCGACGTAGTCGTCGTAGTCCAGGTTCGCCACCAGCAGCTGCGGCGTCTTCTCTTCCGACGCGGACGGGGGCGGGATGTGCTTGATGATGGCGTCGTACAAGGGCTCCAGCGTCTTGCCGGGCACCTCGAGCGACGTGGACGCCTGACCCTGACGGGCCACGGTGTACAGGACGGGCATCTCCAACTGCTTATCGTCCGCGCCCAGGTCGATGTAGAGCGAGTAGACCAGATCCAGCACTTCGGGAGCGCGAGCGTCCTGACGGTCGATCTTGTTGATGACCAGCACCGTCTTCAGGCCCATGGCGAGCGCCTTGGTGAGCACGAAGCGCGTCTGGGGCAGGGGACCTTCGGCCGCGTCCACCAGCAGGATGACGCCATCGACGAGGCGCAGACCGCGCTCCACCTCACCACCGAAGTCGGCGTGGCCCGGGGTGTCGATGATGTTGA
The DNA here is from genome assembly GCF_006636215.1 of Myxococcus llanfairpwllgwyngyllgogerychwyrndrobwllllantysiliogogogochensis. Classification (GTDB taxonomy): domain Bacteria; phylum Myxococcota; class Myxococcia; order Myxococcales; family Myxococcaceae; genus Myxococcus; species Myxococcus llanfairpwllgwyngyllgogerychwyrndrobwllllantysiliogogogochensis. The sequence continues at coordinate 8,172 of NZ_VIFM01000148.1, read as the reverse complement.
TCTGCATGCCCTTGTAGCTGACCGCGGTGTTCTTCGCGAGGATGGTGATGCCCTTCTCGCGCTCGAGGTCGTTGGAGTCCATCACCCGTTCGGCGACGTGCTCGTTGCTACGGAAAGTGCCCGCCTGCCGCAGCAGGTGATCGACGAGCGTGGTCTTGCCATGGTCGACGTGGGCGACGATGGCGACGTTACGGATGTTTTCGCGAGGAATCATACGAACCAAACTGAGGTGAATGGCGGGGGGGAAGCCGCGTTGTGGACAGGTCTCCCGATCCCCACCGGAACCCGGAAGGCGGGGGCTTATATGCCGTGAGTGCGGCTCCTGCAATGAGCGCGGATGCTCCCCGGACGTTCAGCCAGGGGGTACACCCCGCCCGACAGGGTAAAGGCCGGGTATCCGGGGCATCTCGTCACCCGAGCGTCACCCTCAGGAACCCACTGGGGAGGAATTCCAGGCCTTGCCGCCCAGGGAGCCGGGGGTGGAAGGCATGCCCAGCCGCTCGCGGAGGAAGCGTTCGATGCGGACCTCGACCAGCCCCGGGGCCTCCAGGGGGGCGGTGTGGGTGCCGTCGGGGATGAGGACCAGCTCGGCGTCGGGAATCCGGGCGGCCATCTTCCGGGACAACCAGCCGGGGGTGAACTTGTCGCGCTCGCCGGCGACGACGAGGGACGGGACGTCCACGTGCAGCAGGTGGTCCCAGGCGGAGTGCTCGGACAGCGAGTCGAGCGTCCGCACGAAGACGACGGGGTCCATGCGGGCCAGGTGCTCGAAGTAGGGCGCCAGGTCGTTCCGGGCGATGCGCTCGCGATTCATCTCCAGGGAGATGGCGAGCTGCACCGCCAGCTCCGTGCGCAGCGCCGCGTGGATGAGCCGGGCGGACTGCTCGGGGAAGCGCTCCACCACCCGGCGAAGGGTGGGGAACATCTTCTTGAGGACGGTGGAGTCGTGGAAGGTGTCCAGTGGGTTGCCGTAGCTGCCACACAACAGCACCAGGCCCTGCACGCGGCTGACGTAGCGGCGGTGGAACTCCAGCGCCACCTGCACGCCCATGGAGTGGCCGAAAAGGACGGCGCGCTCCATCCCCGCCGCGTCCATCACCCGCTGCAAATCATCGCAGGTGTACAGCATCCCGATGCGCTCGCGGTCCTCGGGGATGCCGGAGCGGCCGTGGCCCCGGTAGTGCCAGCGCAGCACGCGGTGGCGCCGTGAGAGGTAGGGCGCCAGGTACTTCCAGGCGAAGCCGTCACAGCCCAGGCCGTCGCACAGCACCACGCCCGGCTCGCCGTCACCGGTGACCTGGTAGTACAGCTCCGCGCCGTCCGGGACGTGCAGGAAGTCCTGATGGAAGTAGACGGCCTGCGCGCTCATGCCTCCGCCTCCGCCTCGTCGTCCTCGGGCAGGCCCCTGTCCAACCCGTAGCGGGCGATCTTCAAGATGAGGTTGGAGCGGCTGATGCCCAGCTCCCGCGCCAGGCGGCTCTTGTTGTTGCGCGTGCGCAACAGGCCCTGGTGAATCATCTCCCGCTCCAGCGCCTCCACCGCCTCGTGCAGTCGGCCGTGGGCGCGCGGGGGGATGAACGGCCCTCCGCCGGGGACGACGGCGTCGCGGATGCGGCTGGACAAGAGCTCCGCGGGCAGCATCTCCAGGTCTCCGCCGAGCACGAGCAGCCGCTCGATTTCGTTCTCCAGCTCGCGGATGTTCCCCGGCCACGCGTAGGCGCCGAGGATGGCCAGGGCCTCGGTGGACAGGCCCCGGGTGCGTTGGCCCTCGCGGTGGTGCTTGCGCAGGAAGTGGTCGATGAGGACGGGCAGGTCATCGCGGCGCTCGCGCAGCGGCGGGAGCTGCAGGCGGATGACGTTGATGCGGTAGAAGAGGTCCTCGCGGAACTCGCCCCGCTTCACCAGCTCGCCCAGGTCCTTGTGCGTGGCGGCGACGACGCGGACGTTGACCTCCTTGTGGTGCGTGCCACCCACGGGCAGGAAGGTGCCTTCCTGTAGCACTCGCAAGAGCTTCACCTGGAGGGCGGGGGACATGTCGCCCACCTCGTCCAGGAAGAAGGTGCCGCCGTCGGCCACCTCGAACAGGCCCTTCTTGTCGCGCAGCGCGCCGGTGAAGGCGCCGCGCGTGTGGCCGAAGAGGGCGCTCTCCAGCAGGTTGTCGTTGAAGGCCGAGCAGTTCTGCACCACGAACGGCTGGTCCTTGCGCGGACCGTTGTGATGGATGGCCCGCGCCACCAGCTCCTTGCCCGTTCCCGACTCGCCGTTGATGAGGACGGTGGAGTCGGAGTTGGCCACCTTCTCCATCAGCCGGAAGATCTCCATCATCGGCCCGGAGCGGCCGATGATCTTCTCGAAGCGGTAGCGCTCCAGCGCCTCGGGGGACGGGGGCGGGGCCTGCTCCTCGCGCCGCGCCAGCTCCGACTCGTGGGTGGCGATCTCCTGCGCCGCGAACTCCAGCAGGTCCGACAGCTTCGCCAGCTCCGAGCCGTCCAGGACCGGCACGCGCTCGTCGGCGCGGTCCAGGTCGGAGAACGGTGGCGCGAACTGGAGCAGCCGCGAGCGCAGCACCTCCACGTCGCGCGCGTTGAGCATCTGCCGGGCGAAGCCCTCCACGAAGAGACAGCCCGCGTATTCGTTGTCCACGTAGAGCGGCGCGCCCACGATGCTGAAGTTGAGGTGGCAGTCGTGGAAGAGCGAGCGGCGCACCTTCTTGTTGCCCCGGAACTTCTCGTGCAGCACCCGGACCGACTGGCTGCAGCGCCGCAGGCCTTCCTTCGAGAAGAGGGAGATTCGGCAGAACGGATTGGGGGGCGGGGCAATGTCCCCACGCTGCCACTCGTGCACCACGCCATGCCGATCCGCGAAGGAGAGCTCCATCTGCCACCACTTGCGGATGACATCTCTCAGCATGATGATGGTGTGCAGGCTCTGGTGCTTCTCGAAGTCCATCCCTACCTCCGTCCGGCCCGCGCACCGGGGAGGGAACCGGGCCGTCGGAATCGCGTTTCTCACTTCTCATACCTCAGGACCGGGCTGTATCCGCACTTCTCTCTCCCGTGACTACCTCCACTCACACTCGCGGCGGGGCAGGGCATGGGCATGACCACGGGCATGACCACGGTCATCATCACCATGGGCACGGGCATGGGCACGGCCCCCGGAAGGGTGGGGTGGCGGAGGAGCGACGCAAGGACCGCACGCGGCTCATCTTCGCGCTCGTCCTGACGGCGACCATCGCCCTGGCGGAGGCGGTGGGGGGCTGGTTGACGCAGTCGCTGGCCCTGATGTCGGACGCGGGCCACATGCTGACGGACGTGTCCGCGCTGGGGCTGAGCCTCGTCGCCCTGTGGTTCGCGGGCAAGCCGGCGGACGTGAAGAAGACGTACGGCTACTACCGGATGGAGATTTTGAGCGCGCTGCTCAACGGCGTGCTGCTCCTGGGTATCACCGGCTTCATCCTCTTCGAGGCCTGGGAGCGTTTCCAGACGCCCACGCCGGTGAAGCTGGGGCCCATGGCGGTGGTGGCCACGGTGGGCCTCTTCGCGAACCTGGGCGCGCTGGGCTTCCTGCACCGCACGCACTCGATGAATGTCCGGGGGGCGTTCCTGCACGTGCTCGGCGACACGCTGTCCTCGGTGGGCGTGCTGATTGGCGCGGGCATCATGGCGCTGACCGGCTGGTTCGTGGTGGACGCCATCATCTCCGCGGTCATCTCGGTGGTCATCGTGGTGGGCGCGGTGCGGCTGGTGCGCGACGCGGTGGACGTGCTGATGGAGGCGGTGCCCTCGCACGTGGACATGCCGCAGGTGAAGGAGCTGCTCCTGCGCGTGCCCGGCGTGACGGCGGTGCATGACCTGCACGTGTGGACCATCTCCAGCGGCGTGTACGCGCTGTCCGCGCACCTGGTGGTGCTGGACCCCATGGTCTGCAACAACGACGAGATTCTCTCGGCGGTGAAGCACGACCTGTTCGACAGGTTCGGCATCGACCACACCACCATCCAGATAGAGAGCGAGACCTACGCCCACCTGGGCGAGGTGCACTGAGAGCGGGCGCTCGCCGACCTGCCCTCGTGGGTGGGGGCCGCGTAGCGCAACGGACGCTCCCTCAAGCTTCATCTTGCGCTGGGCCCCGAGGGCGGACGATTCTCCGCGCCCCATGAGCGTGCTGGACAAGGTGCTGTCATTGCGACCCGGCAACACGGTGGCCCGCGTGGGCCCGGGCTCTCGCATTCCGCTGCTCAACCCGCGTGAGCCGCTGCGCGCGCTGGAGCGCGTCCCCGTGGCGCTGCCCTGCCTGCCGGTGCAGGCGAAGGGAGCGCTGCCCGGACTGCTGCGCGCGGCGCGCTCCGAGGACGCGGTGCTCGGACTGGCGTGTCCGCACCCCACGGCGGACCGGGGCGCGGCGGAGCGCTTCGTCGCCGCGGTGCACGAGGCCGCGATGGAGGCCGAGCACTCGCGGCCCCTGTTCCTCCAGGCGGGCCCCGTGCGGGTGACGGCGGTGGACGAGGACTCGCTCGGTCCGCTGCGCGAGGGCATCTTCCGGGTGGTGGACGCGGGCTTCTCGCTGGTGTCCCTGGACCTGTCGCGGCTGGACTCCTACGCCGCCGTGGAGGCCGTCAACGCGCTGGTGGGCCCCGTGACGGAGCGGGAGCTGTCCCTGGAGTTGAGCGCCCCGGCCCCGGCGAATGGCGGCCTGCTGGACGCGTACCGCACGCTCTTGGAGGGGCTCAAGCAGTGGAAAGTGCCGGTGCGCTTCGTGCGCGTCTCGGAGCGGGATTTGGGCGGCGGCGAGCCGGACGTGGGCATGCTGCGCTCCGTGGTGGACTTGGCCGCGGAGTACGGCGCGGTGGTCTGCGTGGGAGACGTGCGCGAGGGCTTCCCCCGGACGCTGCCGACGTATGTCGCGGCCGGTGCTCGCAAGGTGGACTGCGTGGGCCCCTTCGAGCGGCTCGCGCTGGGCTCCTGGTCCGCGGACATCCGCGCGAGCGTGGAGGAGAAGTCGGCGGCCTCGGGTATGGCGGCCGGAGAGCTGCTGAGCGTGCTGGAGGACAGCCTGCCGCCCCTGGAGCCGAAGGCGAGGGAGCGACTGGAGGCGCTGTCGTTCGCGGAGGCGTCGGAGGTCTTCGCCGCGCTGGGCGCGGTGGGCACGGGCGGCTCCGTCATGCGCTTCCTCGCGGAGAACCGGGGCGAGTAGCCGCCGCGCGGTGTAGAAGGGCCGCCATGCGAATCGTCTCAGGCTCCGCGAAGGGCCGGGCCATTGCCGGCCCCAAGTCCACATCGCTTCACATCCGCCCCACGGCGGACCGTGTCCGGGAGACCATCTTCAACGTGCTGGGCCAATTCCTGGACGGGCAGAAAGTCCTGGACCTGTACGCGGGTACCGGCGCGCTGGGCCTGGAGGCCCTGTCCCGGGGCGCGGGGAACGTGGTGCTGGTGGACCAGGACCGGGAGGCCCAGGCCCTCTGTCGGCAGAACACGGACGGGCTGGGCTTCACGAGCCAGGTGGAGCTGCTCGCCCAGCCGGTGGTCCGGGCGCTCGCGTTCCTGCAGCGGCGCAACGAGCGCTTCGAGCTCATCTTCGCGGACCCGCCCTATGCCGCGCGCGTCGTCGAGACGGTGCTGGACGGGGTGACGGGGGCGGCGCTGCTTTCGCCGGGCGGAATGCTCGTGGTGGAGCACGACAAGCGGGAGAATGCCCCGGACGCCCATGCGGGGTTGACCCTGGAGGACCAGCGTCGGTTCGGGGACACCCTGGTGAGCTTCTACCGGGCGCCCTGACCATTGCTTGACCGGCATCCGGGGCCGTTCGAGACTCCCTGTCACATGCCGGTCGCCATCTACCCAGGTTCGTTCGATCCGCTCACCAACGGGCACCTGAGCCTCATTCAGCGCAGCCTGAAGATGTTCGACAAGGTCATTGTCGCCATCGCGGTGAACCCGAAGAAGACCCCTCTCTTCACCGAGGACGAGCGACGCGACTTGATTCGCGACGCCGTGAAGGACCCGAGGGTGGAGGTCGACGCCTTCCACGGTCTCCTGGTGGACTACGTCAAGCGCCGGGGGGTGAGCGTCATCGTCCGGGGGCTCCGGGCGGTGTCGGACTTCGAATACGAGTTCCAGCTCGCCAACATGAATCGCAAGCTGGCGCCCACGGTGGAGACTGTCTTCATGATGACCGGGGAGGACTACTTCTACATCTCCTCCCAGCTCGTGCGGGAAGTCGCCTCTTTCAACGGTGACGTCACGGGGCTGGTTCCGCCCAACGTGCACGAGGCCCTGAAGGCGAAGTTCGCGCGGAAGACGTAGCCCCCTTCGCGGCACTTGTCGGGCCGGCGCCGCCGCGCTACGCATTCGCGCATGAAACTCGCCCGTCGGCTCCAGGCCATCAAGCCGTCTCCAACGCTCGCTCTCAACTCCCGCGCCAAGGCGCTCGCGGCCCAAGGCGTGGACGTGGTGGCCCTGGCGGCCGGCGAGCCGGACTTCGACACCCCGGACTACATCAAGCAGGCGGCCATCGACGCGCTGAAGGCCGGCTTCACGAAGTACACGGCCACGGCGGGAATCCCCGAGCTGCGCGAGGCCATCTGCCGCAAGCTGGAGCGCGACAACGGGCTGCGCTTCACGCCGGAGCAGGTGCTCGTCACGTCCGGTGGCAAGCAGGCGCTCTACAACTTCTGCCAGGCGGTGCTGGACGAGGGCGACGAGGTCCTCATCTTCTCGCCGTACTGGGTCAGCTATCCGGACATGGTGCGGCTGGCGGGTGCCACGCCCATCATCGTCGCCACGCGCGAGGAGGACGGCTTCGCGCCGGACCCGGACGCCATCCGCCGCGCGCTCACGCCGCGCACGCGCGCCGTCATCATCAACAGCCCGGGCAACCCCACGGGCGCGGTGTACTCGCGCGCCGCGCTGGAGGGCATCGCCGACGCCGTGCGCGGCCATGACTGCCTCATCGTCACGGACGACATCTACGAGAAGCTCCTCTACACGGGCGAGCGGCTGGGCATCAGCGACGTGGCGCCGGACCTGGTGCCCCGGCTGGTGGTCGTCAACGGGATGAGCAAGGCGTACTCCATGACGGGCTGGCGCATGGGCTACGCGGCGGGGCCCCGGCCGGTGCTGTCCGCGATGCAGCTGGTGCAGGACCAGTCCACCTCCAACGCTTCGTCCATTGGCCAGAAGGCCGCGCTGGCCGCGCTGCAGGGGCCTCCGGACACCATCGCGATGATGGTGACGGAGTACCGCGCGCGCCGGGACTTCTTCGTGGGCGGCCTCAACGCGCTGGACGGGGTGCGGTGCCGGATGCCGGAGGGCGCCTTCTACGCGCTCGCGGACGTCCGGGGCCTCTACGGGCGGCCCTACAAGGGCAAGGCCGTGACGGGCTCCCTGCAGCTGTCGGAGATCCTTCTCGACGACTTCCGCGTGGCCGCCGTGCCGGGAGACCCGTTCGGCGCGGAGGGGTACATCCGCATGAGCTTCGCCACCTCGCGCGAGGTGCTCGGCAAGGGGCTTACGCGGCTGGGCGAGCTGGTCCAGGCGCTGCGCTGAAACCCCGGACTCGAGCCCCGGCGTCCCCCAGAGGGTGTCGCCGGGGTGAGGCTCAGTCCGTGTAGGCGAAGGCGCGGTGCTCGTCGCCGTACGGCTTGTAGACGAAGACGCCGGCGCGGCCGGAGAGGTTGCCCACGGCGACCCAGATGTCCTTCATGTTGCGCAGGTCCAGCCCGAGCCGGGCGGGGGCCTTGCCATACTTCTTCTCCATCGCCTCCAGCGTCATCACCTCCACGTCGAAGAGGGTGACCAGGTCCGTGCGCTTGAGGCGCAGCTGCTTCACCCACGCGGCCACCAGCTCCTCGGGTGTGCCGAAGCGCTTCTCCTCGAGCTGGAACGGGTAGAACAGCTCGTTGGCGGTGCTGCGCACGTCGCCCGTCAGCAGGCACTGGAAGAGGAAGCGCGCGCTCGTCTGGATGTCGCGCATCTTCACTTCTGTCGCCGACACCGGTCCCTCATCCGGAACGGGCGGGGGCAGCGCGAGGTCGGCCTTGGGCTGGGCTTGCGGTGGCATGGCGGCCGTCGTGGGCGGCGCCATGGGCTGGGCGGGTGGCGGCGTGGCCGCTGTCGCGGGCTTGGGCGCGGGAGGAGGCGCGGGGGCCTTCTCCGCGGTGGGCCTGGG
>NZ_VIFM01000147.1 GCF_006636215.1 Myxococcus llanfairpwllgwyngyllgogerychwyrndrobwllllantysiliogogogochensis | reverse complement strand
TGCGCGAGGTGCTGGGTTCGGGCGAGGTGTCGCGCGCCGAGCTGGTGCGGCGGGTTGAGCGCTTCAATCATCTGGCGGTACTTCGGCCCGACGGGTGCCTCGCGTGGGTGAGCAATGGCAGGACGCAGCAGCGAGTGGCTCCAGTGGAGTGGAAAGAAGGGGCCTTCCGCGCGCACGGCTTCGAGCTGGGTCGCTTCTACAATGGGCGCACGGGCGTCTTCCGTTTGCTGGACGACGAGCTGCGGGAGGTCAGCGGCTTTCCCATCGCGGACGTCCACGACGATGCCGACGTCATCAGCCGCACGCTGGACGGGGCAGAAGAAGCCTTCGTCGGGCTGGCCTTGGCGATAGGGCAGTTCTTCTCGACGTCGCCCGCTGACAACCTCGCGGCGCTCCGACACATGCCTGCCGCTGTGGCCGCGCTGCTGGCTTCGTCGCCTGAGTACATGGAGCGCTTCCAGTACATGACGCGCGGCGAGCAGATTCAGTCCGTCTCCAAGCTGGTGACGAACATCATCGCCACCTGGGGCACGGTGTCTGCCACAACGCGCACGCTTCAAGGTGCGGCGCTCGCTACGGCGGAAGTGCCGGTCCTGTCGCTCTCGGCACAGGGGGCGCTCGCGATGGAACGTGTTGCGGTGCCGGTGGGACGCGCGGCGGCGGTGCTGAGCGGCGGGCCAGGAGCCGCCATCATCCTCCAGCGTGCGAGCACGGCCGCGAAGAGCGGGGCACCGTCGAAAGGGCCCGGCAAGTGGGCACCTGCCAACGAGAAGATGTCACCTCGTGCGCGGCGCTACCAGGAACAGATCTCCGGGCACTCGGCGGACGAGGCATACTGGGTCGGAGGCACGACGACGAAGGACGGAGGCGTGAAGTTCGATGGCTTCGAGAAGGGCGTGCTGCTGGATGCCAAGGGGCCGGGCTATGCCAAGTTCTTCGATGGGCTCGACCCGAAAGTCTGGTTCAAGAACTCAGGGGCTAAGTCGCTTCTCGCTCAGGCCGACCGACAGCTCCAAGCTGCGAAGGGCGTGAGTATCAGGTGGCATGTCGCCGAAGAGAGTGCCGCCAGAGCCATTCAGAAGTGGCTGAGCAGAAACGATGTTCGAGGAGTAGAGGTCGTCTTCACTCCTCCCAATCCGTGAAGGTGAATGCTTGTGAGTGAAACCTATTACGTTGGTGGATACTGGGGCTCGCGAAAGGAAGGGGCCGAAGAGTGCGCGAAGCGGTTTGAGCGTTTCCTGAAGGGGCTCACTGCGACTGATTCGTCCTTGGCGCGGTGGTACGAAACGGCGAGGACGCTGGAAGCTTCGTTGAAGCGTCCGCTTCGGCCCGTTCATGACGAGTTGACGCGAGTCATCCGGAAGAACAGGGACCCTGTATTTGAGAACCTTGGGTTCCACATCGGTGGATGGAACGGCGAGGCCAAGGCCCACGAGGATTGCGGATTCCTGATTAGGTGCGGGAGCTACGATGCTCGAACGGTCAATCGATGCGTGTTCAACCTGCCTCGGCCCGGCACGAGTGCGGCCCACGTTTTGAGCGCATCCGTCATGGCGAACATGCTGCGAGAAACCGCCGTCGCATGGGAGCCTGATTGGGGCGTGGCGATGTCCGACGACCACCGCGACAAGGTCGAAGCTGGGCGTATCGCGAGGTCACCCTACGTCGGATGGGTGACCTACCTCGCCCAACACCGGGGCACCGTGCCCCCACTGCCCGCCCCGGTGCGCATCGAGAAGGTGGAGGACAGGGGCACGCTGATTGTCCTCACCCCCGAGCGCTTCACGGCCAGCAACCCGGAGCATCTGGCGTTGGCTGAGCAGGTGCGAGAGCTGCTGGACCGAGAGGGGCTGTTGAATCCTCTCCACGTCGAACCGTAGGAAGCCAGAGGGGCCGGGCTACCGTCGCTCGGCCCCTCTCTACTCTGACTGAAGCCCTGCGCTGTCAGGCCCCGCCATGTTGCACGTATGTCGCATGACCCTGCGGAACGCGCTGGAACATGGCGGGACGAAGGGGACTGTGGCGGGACGTCGAAGCCGAAGCATCTCGGGCAGTTGCGGGGTAAGGGCGCGATTCTGCTGGGTTTGCGCACTGCCCGGCTGCGGGTTCGACTCCCGCCACCGGCACTGTCGTCGCAGTCCGTAGCCCGCAGTCGCAAGTCAGCAGGAACTCCCGAAGTCCGTCCGCGTAGCCCAAACGGGAGAGGCCGCCGGCTCAAACCCGGCCCAGTGCGAGTTCGAATCTCGCCGCGGATACAACCGAAAGGCGTTGCGTCATGGAGACGCTGGTTCTCAGTCAGTCCTTCGAGCCCGTCGCGCGGATTCCCTGGCAGCGCGCGGTGATGCTCATCTTCCAGGGCAAGGTCGAGGTGGTCGAGGAGTACGAGGACCGCTTCGTGCGCTCGGTGACGGTGGAGATTCGCATGCCCTCCGTCATTCGCTTCTTCCGCGGGCTGCGCAAGGGCCCCAAGGGCGTGAAGTTCAGCCGGGAGAACGTCTACCTGCGAGACCGCTGCCGCTGCCAGTACTGCGGCTTGAAGGTGTCGCGCGCGGAGGCGACGTATGACCACGTCCTGCCGCGGGCCCAGGGTGGCCGGACGTCCTGGGACAACGTCGTCATCGCGTGTGTGCCCTGCAACCAGCGCAAGGGCAACCGGACTCCGGAGCACGCGAAGATGGCGCTGCGCTGCGCCCCGGTGAAGCCCAAGAAGCTGCCGGACGCGATGCACCTGACGTTCGTCTTCGAGCAGGGCATGCCCATGTCGTGGGCCAAGTTCTTGAGGGACGTGGCGTACTGGCATGGCGAGTTGGAGGCATGAGGTTCCAGGTGAAGGGGGTCCACCGGAGGTGGCCCCCGTCCCCGCCCATCCCAGGACAGTGCGCCTGGAGGGGATGAGGAGGTCCGCCAGAGGCGGCCTCCCGCCCGTGGACCTCCCCGCGAGCCGGCAGGCGGGTGCGCTGCTGCCGGCGACTTTCTGGAAGACCGACGCCGGAGGCCGGCGGCCCGTTTCGAAAGCGGTGCGGGTGCATGACGCGCTCGGGGTTCGAGTCCCCTGTCTTCCGTTGTGTCTTGGAGCATGCGGGCCGGGTGGCCGGCCGCCTGGCTGGAAACCAGGAGGGCCCTTCGGGGCTCGTGGTTCGACTCCACCGTGTTCCGTTCGCTTCACCTGTCTGATTGGAAGTTGGACTGGCGATGGCGCCAGGCCCCGCTGCTACCGGGTGCGAGCCGGCCTTCCGGCTTGAGGTTCGAGTCCTCCGACTTCCGCTCTCGCTGCCCCCCAGGGCAGCCTTTGTCCCGACCTGTGCACGGGGCAACGCCGGGCTGACACCGGCACGCAGCATGGCCCCTCGCCCCAGCGTCCCTAGCCTCCATCCCGACCGGGACATCCGGTGAAGGGAAAGGAAGCACACACATGAAGGATTTCAGGACGGGGCGCCGCGTGGCGAGGGGGTGGGCCCTCTTCGCGCTCGCGGGTGTGTTGGCGGGAGGGTGTGGGTCGAGCTCCTCGTCGGACTCGCAGAACCAACAGACCCAGACGCCCGTGGGCTCCGAGGACCAGGAGCGCATCGAAAAGGGCCTGGTCATCTCCCCCGTGACGCTCAACCTCACGGGCCTGGACCGGAACCTCGTGGGCCTGGGCAGCTACATCGTCAACTCCCAGGGAGGATGCACCGACTGCCACACCTACCCACCCTACTCGGCGGGTGGGGACCCCTTTCAGGGACAGCCAGAGCAGATCAACACCGCGAACTTCCTGGCGGGGGGGAGACCCTTCGGCACGGGAATCGTCTCGCGGAACATCACCCCGGATGCGCAGGGGCTGCCGTCGGGCCTCACGTATGAGGCCTTCCTGGCGTTGATGCGCACGGGCCGGGAGCCTGGCGGCGCGCTGCTGCAGGTAATGCCCTGGCCCATCTTCGCGAAGATGCGGGACGCGGACCTGAGGGCCGTCTACGAATACCTCCGGGCCATCCCCGCGGCTCAGCCCGGGAGTGTGCCCACGCCCGTGCCGCCTCAGCCGTATCCCTGACGCGCACGTCGCGTCCGTCTGGCCCCGCGCTCCAGGGGCTTCCGGCTGCTCGCCGGGATTGCGCGCTCACCTCGGCGGTTCAGCGGTTAGAGTGCGTGCTCCGGCGAGGGGGCGGTTGACGAGATGGCGACGAGGAAGAGCGAGGACCAGGAGCGACTCATCGACCGGGACCTGACCGCGATGGCCCGAGAGGGCCGGCTGCCGGCCGCGCATGGCGTGGACGCCGCGGTGACGGAGGTTCTGGGACTGCTGACGCGCGGTGGCAAGCACCCGCTGTTGGCGGGAGACCCCGGCGTGGGCAAGAGCGCGCTCGTGCAGGAAGTGGCGCGCCGCATCGCCGAGGGGCGCGTGGACGCGGAGCTGGCGCAGTCGCGCCTGGTGGAGGTGTCCATCGCCAACATCCTGGCGCGAAGCACCCACCGCCAGGCCGCCGAGAGCTTCGAGGAGCTGCTGGCCCACCTGGCGCGGCACCCCTGTCCCATCGTCTACATCCGAGACCTGCCAGCGGCGCTGGGCGGGCCCCTGGCCCCCGTGGCCGTGCGCGCGCTGCGCACCGGCGGCATGCGCTTCATTTTCGAGACGGAGCCCAAGCGCGTGCAGGAGCTGCTGCGCTCCGACGAGGCGCTGGCGGAGCGACTGCACCTGCTCCCCCTGCACGAGCCTCCCCTGGAGAAGGCGCGCTGGGTGCTGGGCCGGGTGGCGGAGGAGCTGGAGCGCGAGCTGCGCCTGCCCATCGACCCGGCCGCGTGTGACCTGGCCCTGCGACTGTCGGCCAAGTTCCTGCTGGCGCAGCGCATGCCGCGCAAGGCCATCGAGCTCTTGAAGGAGACGGCGGCGGAGGCCGCGGGCGCGGCCAAGGACCACGTGGGTCCGGAGGACGTGCTCACCCGCTTCTGTGCCGCCACGCGCCTGCCACGCTTCGTGGTGGACGATGCGATGCCGCTGGACCTGGAGGAGACGGAGCGCTTCTTCGGAGAGCGGCTGCTCGGCCAGACGGACGCGGTGGGCGCGGTGTTGCGCTCGGTGGCGCTGCTCAAGGCGGGACTGAACGACCCGCGCCGACCGCTCGGCGTGTTCCTGTTCGCGGGCCCCACGGGCGTGGGGAAGACGCAGCTCGCGAAGCTGCTGGCCGAGTACCTCTTCGGCTCCGCGGACAGGCTGGTGCGCCTGAACATGGCGGACTATCCCAACGACGGCGACGAAAGCGTGCCCTTCGGCGCGTCCTGGGCACCAGCGCTGGAGACACGTCGCGGAGAGCTGAGCGCGCTCCTGGACGGAAAGGTGTTCTCCGTGCTGCTGCTCGACGAGTTCGAGAAGGCCGCGCGCAGCGTGCATGACCGCTTCCTCCAGCTCTTCGATGAGGGCACGTTCGTCAACGGCGCGGGCGAGGTCGTCTCGTGCAACAACACGCTCATCGTCGCCACGTCCAACGTGGGCGCGGAGGTGTACCGGGAGCCCGCCATGGGTTTCGCCGGCACCAAGCGCGCGGACGAGATGGTGTCGGAGGTCGACCGCCGCATCGGCGAGGCGTTCCGGCCGGAGTTCCTCAACCGCTTCGATGCCATCTGTCACTTCCAGCCGCTGTCCAAGGTGGACATCCGGAAAATCGCGCAGCGCGAGGTGGGCCGCGTGCTGGAGCGCGAGGGCATCCGCGCGCGCTCCCTGGACGTGGAGGTGACACCCGAGGTCGTCGACCGCCTCGTGGAGCGCGGCTATTCGCCCCAGTTCGGCGCGCGCTACCTCCAACGGGAAATCGAGAAGACGCTCACCGCGGCGCTGGCCGTGGAGATTGCGCGCAAGCCCCTGCCTCCTGGCACGCCCGTGCGCGTGGAAGCACGCGTCGGAGGCCGGGTCATCGCGGTGGCCGAGCCCGCAGCGCCGCCGCCCTCGCCTACCGCGCAGTTGCTGCTGCCGTCCGCGCGCGCCGCACCGGTGAAGCGGCGGTTGGACCGCAAGTCGCTGCTCGTGGAGATGGACCGGCTGGTGGGCAAGGCCCGCTCGCTGGCGGCCTCCGCGGGACGGCCGGAGATGGAGGATCGCCGAGCCGCCCTGCTGACGGAGACACAGGCGCCCAACCTCTGGGACGACCCCACGCACGCGGCGGATGTCATCCGGGCCTTCCGGACGGTGGAGGCCCACCTCAACGAACTGGAGCGCCTGGAGGCCGCGTGTCTCTTCGGGCGACGCCTGGTGCGCGAGGCGAAGAACGAGGTGCAGCTGGCCTCCGCGGCGCGACAGGTCGAAGACGTCGCGCGCGAGGTGCAGATGGCCGAGGCACTCCACGCATCCGGCGCCACCACCCAGGACACCGAGGCCCTGGTGGACATCTGCGCGAGCGACTCGGCGGAGACGCAGGAGGCGTGGGTGCAGGAGCTGGCCACCATGTACCTGGGCTGGGCGCAGCGTCGCGGCTACGAGGCCGTGGCGGTGGCGGAAGCCGAGGAGCCGGCTCGCGTGGTGGTGCGCATCGCCGGCCCCGGGGCCTACGGCTTCCTCGCGGGTGAGGCGGGCCTGCATCGACGGCTGGAGGACGAGAAGCGCCAGCGCGCCTATGTCCGCGTGCACCGGGGCGGCGCTCTCTCCGAGGAGGAGCTGGAGCTGCTGGAGGTGCTCGGCCGACCGGTGAAGAGTCACGAGGGCGCCTACCTCCAGCGCGTGCGTACGGAGGTCACGGTGAAGGATGAGTCCACCGGACGCGTGCTGACGCTCACCGGCGCGGGCGAGCTGGACGAGCTGAAGGACATCGCCGCGCGCGTGGTGGCCGGACAGGGCGGCAGCACGGACGAGGCGCGGCGCTACTACCTGGGCCGCAGCGCCCGGGTGGAGGACCCTCGCACCGGCGCTGGGACTCCGCGCGTGAAGGACGTGCTGCGCGGCGAGCTGGACGTGTTCATCGCCGCGTGGATTTCGCGCCCCCCGACGGAGCCACCGCTGGGGAGCTGAGCGGCTGGAAGAAGCGAGGGGACGGGCCATCCCGCCCCGTCCCCTCCAATGACTGTCAACGAGCTACAAGGTGACCTGGAGCGCGAGGGTCCTGGAGTTGTTGTCCTCGCGCAGCTCCGGCTGTGACTGGTACGGGTCCGCGTAGGCGCCCAGGAAGTAGGAGCCACCCTGTCCCATCGCGTCCTGCGGCAGGTGGGCCGTCACGTTCAGGCTCTGGGTGATGCAGTCGCCCGGGTTCAGGGCGATGACATTCGCGCCCCCCAGTTCACGCTGGTCCATGTTGGCGCTGCTCCCCGGCCCCGGCATGGAAGGCTCCGGAGCGAGGCTCGTGTCGACGGACAGGTAGAGCGACACCCAGCCAGGGCTGCTCGCCTGCGTGCCCTGGTTGCAGACCCTCACCGTCGAGGTGAGGGTGTTGCCCACGAGGATGGAGACAGGCCCCGTCAGCGACGTGATGACGAGGTCCGGCCTCGTCCCCACGCCGATAAGGCCCTTCACGAAGGTGTTGTTGTCCTCGCGCAGCTCCTGCACTCCGCCACTCGAGTCCACGAGCGCGCCCAGGTAATAGGCAGTGCCCTCACCGGCCGGGGGCGCATAGGCGTTGACGCTCGCGCTGCGCGTCACGCACTGGGCCGCGAGCAGGGCTGGCACGTCCACCGAGCCAATCGCCACCTGGTCCAACGCGGGCGGCGACACCGACAGGGACAGCGCGTCATCCAGCGACAGGACCAGTTGCGCACTCGTGGAGGTGCTGGACTGGGTGCCCTGGTTGCACACCGTCACCGTCGCGGTGAAGGCCTGCCCCTGAGTCACACTCGTGGGCGAGGTCATCGCGGTGATGACCAGGTCCGAGCGACTGCCCACGCCGATGAACCCCTTCACGAAGGTGTTGTTGTCCTCGCGCAGCTCCTGCACCGAGGCCGGGTCATCGACGAGGGCCCCCACGTAGTACGCACCGTCACCCTGCGCATCTGGCGGCAGCCACGCGGTCGCGCTCGCGGAGCGCGTGGCGCACTGTCCCACCGCCAGCGAGGGGATGCTCACGTTCGCGACCTCGGACTGGTCCGCGGCGGGAGAGCCGGGTGCCGACATCGACGTCAGCGCGGCGTCCATCGACAGGAAGAGGCGAGCCGCCGTCGAGTTGCTGAGCACCGTTCCCCGGTTGCATACCGTCACGCCGAGGGTGAACGGCTGGTTGATGGACGCGCTCGTGGGCGCGGTCATCGCGGTGATGACCAGGTCCGGCCGATTGCCAATGCCGATGGGGCCCTTCACGAAGCTGTTGTTGTCCTCGCGAAGCTCCTGCACCGAGGACGGGTCATCGACGAGGGCTCCCAGGTAGTACGCCCCATCGCCCTGCGCGTCCGGCGGCAGCCCGGCCCAGCCCGTCGTCGAGCGCGTGGCGCACTGTCCCGGATTCAGCGACGGCACGGAGACACCTCCCACCGGCGACTGGTCCGTCGCAGGGGAGCCACCGGGCCCGTACGGCATCGGCGTCAACACCGTGTCCATCGACACGTAGATTTGCGCCTGCGTCGACGTGCTCGCCTGCGTGCCCTGGTTGCACACCGTCACCGCGGCGGTGAAGGACTGACCATTCTGGAGGGCCTGCGGCACGTTCAGCCCGGTGACGACGAGGTCCGGCCGGTTGCCCACGCCGATGAGCCCCTTCACGAAGGCGTTGTTGTCCTCGCGCAGCTCCTGCACGGAGCTCGGGTCATCCACGATGGCCCCCAGGTAGTAGGCGCCGTCCCCCGCCCCGTCCGGCGGCGGGCTTCCATAGAATGACCCGCTCCGCGTCAGGCACACCCCTGCGTTCAGCGAGGGCACGGACAGGGAGCCCAGCGGCACCTGGTCCGACGGCGGACCGCCAGGGCCAGACGACAGCGGCGTCAGCGACGTGTCCGTCGACAGGTAGAGCTGCGCCTGCGTCGAGGGGCTGGACTGGAGGCCCTGGTTGCAGAACGTCACCGTCGTCGTGAAGTTCTGGCCGGAGGTGATGCTCGCCGGTCCGGTCATCGCGGTGATGACGAGGTCCGCCCGGTTGCCCACGCCGACGAGGCCCTTCACGAAGGCATTGTTGTCCTCACGCAGCTCCAGCACGGAGCCCTGCTCGTCCACGATGGCCCCCACGTAGTAGGCCCCTTCGCCTTGCCCATCCATGGGGTAGTTCACCCAGGCAGACGTGCTGCGCGTCGCGCACTGCCCCGCGCTCAGCGGGGGCACGCTGACCATTCCCAACGGAGCCTGGTCCGTCGGAGGCGAGCCCCCTGGACCGACCATCATCGGCGTCAGCGACGTATCCATCGACAGGTAGAGCTGCGCCTGCGTCGCGTTGCTGGAGAGGGTGCCCTGGTTGCACACCGTCGCCGTGGCGGTGAAGGACTGGCCGGGCGAAAGGGTCGGCGGCACGCTCAGCTCGGTGACGACGAGGTCCGGGCGGTTGCCCAGGCCCACGAGGCCGTTCACGAAGATGTTGTTGTCCTCGCGCAGCTCCTGCACGAAGCCGGACTCGTCCACGATGGCGGCTAGGTAGAACGCGGTGGCATTCGTGGGAATCGGCGGAAGCGAGGGCCAGAAGCTGTCGCCGCGCGTCACGCACTGCCCGGGATTCAGCGACGGAATCTGGAGTCCGCCCAGCGGCGACTGGTCATTCGCGGGAGGGCCCATGGGGTTCATGGGCGTCAGCACCGCATCGAGCGAGAGGTACAGGTTGGTCCACGACGAGTTGCTCATCGTCGTGCCCTGGTTGCACACCGTCACGCTGACGGCGGTGGCCTGCCCCGTGTTCATGCTCGCCTGCGACGTCATCGCGGTGACCACGAGGTCCGGCCGACTGCCCACGCCGATGCGCTCCTTCGCGTAGCTGTTGTTGTCCTCGCGAAGCTCCTGCACGGAGGACGGGTCATCCACGATGGCTCCCAGGAAGTAGGCGCCCGCGCCCTGCCCCGCGGGAGGCAGCCATGCCTGGGCGGCCACGGTGCGCGTCACGCACTGCCCCGGGTTCAACAGGGGGAGCTGCATCGAGCCCACAGGCGACTGGTCCATAGCGGGAGCACCCGGGCCGGTCGGCGTCAGCACGTCGTCCGTCGACAAGAAGAGCCGCGCCGAATGCCCCGGGGCATAGGTCGTCCCCTGGTTGCAGACCCGCACCTGGACGTCGAAGCCCTGGTTGTCCAACACGCTGGCGGGCCCGCGCAGCTCGGTGATGATGAGGTCGGGCTTGTTGCCCACGCCGATGCGCTCCTTCGCGTAGGCGTTGTTGTCCTCGCGCAGCTCCTGCACCGACGCCGGGTCATCGACGATGGCGCCCAGGTAGTACGCCCCATCCCCCTGTCCCGCGGGAGGCAGCGACGCCCAGACAGAGACGCTGCGACGGACACATGCGCCCGCGTTCAGCGGCATCTGGGTTTGCACTTCACCGATCGGCGACTGGTCCAGGGCGGGAGCACCGGGGCCGGTCGGCGTCAGCACGTTGTCGGTCGACAGGAAGAGCTGGGTGCGGACCGAGGGGACGCTCGCGGTGCCCTGGTTGCACACCGTCACCGCCACGGTGAAGTACCCGCCTTGCGGCACGCTGGGAGGGCTCGACAGCTCGGTGATGACGAGGTCCGGCCGGTTGCCCACGCCGATGCGCGTCTGCGCATTCGCGTTGTTGTTCTCGTTGACCTCCGCCACGGACTGATTCGTGTCGACGATGGCGCCCAGGAAGTAGGCACCATCGCCCTGCGCCGCCGGAGGCAACCAGGACGTGCCCGTCACTCGGACGTCCGCGCACTGGCCCGCCTCCAGCGTCTCATGGAGCGTCTCCTGCCCCACCAGGGACTGGTCCGCCGGAGGAGGCGTGGTCGTCAGCGGGGAGAGCACGTTGTCCAGGGACAGCAACACCGCCACCGTGGAGCCACGGTTCGCGTATGTCGTGCCCTGGTTGCAGACCGTCACCGTCGTGGTGAACGAGTCAGCCGCGAAGACGCTCGCGGGGCCTCGGACTCCCGTCACCACCAGGTCAGGCCCGGGGTTCAGGGGGCTCGACGCCGTCTCCAGTGTGGGCTGCTCCTGGGCAGGCTCTCCGCCCGAACATCCCGCGCTCACACCGACAAACAAACCCATGACCAGCCACCTCGTGGCGGTCGCGCTCCACTCCGGCCTCTTCATGAAGTCTCCCGTTGCTTGGCATGCGGAGCGACGCGGCGGACGCCGCTTCATGCTCCAGGCACGCGCTGTAAGTGCGTAGCAGGAAGACTGAAAGTGCCGGAAGTGCCTGGGAGGTATTACTCCCAGGGAAACCTCATGAAGTCCGAAAAGACTCCGTCAAACCCAACCTTCTCTCGGAGCTTGAGGTTTCATGAAACAAACGGGGCGAAGTCGACACCTGAATGTTTCCAAATGTGTCGTGTATCGAATCCACGAGGGCTTCAGCGTGTCAGCGAACCACGCCCGCCAGCCGTGCGGACGCGGGCGAGGTGGGCGAGACGGCCACGGCCCTGCCAAGCGTGCCCGCGCTTTGGGGGAAGGGACCGCGCGCCAGTTCCTGACCCGCGGGGTCCAGCACCTGCGCGTAGACCGTCTTGAAGCCCTTCTTCAGCCCCACCGACTGGTGCGGTTCTCCCTTGTTGTCGGCGACCATGAAGAGTGAGGAGTCGAGCTCGGGGGGCGGCGACTCGCCGTGCCGCTGGAAGAGGTCGCGCATGAGGCCGAGCGACTCCGCGTGGCTCTTGCGAATCTCCCCCTTCGCCATGCCCTTGAAGAGGCCGGGGACGTCCCGCAGGTCCACGCGGACCACGACGATGGGTTTGACCGCTCGCACGTCGTAGACGAACTGGTAGGCGTGCTCTCGCAGCTCATCCCGGGTGCCCTTGTTGGCATACAGCACCACGGTAGGCCGCCCCTTTCCGATAGGGACTTCTTTTCCAAACACGTCCTTGAGCTCGGCGGCATGCGCGGGCAGGACTCCCAGGACGCCCAGCAGACCTACGAGCGCGGCGAACTTCTTCATGTGACGTGTCCTTTCAAAAGACGCTGTCGGGGGTGCGGCGGTATCTACGAACACATCCCGAACACCACCGCCTCCGGCCCGAATCCCTGGCGGCGTCCGCCGTTGGCTCCACGGCACAGCCGCTCACCAGGCCACACGACTCGTGTGTGCCTGCTCGGTTGCCTGGCATCACGGACCTCTGCTATCGCCCGCACCGCGCCGCATGAGGCGCGGGGGGATGTCCATGATTGAGCAGTTCCCGCTGTTGCGATTCATTGTCGTACTGTTGGTGGTGACGTTCCGTACGTCCGCGTTCGCGGCCCAGCCCTTTGAGCAGGGCATGGTCACCATCACGCTGGATGACGGCTGGTCCACGCAGTACGACAAGGCCCGGCCCGCGCTCAACGCGAGGAACATCCCCGCCACGTACGCCCTCATCACCCAGGCGCTCGCGCAGGGATGGGGTGGCTACATGAGCACCGCGCAAGTACAGACGCTCGTCGCCGAAGGCAACGGCATTGCCAGCCACACGTTGACCCACCCGGACCTGACCACGCTTTCCGCCCCGGAGCTCCTCTCGGAGCTGCGGGACTCGCGGGACTGGCTGGTGGACAATCTGGGATTGGCCTCGGTGCCCGACTTCGTCATCCCCTACGGGCGCTATGACTCCACCGTGCTCGCCGCCATCCGGCAGCAATACTCCAGCAGCCGCACGGTGAACGCCGGGCGCAACTTCCGCGACACCATCGTCTACGAGCTGCGGGGCAACGACGTGGCGCGCAACATTCCGGTGAGCACGGTGCGAGGCTGGATTGACCAGGCGCTCGCGGAGAAGAGCTGGCTCATCCTCGTCTTCCACGAGTTCGTCGACGGCACTCCCACGCGCGACACGCAGTACCGGACGTCGAGCTTCACGACCATCCTGGAGCACATCCGCCTGCGCGGCGCGCGCACCGTGACGCTGTCGCAAGGCCTGGCGCTGATGGAGGGCCGCACCACGCCGGAGCCGTCCGCGGGACTGTCCATCTACGGCGATGCCCTGGAGAGCGGCTTCGCGGATTGGAGCTGGGCGGAGCATTCGCTGGACGAGACGGCCATCGTCCACGCGGGCTCGGCCTCCATCCGCTTCGAGCCGGACACTTGGGCGGGCGTGCTCCTGCATCACTCGGGCGTGGACATCGCGGGTTACCAGTCCATCGAGCTGTGGGTCCACGGCGGTACCACCGGAGGACAGTCGGTGAGAGTCCTGCTGCATGACGGCACGGACGTGCTCGGGACGGCGCGGCTGGATGCGGCCCTGGGCGGGCCGCTGGTCGCGGGCGAGTGGCGGAAGGTGACGCTGTCGCTCGATGCGATGGGGGCGACGTCGGGCACGCTGCGCGACCTGTACTTCCAGGACGACTCTGGAGAGGACCAGGCGGCGGTGTACCTGGATGACATTTCGCTCATCCCCAGGTGAAGGGATTCGGGGCGTGGCGGAGAGGCTTTCCGCCGCGCCGCGGCACGTTCGGGCTGAATCGTTGCAAGCCCAGGTCAAAACCTACCGGGCCACTTGAGGAGGCCCCCTTCTCAGGGACCTGCCGCGTGGTGGAACATCCCGGTCGTGTCCTGCTTCGATGAGAAGACCGCGCGGGCGCTGGCCACCGGAATGCTCTCCGCCGTGGACGCACAGCGATTGCGGCGCCATGCGGAGGGCTGCCGCCAATGCGCGGCGCTCCTGGGTCGCGTGACACCGCCCGGCACCGCCGCTCATCGAGTCACTCCGCCCCAGGATGAGGCCACGGACCTGGCCATCCCTCGCGCGGCGCTGCTCGGAGAGGTCTCCGACCTCGACCCGCCCACCGAGCCCATCCGGACCGCTCGTGCCGCTCGCGTGGCCAATGACAGCACAACGGTGGACAGGCCCGCTCCGCTGCCCTCACCCGCGTCCGGAGTCTCCGCGGAGACCCGCGAACACGAGGCCTCCGTTCCGCTCCTCCCCGCCTTGCCGTCGCCCTCCGCGCACAGGGCCAGCACGCTGGTGGACTCCGACCTGCGAGGCGCGATGGAATCGGGCCTTGGATTCACATCCCAGGCTTCGACTGACGAGGAATTCCATCACCGCGAGGGTCCGCAATTCCTCACGGATGAGGCCTCTGCGAGCGAATCCGAGCCGCAGTTACCCCCCGATGCGGGGACACTGATTGCGCCACCCCCACGGCGTCCTTCCGAGGCGGGGACGCCGGTGGCACCGATTCAAGCCTCGGCTGGCGCGAGGACCTCCACGCCGCCTCAAACATCCGCTGGAGCGCGCGGGCGCGCAGCGACTCCACAGTCCTCCGCCAGCACCTCGGGAAAATCGGGTGCAGCGACACAGCCTCCCGCCAGCACGAGCCCTCAGGCAGTTGCTCCTGCATCCGTCGTGGCGGGCTCTCGTGGCAGGTCCTCATCGGCGGCCTCGAACGAGAGCCCACAAGGCGCTCCTCCTCCCCGGTCTTCCATCGGAGCGAGTTCGCGCGCGCAATCCTCGTCTGCGCCCAGCAACGCAACGCCACAGGCCGCACCTTCGGCCGTCGCGGCGAACCCGCGCGCTCCTGTCGCCGCCCCAGGAACCTTGATTGCGCCACCGCCTCAACCACCCGTGGGCGCGGGCACATGGGTGGCACCCCCTCCCGCCCCACCACTGGGCTCGAGCGTCCGCATCCCTCCGCCCGCGCAAGGCGCACCAGGGCGGTCCAGCCCTCCCTTCAATGACTCCGCTCGCAAGGGCGACGCCGCGGAGACGTCATCGCGCGCCTCGGTGGGCCGCTACCACATCCTCGACAAGCTGGGCTCCGGTGGCATGGGCGTCGTCTACAGCGCCTATGACCCGGATCTGCATCGCCGAGTGGCCATCAAGCTGCTCCACCCGGACGCCAACACCGTGGTCCGCACCGACGGCGCCTCTCGCCTGCTGCGCGAAGCCCAGGCCATGGCCCGCCTGTCCCACCCCAACGTCGTCTCCGTCTACGACGCGGGCACCTTCGCCGGTCGCGTCTTCATCACCATGGAGCTGGTCGAGGGCCTGTCCCTGCGCCACTGGCTGCGCGCCGAACATCGCTCGTGGCGCGACGTGCTCGACCTCTTCCGTCAGGCGGGACGCGGACTCGCCGCCGCTCACGCGGCCGGACTTGTCCACCGCGACTTCAAGCCCGCCAACGTGCTCGTCAACCGGGACGGCCGCGCCCAGGTGACGGACTTCGGCCTGGCTCGCAACACCGCCGACCTGGACGCCATGGAGGAAGGGCGTGCCACCAAGCCCTCACGACTCGCGCTGCGCGACGACGACCTGCTCGAGTCTCCGCTCACCGAAGCGGGCCTCGTCATGGGCACCCCCGCGTACATGCCGCCCGAACAACACGAGGACGGCCGCACCGACGCACGCGGCGACCAGTTCAGCTTCTGCGCCTCGCTCTACGAGGCCCTCTACGGCCAGCTCCCCTTCGAAGGGAAACAAGCCACCGCCTACCTTCAGGAGTCCCTCGCCAACCGCGTGCGCCAACCCCCACGCGGCTGCCACGTCCCCGCCTGGCTGTTCCGCGCCATCACCCGAGGCCTCGCGCCCACGCCCGACGAGCGCTACCCGTCCATGGAGGCCCTGCTGACCGAGCTCGGCAAGGACCCCTCCGTGGTGTGGCGACGCCGGAGCATCCTGGCCGCCGGCTTCCTCCTCATCTACGGCTTCATGGGCGTCACCTGGTGGATGGGCAACCGTCGCCACGCCCCATGTCTGGGCGCCGAGGCGCGACTGGCCGGCATCTGGGACACCTCACGCAAGGACACCGTGAGCCGGGCCTTCGCCGCCACGAACAAACCCCAGGCCCCCGAGTTCTTCTCCCGCGTGGCACAGAGCCTGGACGCCTTCGCCCAGGAGTGGGCCGGCATGCATCAGGAGGCCTGCGAGGCGACGCGCGTGCACGGCCACCAGTCGGACGCCGTGCTGTCGCTGCGCATGGCCTGCCTGGAGCGCCGTCGCTCCACGCTCGACGCCGTGGTCGGAGTGCTCGCGCAGACCGACGCGGAGTCGCTCACCACCTCGCTGGACGCGGCCCAGCGCCTGCCCTCCGTCGCCGACTGCGCGAACGTGGATGCCCTGCGCCTGGGACTCCCCGAATCTCCCGAGCAGCGCCAGCGCGTGGAGAAAATCCGTGCCGGACTGGACCGCACCACCGCGCTCGTGGACGCCGGCCGATATGAGCAGGCCAACGAGGAGCTGAAGGCGACGCTGGAGCAGGCCCGCGCACTCGACTACCGGCCGGTGCTCGCGGAGGCCCTGGAGCTGGAAGGCCGGCTCGGACTGGTGCTCGGAGACGAACCTCGCGCGCAGAAGGCCCTGCGCGAAGCCCTGCTCACCGCGCAGGCCACGCGCCACGATGAAGTGGCCGCACGTGCCGCCGCGCGACTGGTCACCACCCTGTCCCAGACGCCCGCGATGGAGGAGTGGAGCATCGCGCAGGCGAAGTCCTGCATCGAGCGCGCGGGTGGCACCCCGGACCTGGAGGCCCTGCTCCAGACGAGCCTCGCGCGCAACGCGTTCCTCCGAGGCCAGTACGCACAGGCCGCCGAGGCCTTCGGCCGCTCCGCCATGCTGCGAGAGCAGGCCCACGGCGCCGTGCACCTGCTCACCCTCGAGTCCCTGCGCAACCAGGCCGCCTCCCTCTCCCGCACTCCCGAGGCCGAGCACACCGCGCGACTGCTGCGACGCGTGCTGGAGACGACGAAGGAAGTGATGGGCCCAGACCATCCCCAGACGGCGATGGCCGCCAACGCGGTGGGCTACCATCTGACGGTCAGCCGCCGCTTCGAGGAGGCCATTCCCTTCCTCGAGCAGGCCGTCGCCCTGGAAGAGCGGGCGATGGGCGCGAACAGCGCCACGCTCAGCTATCCCCTCAACAATCTCGCCACCGCATTGGAATCGCTCCGTCGCTACGCCGAAGCGCGGAAGCTGCGTGAGCGGGCCCTCGCGCTGGACCTGGAGACCCATGGCCCCTCGCATCCGGAGACCGCCTCGGACCAGGCCCTGCTGGCGGAGCTTGCCCTGAGCGAGGGCCGCACCCGCGACGCCATGGACCTGGCCCAGCGCAGCACCCAGGCCTACGAGGCCTTCCAGAAGGGCCATCCCGACCAGGCCGCGCCGCTCACCACGCTCGGCCTCGCCCAGCTCGCCCTGGGCAAGCCGCGCGAGGCTCGAGCCACCCTGGAGCGCGCGCTGGCCCTGCGCACCGCCACCCCCGGCCCGGGCGACGGACTCGCCGCCACCCGCTTCGCCCTGGCCCGCGCCCTGCCCACCCACGAAGCCTCCCGCGCACGTGCCCTCGCCCAGCAGGCCCTGGGCTTCTACGGCGCGGAGCCCGCTGGCTGGTCCACCGAGGCCCAGCGCGTCAAGACGTGGATGAGCGGGCGCTCCACTCCGGCCCCCTGAATCCCCAGGACGCTCCGCGTCATGTCGCCTGTTCATCAGGGACGTCCCCATCACGTCGGAGCGAAGCACCTTCGCGCCACATCCGCCGATACTCCAAGTGCGGGCCTTTTCACGTCGGTACCGCGCACGGGGGTGCGTCATGCGCATCGAGTCTTCGCCGAAGTCCGCCGCCAGAACCGGTCCGCGTCCAGCCTCTCCCCTGTCCGCGGCCTCGGCTCGCACGGCGAGCTTCAAGGCGCTCTTTCCGCAGTTGAAGCTGCTCGGACGCCTGCTCCGCGAGCCCTCGCTGCTGAAGCAGTGGCCGGCGGCTCCCAAGCCGGGCACCCGACGGGACGGTCCCCAGGCCGACAAGTTCGTCGGGCCTCGGCCCACGGGTTCGGGACTGCCCATTCGCATCACCAGCCGGCCCCGACCACCCTCCCGCCCGCTGGGCCTGGCGCCTTGGGTTCCCAAGACGAAGCTGGAGCCCTGGACCGGCACCCGCATCAAGCCCTGGCTCCACCGCCCGGACATCTTCGGAACCCCCGGCTGTCCCACGGGGGCGGTGCGCGGCTGCGGCCTGCCCGTCCGCATCACCTAGCCAGTCACCGCGCAACTTTCCAACGCGCGCGACGGGGGGAGTCTTTAGACTCTTCCCAATGCTTCAAGTCATTCCCCTGGGCGGCCTGGGAGAAATCGGCCTCAACTCCCTGGTCATCGCCTGTCGCGGGGAGATGCTTCTCATCGACGCCGGCCTGATGTTCCCCTCGGAGGGGATGCCGGGTGTCGACATCATCATCCCGGACTTCACCCACCTGAAGCAGAACGCCGCCCAGCTCAAGGGCGTGGTGCTCACCCACGGCCACGAGGACCACCTGGGTGCGCTTCCCTACCTGCTCGGCGAGGTGAACGTCCCCGTCTACGGCACGCGCTTCACGCTGGCCATGGCGCGCCATCGCTTGAGCGAGCTGGGCATCGAAGCGGACCTGCGCGAAATCGAGCCGCGCGAGCCCTTCGCCGTCGGCACCATGTTCAAGGTCGAGGCCAGTCGCGTGACGCACACCGTGCCGGACGCGGTGGGCTTCATCATCCGCACGCCCGAAGGCACCTTCATCCACACGGGTGACTTCAAGCTGGACCCCGACCCCATCGACGGGCTGCGCACGGACCTGGAGCGCTGGGGTGAGGCGGGCGAGGAAGGCGTGCTGTGCCTCCTGTCGGACTCCACCAACTCCGAGCTGACGGAGGAGACCGGCAGCGAGCGCGTCGTCGAGCAGACCTTCGAGCGCCTCTTCAAGGACGCCACCGGCCGCATCGTCGTCGCCCTCTTCTCCTCCAACCTGCACCGCGTGCGGCACCTGTTGGCCCTCGCCGAGCGACTGGGCCGCAAGGTCGCGCTCCAGGGCCGCAGCATGGTGCGCAACGTGGAGATGGCGCGCGAGCTGGGCTACCTGGACGTGCCCGACTCGCTCTTCGTGCACCTGGACACGGTGCCGCAGCTGCCGCAGCAGCGCGTGCTGGTCCTCACCACCGGAGCGCAGGGCGAGCCGCGCGCGGGTCTGTCCCAGCTCGCCGCCGGTGATGGCCCGTTCAAGCTGGGCCCGGGTGACCTGGTCGTCCTCAGCTCGCGAGCCATCCCCGGCAACGAGCGCGGCGTGGGCGCCCTCATCGACCAGCTCCAATGGCGCGGCGCGCGCGTCGCCTACGCGCAGGTGGAGCCCGGAGTCCACGTGTCCGGCCACGCCAGCCGCCCCCAGCAGCAGCGCGTGCTGGAGCTGGTGAAGCCGCGCCACTTCATCCCCGTCCATGGCGAGGGCCGCCACCTCCACCGACATCTGGCCACCGCCCGGGAGTCGGGGATGGAGCCCGCGCAGTGCCTGCTGGCCCAGGACGGAGACATCGTCGGCTTCGAGGAGGGGCGCGGCCGCTTCACCGGGAGCGTGACTTCCGGGCGCATCTTCAAGGACCGCTTCGGAGGGGGGATGGTGACGGCGGACACACTCCATGAGCGGGTGCGCCTGTCCGAGACGGGGCTGGTGGCCGCCGTCATCGTGCTCCAGCGCGACACCCAGAAGCTGCTGGGTGGCCCGCAACTCTCCGGCCAGGGGCTGTCACTGGACGAACAGGTGATCCTCCCCCGGGTGGCCCAGGAGGCCCGGACACTCTTCGAGGAGCTGTCCGTCCAGCTCCGAGGTGACGACGCCCTGGTGAGAGAGGAACTCACCCGGGTGGTGCGCCGTGCGTTCCGGCTGTACACCTCCAAGCGCCCCCTGGTGGTGCCCATGGTCGTCAGGGTGTAGGTATGTTAAGGGCCGCTGCTGCCCATGCCCTCGTTCGATGTCGTCTCGAAAATCGACCTCGCCGAGCTCGACAACGCGGTCAATCAGACCAAGAAGGAGCTCAGCACCCGCTATGACTTCCAGGGCACCCAGGCGGACGTCCTCGTCGCTCCGGACCACACGGCCATCACCGTGAAGGCCAACAGCGAGGAGCGCGTCCAGGCCGCCAAGGAGGTCCTCCTGGTGAAGCTGGCCAAGCGGAACATCAGCCTGCGCGCGCTCGAGTACGGCGACATCGAGAAGACGGGGCTGCACAACGTGAAGCAGGTCATCAAGCTCCAGCAGGGCATCCCGGTGGAGAAGTCCAAGGAGCTGGTGAAGCTGTTGAAGGATTCGAAGATGAAGGTGCAGGGCTCCATCCAGGCCGACCAGCTGCGTGTCACCGGCAAGAACCGGGATGACCTCCAGGCCGCCATCGCCCTGTTCCGTGGGGAGCAGGACCGACTGAAGCTGGACATGCAGTTCACCAACTTCCGCGATTGAAGAAGCCCATGCGAGCCGCTGCTGCCCTGTCCCTCTGCTGGATGCTCTGCGTTCCGGCCATCGCCTCCGCCCAGGAAGAAGCGCCCCGTCCGTCACGGCCGGTGCCCAACATGACCAAGCCGCCGCGCTTCCAGGGAGGCCTCAAGGGCTTCACCTCGCCGCTGGCGCTCAAGTCCCTGGACACCGAAGGCGCCAGCGCGTCCTTCACCGCCAAGGTGGGCTTCCGCAAGGACACGCTCTACGTGGGCGTGGACGCCAAGGATGATCAGCTCCTCGCGGGCGATGTGCTCACGTTGTCCATCTACTTCCCGGACACCGGGCCGCTGACGACGGGCTACACGTGGCGCTTCGGCTTCGACGGCAAGCGCGCGTCGGGTGCGGACAGCGGCACGCCGGAGTTCGCTCAGCAGAAGGTGAATGGCGCGGTGGAGCGTCGGGGCAACACGCTGTCGCTGGTGGCCGCGGTGCCGATGCGCGCGCTGCCGCGCTTCTCCGCTCGGGACCCGATGGTGATGGACCTGTGCATCACCTACGAGGACCAGGACGGCGCGGGCACCAAGGCGGTGCCTGTCTCCAACTGCCAGAGCGGCACCATGGTCGGCGACGCGCTGAGGCTGCCGGACGAGCCGCGCAAGGCGCTCAAGCTCAAGCCGCCGGAGCACGTCACCGCGCTGGAGCCCGCGGCCACGGGCTGGCTGGGCTGGGACCTGCTCAGCTATCCGGCCTGGGCGCAGGGCGACGAGGAGCTGACGCCGGAGACGCTGCGCGAGCTGGTGGTGACGGATCCGCTGAAGGCCGCGTCGGTGAACGTGAATGTGCCCGACACGTTGAGCCTGCCGGACGGGCGACCGGTCGTTACGGTGCTCTCCGGGAAGAATCCCTATGCCGTCGCGGGTCAATGTGACGCCGAAAAGGAGCTTCGACTGGGGTTTTACATCGTGACGGGGAAGACGGCGGCTCGGGTGCTCGAGTGGCCGGCTGCTACGTGCGCCCTGGGGCGAGCCTCCTCGGTGGAGCTGGATGAAGAGGACGGGTTGACCATCCGTTACTCGAACGGCGCGACCATGAACTTTGCCTGGAGTGGTGACCACTTCACGCGAACCGAGCTTGGAAATAGGTAGACGCGGTGGAACCAACCAAGAACCTGTACATGATGACCCTCGGCTGCCCGAAGAACCGGGTGGACTCCGAGGTGATGCTCGGCACGTTGAAGCACCGCGGATACACGCTGGTGCAGGAAGCGTCCGAGGCCCAGGTCATCGTCGTCAATACCTGTGCCTTCATCGGTCCCGCCAAGCAGGAGTCGGTGGACTCCATCCTGGAGATGGCCGAGCTCAAGAAGTCGGGCAGCTGCAGCACCCTGGTGGTGACGGGGTGTCTGTCCCAGCGCTACGGCGAGGAGCTGGCGAAGGAGATGCCGGAGGTGGACCACTTCCTGGGCACCAGCGCCTACGCCCAGATTGGCGACCTGCTGGCGGCCGAGGCCTCTCCGCGTCAGGTGATTCCGGACCCCGACTACATCCACGACGCGAACACGCCGCGCATCAACTCGATGCCGAAGTACACCGCGTACCTCAAGGTGTCCGAGGGCTGCGACAACGCCTGCGCGTTCTGCATCATCCCCACGCTGCGCGGTGGACAGCGCTCGCGGCCCATCGACGACATCATGATCGAGGCCCGGCGACTGGCGGACAGCGGCGTGCAGGAGCTGAACCTCGTCGCGCAGGACCTGACGGCGTACGGGCATGACCTGCCGGGCCGTCCGAAGCTGCATGACCTGCTCAAGGCGCTGGTGCAGGTGGACGTGAAGTGGATTCGGCTGCACTACGCCTATCCGCGCGTGTTCCCGGACGAGCTCATCGACGTGATGGCGTCGGAGCCGAAGATTGCCCGCTACCTGGACATGCCGGTGCAGCACGTCAGCGACAAGCTGCTCCTGTCGATGAAGCGTGGCCGCAACTCGGAGTTCCTCAAGGGCCTCTTGACGAAGCTGCGCGAGCGCGTGCCTGGGCTGGTGATGCGCACCTCGCTCATCGTCGGTCTTCCGGGCGAGACGGAAGAGGACTTCGAGATGTTGAAGGAGTTCGTGAAGACGCAGCGCTTCGAGCGCCTGGGCGTCTTCCAGTACTCCGACGAGGAAGGCACGGCGGCGTTCGACCTGCCGGACAAGGTGCCGCAGAAGACCATCGAGCGCCGGTGGCGCGAGGTGATGGCCATCCAGAAGCGCATCAACCGCGAGCAGAACAAGAAGCTCGTCGGCAAGCGGCTGGAGGTGCTGGTGGAAGGCCCCGCGCCGGAGACGGAGCACCTGCTCGTGGGTCGGCACCAGGGTCAGGCGCCGGACATCGACGGGCTCGTCTACATCAACGACGGCCTGGCGTACCCGGGTGAGCTGGTCACCGTGGAGGTGACGGAAGCGCACGACTACGACCTGGTGGCTCGCGTGGTGGAGCGCCCGGACCCGAAGCAGCGTCAGCACACCGCTCGCGACGCGCACCCGGCTCCGGTGAAGCTGGTACCCGCGCCCCGGCCTGTGAGCCGGCTGGAGTAGGTGGTTCTTCCCGGGCCGCCGCCCGTGTTGTCGTGAGTGCGGCCCGGGAGTTCGTCGGAGGTACCCAGCGGAGTGTTGAACCGCTGGGTGTGGAGCGCTGGAGCTACCGGGGATCTTCCGGCTCCAGCTCGCGCTCCTCGCGCGGTGGTTCGCGAGACGGTGCCTTGCGGGATGGCGCGGCGACCCCTTCTCCCAGGGGCGTGGGCTGGCACTCGCACACCGTGCGGCGCGAGGACGTCTCGGTGACGAAGGCGCACGCCGTGGGGCACTCGGGCTGACTGCCCTCCTCGAAGAGCGCCAGGTTGAAGCCTCGCGCCTGAACGAGCGCCGCGTGGCATGCGGGCAGGGCTTGCGCGAGCGACGGCCACGGCAGGCGGTGCTGAGTCGTCAAACCGCGACTGGTAGCCGGGAAGCTCAGGCCGATTCCGCACCCGGATTCCAGGCGCTGGCCATCCGGGCCGACAGGTTCCAGGTGCAGGCGTCCGCCTTCGGGCAGGTCGCGGAACACCGCGCCCACCACGGAGATACCGCCCTCGGGTTCCTTGCGCACATGCAGGCCGTAGCAGGCCTCTTCGCTGAAGACGCCGTGCGCATCGGTGCACTGCTGTCGCCTGGCGACGGGGTTCGGAGTCGCCGGACGTGCCGGCTCCGACGATGTTGAGGGCGAGGTGTCACCAGGAGCCTGCGCCGTGGGGGCCGCCGACGCCGTGGGCCGTGCTGGTGACTCGGGCGAAGGTGAAGCGGTGCCCGAAGCCTTTGGTGCAGTGCCGGCTGTTGCAGCAGGAGATGTCGTGGCCTGTGACGGAGACGAGGCAGTGGTCCCTGAAGGCACTGGTGCGGCACCGATTGTCCCCGCGGGCGGCGGCGAGGATGCACTCGCTCCCATCCATCCTGCGCCGTCTGTCGTCGTGGACCGTGGTGAAGTCGCGGCCGCATCGGGTCCCTCCGCCCTCCCCGCTCGTGGTGATGACACCGAGCCCACGTCAGTCTCGTCCACTGCACGGACTCGCGGACGCCGCAGCACCAGCACCCCGCCCTTCGCATCCAGCGTCGCGGTGAAGCGCCCCCACACGTCAGGCCCCAGCCGTCCCAGGCTGCTCGGCGAGTCCCATCGTCCCGCCGCCTCCACCACGAGCGGCCGCGCGCCCACGCCCTCCGCCACGTCCACCGAGTCCACCGCGAAGGTGCGCGGCGGCAGATGCGCGACCGTCTCCAAGGGTTGCAGCCCCTGCGCCTCGGCGGGCCCCACCGCGATGCGCGAGAAGGGCTCGCGCGTGGTGAGCACGAAGGGTCCGGTGAGCTCCGCCTCCCCCTGAGACACCCGCACCGCCAGGAGGGGCCAGTCGCCCACCGGCTCGCGACTGAGCTCCACGCGGTGCACTTCCCGCGCGGCATCCGAAGCCACCTCCGCCGCCGGTTGCGCCTCACGCGGACGCGACGCGGTGAAGGTCACCTCTCGCCGCAGCGGATCCACCGTGAGCGCATAGGGCTCCAGCACGTCCGAACCCAGCGTCAACGAGCAGGGCTTCTCACCCGACAGCCCCGCGGTGCGCAGCGGCACCGACGCCCCGCCCACGGTGAGCACGGGCAGCGACACCACCGGCCAGGCCCTGAAGCCTCCCGCGATTTCAGGTGCGCGCACGGTGCCCTCGGGCGCGGGAGGACCTCCGTCGAAGCACTCCTGGGAGACCATCGACAAGGGCCTCGCCACGTCCAGCACCACCGGGACGACACGAGTCCCGAGCCTCCCCGCGACGGTGAGCCGCAGCGCTGGCGACGCCAGCAGCGGCAGCGTCCGCCCCGTCAGTCCCTCGGAACGTGAAGGGCCGGACGCCACCTCTCGGTGACACCCAGCCCCCACCACACTCAAACCCACCCAGAGCAGGAACGCGCCGCGCACGGCGCGCAGGTTACTGCTTCTTCTGCTTGGTGAAGTCATCCACGCGAGTGTCGTCCGGCACGTCCATCTTGAAGCTGTCCGCGGAGATGCCCACGTTCGTCTTCAGGTCCAGGAAGGAGATGGTGTTCTCGCTGCCGTCCGGATCCACCACGGTGCTCTTCAGCACCTGCGCCGACGCGGGGTCCACCTCCAGCCGGACCTGCTTGAAGCGGGGCTCCACCTTCAGCGGATCCAACACCAGCAGCGTGCCCTTGCAGTCCTTGCAGGCCCCCTTGCTGATGGCGAACTCGTCCGCGAGCCTGCCCTGTCCGAAAAGGAACGTCACCGAGGCGGAGAGCTGGCTCGTGTCCACGTTGGCCACCGTGAGCGACTGGGCCGTCGGGTCGTACGCGTAAATCTTGTTGCCGGCGAGCACGAAGGTGCGCACGGAGGGCTTCTGGTACTCCCACCGCATCAGCCCGGGCTTCTTGTAGGACACGACACCCTCGGACGTCTGCGTGCGCCGGAAGGTCTTGTACTTGTAGTCCTGCCGGAAGCCCGCCTTGAAGTCGCCGGTCTTCTCGTAGAAGGCCTGCATCCGGTCCACCAGGGACTTCACCTCGGGCGTCATCGGCGCCGTGGCCTTCACGGCGGGCTTCGTGTCCGGCGCGCTCGGCGGGGGCGTCGTGGCCGGCTTGCCTGACTCGGTGGCGGGCGGCTTCGCGGCGGGCGTCACCGGATTCACGCCCTGCTGGGCCGCGGGAGCCTTGGCCGCGCCGCCCGTGGGAGGCGGCACCGTGGGCTTTCCAGCGCCCGCCGGCGCGCCCTGGGCCACCAGGACGGGCTGCGTGGGGACGGCCTGCGCGGAGGAGGTCTGGGGCACCGCTTGCGCGGACAGGAGCGTGGCGAGCAGGGTTTCCAGGAACATGGCGTGCGTCTCCAGGGGGCCGGGTAGGCCCACGGCGTCCATCTACCCCATACCGACGCGCCCCGGGGGGCCGGCATTCATGGCTGCTTCTTGAAGATCCGCTTCCTCTGTTTGATGGCCAGCACGTAGAAGCGCTCGCGGAGCTCCTGCGCCTCGTCCGGCGACAGGTCTCCAGAGCCCCCCGCCAGGTGCTCATCCCGCCAGGCAATCGCCCGGCTGACACACGCCGAGGCGGCGGCGGAGATGTTGAGGCTCTGGCTGAAGCCCCGCATCGGAATCCAGAACGTCCCGTCCACGGCGTTGAGCACGTCGTCGCTCACCCCGTAGCGCTCGTTGCCGAGGACGATGGCCACCTTCCCGTCGAAGCGCAGCGAATACAGGCTGGTGGCACCGTCACGGATGGCGGCGGCGTACAACTGGAAGCCCCGCGACTTCAGGTGTTCGCGACACTCGCCGAAGGACTTGTAGAGCTTCACGTCCAGCCACTTGTCGCAGCCCTGAGCCACCCTCGAGTTCGGCAGGAAGGGTGCCTCCGGGTTGATGACGACGTGGACTTCCTGGACCCCCATGGACTCGCAGGTGCGTAGCACCGCGGCCATGTTGAAGCTGTCCTCCAGCCGGTCCAGGACGACCGTGAAGTTGCGCGTACGCTGGCTGACGACGCGGTCGATCTTCTCCTTGCGCACATCGAGCAGGAACTGCTCCGGCTCCAACTTGTCCTTCTCGAAGCGCTCGTACCGAGGACCGCCGCCAGCCATCGTCTCAGCCCCTTCCGCCTGACTTGCGCGACGCGGGCTTCTTCGCGGCAGAGGCCCTCTTCGCCGAGGTGCCCTTCTTCGCCACGGCCTTCGTCGTCGACTTCTTCGCGGCAGCGGCCTTCTTCGCCGGAGCCTTCTTCGCCGCGGACTTCTTCGCGACAGCGGCCTTCTTCGCCGGAGCCTTCTTCGCGGCAGCGGCCTTCTTCGCGGGGGCCTTCGTCGCCGCCGCCTTCTTCGCCCCAGCGCTCTTCTTCGCCGAAGCCTTCGTCGCCGCCTTCGCCACCGCGGCCTGCTTCACCAGAGTCGTCTTCACATGAGCTCCCTTCGCACTGCCTTGCTTCGTGGGAGCACTCTTCACAGCAGCGCTCTTCGCCCGCCCCAGCTTCGCGGCGGTCGCCTTCACCACGGCGGCGGTACCCTTGGAGAGGGTCTCGCGCACCTTGGCAATCGCGGCCTTGGCCACGGACTTGCTGCTCGCGCCCTTCGCTCGGGGCGGAGCCTCGACATGCAGCTTTTCGGTGCGACCGGTGAACAGCACCTCCGCCACCGAGTCCATCAGCGCCGGCATGCCCTCGCCCGTGGCGCAGGACACCGGGTACACGCGGATGCCGCGCTCGCGCAGCGCCTCGCGGAACGCCTCCAGACGCGCCTGCGCGTCCGGCAGGTCCAGCTTGTTGGCGGCGACCACCTGCGGCCGGCTCGCCAGCTCCGCGCTGTACTTCGCCAGCTCACGGTTGAGCACGTCGAAGTCGTGCAGCGGCTCGCGGCCCTCACCCTCCGCGCCCATGTCGATGAGGTGGATCAACACCTTGCACCGCTCGACGTGGCGCAGGAACTGGTGCCCCAGACCCACGCCCTCGCTGGCGCCCTCGATGATGCCGGGGATGTCCGCCATCACGAACGACAGGTCGTTCTTGTACTGGACCATGCCCAGGTTGGGGACCAGCGTGGTGAACGGGTAGTCGGCGATCTTCGGCCGGGCCCGGCTCACCCGCGAGATGAACGTGCTCTTGCCCGCGTTGGGGAAGCCCAACAGGCCCACGTCCGCCAGCAGCTTCAGCTCCAGCCGCAGCGTGACTTCCTCGCCCTTCGTCCCGTCCTGGGCGAAGCGCGGGGTCTGCCGCGTCGAGGTCGCGAAGTTCATGT
>NZ_VIFM01000146.1 GCF_006636215.1 Myxococcus llanfairpwllgwyngyllgogerychwyrndrobwllllantysiliogogogochensis | reverse complement strand
CCCATCGCCCCCCACCGGACCGCGTCATCCCCCGCTGCCTGAACCCATAGCATTCGCCGTGCCGACGCCTGCGGGGCGCTCGAAGCCAGTGAGTACGCGCGGTTGCGGGGAGGCCATCGTCCTTGGGGATGAGGCCACCGGTCGGAACCGGAAAAATCTCCGGGCCTCCAGGGTGGGCGGCCTAACGTGCGTGCCCGTTGTTTGCCGAAGGGGAGGAATCGCTTTGCGCCTGCAAGTCGTCACCACGGCCCTGCTCGCCCTCAGCGCGTGCTCACGCACGACGGAGGGGCCCTCGCCCGCGGTGGAGCGCATCGTCAACCCCCGCGCCCGCGTCAGCGAGCTTCCCCAGCTCTGCAACGCGCAGGGCGGGCAGACAGGCTGGAGCCTGGAAGTGGTGGGCAAGCGCTTCACGCCCGTCCCCGGCGAGGCGCTCACGGACACGCCGACGGTGGAGCTGCCCGTGGTGACGCTGCGAGGGCCGTCCACGTACACGCTGACGCGGAGCCAGGTCTTCTACGTGCGTCCGGAGCTGCTCGTGCTCAACGTGCCCACGCGCGACAGCACGCCTCCAGTGGAGCTCGCCCCGGGCACCTATGAAGTGGAGGTCGCCAATCCCCTGGGTGGCACCGGCTCACTGCCGGACGCGGTGAGGGTGGTGCCGCCGCCCACGGTGACTCGCGTGGTGCCTCCGGTGGATGGGTACACGGCCACGGGCACCAATCCCATCGTCATCGAGGGCAGCGACTTCCAGCCAGGCTCGTCCCCCATCATCGTCCTGCGCCGCGAGGGCGAGACCGACCTGCCGCTCTTCTTCGTCACCGTCGTTTCGACGACGCGCATCGAATCGGAGATTCCGCCGGGCACTCCCGAGGGCCTCTATGACCTGGTGGTCACCCAGCCTGAGGGCTGCGCGGACACCGCTCCTGGCGCGGTCGACCTCCGCTATCCCCACCTGGGGGCACTCACGCTGACGCCCAGGTCCGGCGGCGAGCTGAGCAACACCTCCATCCGCCTCTTCAATGCCCCCACGGGCGACCAGCGCGGCTTCACGGATGCGCCGGAGCTCTTCGTGCTGGCGTCCTTGAAGACAGCCCCCTCCGTGTTGCAGCGCATTCCGCTGCGCGCAGTGAGGCGGGTGTCGGCCAACGAGGTCACCGCGGAGCTGCCCACGTGCTCGGGCTTCGAGGAGCCTGTCAGCGACCCCAAGTGTCCCAATGGCCTCGCCCCTGGCGGGCCCTATGCGCTCGAGGTCATCGACCCGAGCGGCGCGGTGGGAGCGGTGCCCGCGTCGGAGGGCTTCACCGTGGTGGCCGAGCCGACCGCGACGCGCACCTCCGACGACGGGGCCGCGCCCCTGCCTGGAGCCCTCCTGCCATGAACGCACTCGTGCTCGTCGCGCTCACCGCGCTCGCCGCTTCCGGCTCGAAGTCCGCCGCCTCGACGGAAGGCGTCGGAGGAGGCCGCGTGCTGCTGGCGCCGAAGGTGGGCTTCTTCAAGTCCACCGCGCCGCTGGGAGGAGACCTCTACCTGGGCCTGGAGCTGGGCTACGTCACGCCGCTCTTGAAGCGACGGCTCGCGGTGGTGCTGGAGGTGAACTACCACCGGCCGCAGGCCTCCGGTGCGCTCACGGACTCACAACTGGGGGGCTTCGGCGCGCCGCCTCCGGATGGCCGCTACACGCTCGCGGTGCGCGAGGTGGCCTTCCTGCTGTCGGCGGTCTTCCGCTTCGAACGGGCCCTGGGTCCGCTGACGCCGTACGTGGGAGGTGGCCCCGGGCTGTACCTGCACCGCGCCACGTCCGACCTCTTCGGCGCGACCGCGTCGGAGAGCGGTGGCGGCCTGGGCCTGCAAGCGCTCGCGGGGTTGGAGCTTCCACTGGGCCCCGGCGGCCTCTTCTTCGAAACGCACTACCACCTGGCCCCGCTGGACTTCGTCACCACGGGCGATGTGAATGTCGGAGGCTTCCTCGCGGGAGGCCTGGGCTACCGCCTGCGCCTGTGAGGCTTCAGGCCCGTCCCACCGGCGGGCGCAGCACCCTCAACACTTCCTGGGCGACCAGGTCCCGGACCGCGGTCCTCAGCGCATCGAGGAGGTGGTGGAGGGACTCGGTGGTGTCACCCGGGGCGTCGATGACGCGCTCGTGGCTGCCGTCGAAGACGCGCATGCGGCCCGGAACCAACGCGATGACCGGCTGCGTCGGGTAGCGCTTGCGCAAGAGCCCGAGGAAGAGCGGGTGGTCCTCGTCCTGCCTGCGCAGGTCCACCACCACGAGCGCGGGCGGTGACGAGGTGATGGACGCGAGCGCATCGTCGGTGTCGCCGGTGGCGGAGATGGCCAGGCTCTCATCGTCGACCGCGAGGACGCGGCGCAGCAGCTCGCGGGAAGCGACATGGGGGCTGGCGATGAGGACGCGACGCATCAGACTGGAAACCTAACCCTTCCAGACCGCGATGGCCGCACCCGAGAAGGCGACCGCAGACCCCAGCACCCGGGCGAGCGTGGCGGGACGGTTCTCCACCATCGCATCCCAGACAAGGCTGGTGGCGAGCTGCGCGGCGATGAGCAGGAGGACGGAATGCACGGCGCCCACGCGGCCAATGGCCCAGGGCATGCCGACCACGATGACGACGCCGCACAACCCGGGCAGCAGGTGCCAGAAGGTGAAGCCGGAGAAGCGCCCCTGCGCGGCGGCCTCGGGCCACAAGCCGGGCACGGAGCGCGCCACCGCGTACACTGCGAAGGTGGCCACCGTCGCAACCACCATGTTCATCAACACCGCGCCCAGCAGGCCCCACTGGCCGGCGAAGCGCTTGTTGAGACCACCCTGGGCGACGACTGCCAGCCCACACAGCAAGGGAACGAGCGAGACAAAACGCATGGGCGCGGGTGGGTATCCCGAACGCGGGGCCTCCTGCAAGGAGACATGCGCGGCCACGACTTCCCTCTCGCCTTCGCGATGTGGCTGGCGGAACGTGGATTGACCGGCTAGGTCCCATCGGCGCCCATGGACGGCTCCTGCGAGCTCCACTTCGACTGCGGCACGCTGGTGGCTCCCACGCTGCCGGATGACGCGCGGCTGCTCGCCCTGTTCCAGAAGGATGGTCGCACGGGTGTGTACCGCGCGCCGGCATGGCACTACCGCGACGTGGTGCTGCGGCTGCGGGAGCTGGGCGTGGGGTACGACGACCGGGCGAAGCGCTTCGAGCCGCTCGAGGTGGCGCTGACCGTTCCCATCCAGCCGTTTCCCCATCAGAGCGCGGCATTGGAGGCGTGGACGAAGGCGGGGGGACGGGGCCTGGTGGAGCTGCCGACAGGCGCGGGCAAGACGCTGCTGGCGGTGCTGGCCATCGCCCACGTGAAGCGGCCCACCCTGGTGGTGGTGCCGACGCTGGATTTGATGACGCAGTGGCAGGGCGTGCTCGCGCGCCACTTCTCCGTGCCGGTGGGGATGCTGGGCGGCGGGGTGAATGACCGACAGTCGCTGACGGTGACGACGTACGACTCGGCGGCGATGCAGACGGAGTTCCACGGCAACCGCTTCGGCCTGCTGGTCTGCGACGAGTGTCACCATCTGCCGGCACCGAGCTACCGCTTCATCGCGGAGGGCTCGCTGGCGCCCTACCGGCTGGGCCTCACCGCGACGCTGGAGCGCACGGACGGTGGGGAGCGGGTGTGCGAGGAGCTGCTGGGCCCGCGCGTACACCGCACCGACATCCGCGAGCTTCAGGGCGAGTACCTGGCGCCCTACGAGGTGAAGCAGGTGGCGGTGCCGCTGACGGCGGACGAGAAGGCTCGCTACGACGAGGCACGGGCGCTCTATCTCAACTTCGTGCGCAAGCTGGGCGTGCGGCTGTCCGCGCCGGACGGGTGGGCGCGCTTCCTTGCGCAGAGCCAGCGCAGCGACGAGGGCCGGGCCGCGTATCGCGCCTACCGCGAGCAGCGTCGCATCGCCCTCACCTCCAGCGGCAAACAGGAGGTGCTGTGGCGCATCCTCCTGGCGCACCGCGAGGACCGCGTGCTTGTCTTCACCGACGACAACGAGACGGTGTACACGCTGGCGCGAAGGCTGCTGCTTCCCGCCCTCACGCATCACACGCCCGTGCCGGAGCGCAAGGCACTGCTGGCGGCCTTCTCCTCCGGAGAACTGCCCGTGCTGCTCACCTCGCGTGTGCTGAACGAGGGGGTCGACGTGCCCGAGGCGCGCGTGGGCGTGGTGCTCAGCGGCAGCGGCAGCGTGCGCGAACATGTACAGCGGCTGGGACGCATCCTGCGCAAGCGCCCCGGAAAGCGTGCGCTCTTGTACGAGGTGTGCTCCGCGCAGACGGCGGAGAGCGGCATCAGCGAGCGGCGACGTCAGCACGACGCCTATCAAGAGGAACCCTGAGGTGCTGATGCCCGCGCGACTCACCGTCGGGGATGACCTGGCTCGCCGCGTCCTGCCACGAGGCTGCAGATGCTGACGCGTGAGCTGCTCGCCTTCCGCGTGAGCAAGGGCGTGCTGCGCCCCGCCTTCGTGAAGCGCGACGACGAGGCACTGCTGTCCCTGGCTTCGGAGCTGCTGGCCACCGTGGAGTCATCCCGGGGCGAGACGAGTGACGACGTGGAGGAAACCCTGGGCCTGTCGGCCGGGGCCTTCACCCGCCCTAAAATCGCGCGCGGACTGGTGAAGCTCGTCCTGGACCGGCTCGTCTTCGAAGAGCCCGCGCCCGGCGCCTCCGAAGCCCGATGGGAGCGCTTCACGACGGCCGCCCGAACCCTGCGCACGCTGCCCCCCGACACCTCCGTGGAGGGTTACGAGGCACGGCTGGAGCAAACCCTCGGAGTGCCCCTGACGGACGCACGGGCCGCGCTCTACGCGGACCTGCCTGGGAATCGAAAGCTCCTGGGCTGGGATGGCGAAGCCCCCACGGCGCAAGTGCTCGTGGACCGCTACAACCTGGCGCTGGCGCAGGGACCGCTGCTGTCGGCCAGGCGCCTGACGCTGCGGGCTCGCTCACCGGAGCTGCTGCGCGTGCGCAAGGTGCTGCGGTGGCTGAAGTTCTGCCGCCTCGTCGCGGAGGTGCGCCGCGATGGTCCGGACTGGGAGCTGGAGGTGGAAGGGCCCGGCGCCATGCTGGCGATGCAGAAGAAGTACGGCCTGCAGCTCGCCTCGTTCCTGTCGGTCGTCCCGGTGCTGGAGCGCTGGGAGCTGAAGGCCACCGTGGAGCCTTCGCGCCGGCAGGCCACGCTGACCCTGAGCGACAAGGACCCGCTCGTCTCGCCCCTACCCGCCGCGTTGGGCCATGTGCCGGAGGAAGTCCTGTCGCTGTCCGCGAGCTTCGCGGATGACGCGTGGGAGCTGGACCTGACGCCCCTGCCCCGACACGTGGGCGCCGCGAGCCTGTGCGTGCCGGACCTGACCTTCCGTCACCGCGCGTCGCGCCAGGAAGTCGCGCTGGAGCTCTTTCATCCCTGGCACGCGAGCGCCCTGACACGCAGGCTCGCGGAGCTGCGCACGCGACCGGACACAGGACTCCTGCTCGGAGTCGACCGCGCGCTCCTGTCGAAGGAGCCCACCGAACGCGAGACGCTGGAGGCCCACCCCCAGGTGGTGCTCTTCCACGGGTTCCCCTCCGCAAAGAAGCTCCGGGAGCGACTGGGGAAGCTGGAGGCCGCGCGCGCCAGCACGTAGCGCACGGCCGGGCGTCAGCCGTTGCCCTTGGGCCGGAACTGCGCGGCCAGGACACTCAGCAGGCGGATGGCGCTGCGGTCCAACTGCTTGGCCCGACGCAGCAGGCGGCGCAGCTCACCGGACTCGCCATACTCACTGGGAGGCTCCGCGGCCCACTTCACGTCCTGGGTCGGCTTGAGGCCCAGCGCTTCGTCCGCGGAGATGGAGAGCACCACGCACAGCCGGCGGAAGGTCTGGATGCTCGGCAACATGTGGCCGCGCTCCAGTCGCCCGTAGACTTCACTCGCGATACCGATGCGCTCCGCGACGTCGGCCTGCGTCAGATTCAGGCGAGTCCGTGCGAGGCGCGCAGCTCCTCCGAGGCGGGATGCGAGGGTCTTTTCCATGTTCGTTAACCTACCGGGTCCGCCCATGTCGATATGACTTGAGAGGTTGGCATCCAAGAACTTCCCAGGTAGTCTTATGGGAACCTGACCTGAGGCGTTCCCCTCACCGTGACGGCGTCGAAACCGATGACCGCGAAGCCCGTACTCACCTTCTTGTTCGTGGACGAAGACCCGCTCGCGCTCGCGGCGCTGCGGCGACTCGCGAGGGACCTGCCAGGTGACAAGCGCTTCGCGCGCGACATGACGGAAGCGCTCGCGCTCGTGCAGGAGGAACCGCCGCGCGTGGTGGTGAGCGGAGACCTGCTGCCGGATGGGGATGGGCTGGGCCTGCTGGAGCAGGTGCGCGCGCGCCACCCGTGTACGGCCTGCGCGCTCCACGCGGTGCGCCCTCCGGCCAGGCCGTGTCTCCGGGGCATCACCTGGATGGACCGCGCCGCGCCGCCCTCGGAGGTGCATGCGCTGCTGCGGGCCCTGGGCGCGCGCCCCTGGACGTGCTCGGCCTGAGGCAGGGACACCTCACGGTGCGGCGCGCTCCCGCCACCCGCGTTAAGGTGGCCCCCGCTCCGCCATGAAGCTCTACGCCATCAGCGACTTGCATCTGCGCCACGCCGAC
The DNA here is from genome assembly GCF_006636215.1 of Myxococcus llanfairpwllgwyngyllgogerychwyrndrobwllllantysiliogogogochensis. Classification (GTDB taxonomy): domain Bacteria; phylum Myxococcota; class Myxococcia; order Myxococcales; family Myxococcaceae; genus Myxococcus; species Myxococcus llanfairpwllgwyngyllgogerychwyrndrobwllllantysiliogogogochensis. The sequence continues at coordinate 20,797 of NZ_VIFM01000146.1, read as the reverse complement.
AACCGGCTGGCCCTGCAGACCCTCCCCTTCTTCCCGGACGACTGGCTCATCGTCGCCGGCGACGTGGGCGAAACCCTGTCCGAGATGGACTTCATGCTGCGCACCCTGACGGCGCGCTTCCGACAGGTCATCTGGGTGCCGGGCAACCACGAGCTGTGGACCCTGCCCTCCGAGCAGCCCCCGCTGAAAGGCGACGCGCGCTACCAGCGACTGGTGGCGCTGTGCCGCAGCCACGGCGCGCTCACCCCCGAGGACCCCTACCCGCGCTGGCCCGGCGAGGGCCCGCACCGCGTCATCGTCCCCATGTTCCTGGGCTACGACTACTCGTTCCGCCCGGACCACGTGCCGGAGGACAAGGCGCTGGAGTGGGCCTGGGAGGATGACCTGCTGTGCACCGACGAGGTGCTGCTACATCCCGAGCCCTATCCCACCCGCTCCGCGTGGTGCGCCGCGCGCGTCGAGGCGACCCAGGCGCGGCTCGACGCCCTGCCCGCGGGCTGCACCACCGTGCTCGTCAATCACTACCCGCTGCGCCACGAGCACGTGCGCCTGCCGCGCATCCCCCGCTTCTCCATCTGGTGCGGCACCAAGCGCACCGAGGACTGGCACGCGCGCTACCGGGCGGAAGTCGTCGTCACCGGCCACCTCCACATCCCGCTGACGCAGTGGCGGGATGGAGTGCGCTTCGAGGAGGTGTCGCTCGGCTACCCCCAGCAATGGAAGCACCGGGGCGGAATCGAGCGGTGCCTGCGCGAAATCCTGCCGGGCCCCGCCGTCCGCCCGCTCTGACGAACCCCGCACATGACAAAGCCCCGGACGTCCGTGAGGAAACGGACGACCGGGGCCTGGTCCGGCGCGACCCGAAGGCCGCGCCGGTTACGTCAGGTGCTTACTTGTGCGACGCGATGAACGCGATGCCGTCGTAGCCGCCCTTGGCGCCGAAGACCTCGATGTAGTACTTGCCGGCCGGCACGTTGATGAGGTTGCACACCTCGGACTGGTGCTCCTTGACGCTGCGGCAGTCGTAGTCGAACTTCGACGGCGCCGACGCGAGCTTCACGTAGATGTCCGGGTTGCCCTCACCCTCGCCCGTCTGGATGTACAGGCTGTTGGTGCCGGTGCCGGGCTTGCGCTCCGGAACCTGGATGGTGAACACCCGCGACGAACCCGCCGCGCCAGAGAGGTTCTTCACGGCCACGCCGCTCTGCACGGGCACGTAGCCACCCTTCCAGGTGACGGTCAGCGTCACGCCCGTGTAGGGGCTGAAGCCGTTGAGCATCACGTACCACTTGCCGTGGTTCGGCGTGGGGAAGGGGCAGCTCTCCGCGTTGCCCGAGCGGTACGGACGGCAGTCGTACAGGCTCGTCGTGGGAGCATTGCCGTACCGGACGTACATGTCCGCGTCGCCCGTGCCACCGGAGATGGTGAACGTCAGGTCATACGCGCCTTCCGGCACCGTGACATCCCAGTACTTCTTCTCGCCGCGACCACCGGAGATGTTCGAGATGGGGACGTCCTTCTCGATGGGGTCCGAGACGACGATGATGGGCACGCCGACGCCCGTCGCCTTCCAGGCGTTGCTCACCGACTCGATTTCAGCGGCGGTGTAGCCCAGCTGCGCCGCGGCCTGCTCGGTGGCGAGCTTGGCCGCATCGAAGTTGGAGCCGGCCAGGAGGATGTCCCGGTTGGCGCGGTAGAAGATCTGCCCGGCCTTCTCGATGCCGATGCCCGCAACCACCGTCGTCGTCTTGGCGCGCGGGTGCGTGCCACCCTGCGAGAGCAGGTAGAACGCCAGGTTGGAGATACCGGAGCTGTAGTGCACGTCCACGCCGGAGGAGTAGTCCGGGTAGTAGTCGAGCGAGTCACCGTCCTGCGTGGGGTTCGCCATGTAGCGCAGGGCGTCGTTCGGGATGGACGGGGTCCAGATGTCGTCGCCCACCAGCCACGTACGGTTGCTGACGACCTTGCCGTCGCCGAACCACTCGCACACCGCGCCGAAGATGTCCGACATGGACTCGTTCAGGCCGCCGGACTCACCGGAGTAGGTGAGGTTGGACTCGTGCTCCGTCACGGCGTGGGTCAGCTCGTGCGCCGTCACGTCCAGCGAGTTCGCCAGGTTGCTGGCGTTCACGCCGTCGCCATCGCCGTACACCATCTGGGTACCGTCCCAGAAGGCGTTCACGTAGGCGACGCGGTGGTGCACGGTGCTGATGAGGACGCCACCGGTGTTGTCGATGGAGTCACGGCCGTACAGCTCCTGGTAGCAGTCGTAGACCGTGCCCAGGTGGTCGTAGTTGGTGTTGACGACCTCGTCGGCGTGCTCGGGCTGCCCCTCGGAACGAGCCAGCGCACCCGGCAGGGTGGTGGTGTTGTTGCCGTTGTGCAGGCGGCGGTTGAGCGCCGTGTGGATGCGCGGCAGGCGGGCCATCACATCGCCGTTCTTCGCGTTCACGAGCACGTCGTCGCGAACCGGCGTGCCGTCGCGCTTCTCACCCGTCTGGGTGAGCTTGTACGCGAGGATGAGCTGGTCGGAGTCGCGCCAGTAGACGAGCTCGCTCTCCTCCTGGATGACCAGACCCTCGTGCGTCTCACGGTCGGCCTGGAGGGACGCCTTCGCCACCGACACATCGACGCCGGCCTTGGTCTCGGCCTTCAGGTCGCTGCGGGTGTTGGTGTTCGCCGCGTAGACCTCGCCATTGCGGGCGTGGATGCGCAGCTCGCCGCCCAGCACGGGGATGTTGTTGACCCGGATGCCATAGCGGAAGTGGCTGTCACCCTGGAGGTCCGTGTAGGCCTTCTTCAGGAACAGGTCGCCCGTGTTCAGGTGGAACAGGGGAGCCACGGCGGCTACCGCGGGGGCCAGCTCGGCCTCACGCATGGACGCCGCGCCCGCGGGCGCAATCGCGATGGGGCTCAGCTTGCCCGTGATGAACGTCGGGACGTCGGAAGCATCCCGCGCGAGAATCTTCGTCCCGGACTCCAGGGCCGCGGTCTTGCTTGCGGTTTCCTGGGGCTTGGCCTCGGGAGCAGGGGTGGACTCATTGCAACCAACAAGGAAGGACAGCGCCGCAACACCAAGTGCACCGCGCACTCGCTGATTCACCATTGTAATCCTCCTAAGCGGAAAGATTAGGAAGCACAGTGCCACGGGATGGTTACGTATTTCAAGGTTGCGCGATAATTTCACTAAGTAGCCTATTCTTAAATTACGAGTTTTGGGAAAAATACCCATGCATTTCAATGACTTATGGGTGCCCCACCCACTGCTTTCACGGATTCATGCGACGTAGTGGGTAACCCTAGCCCCCTCAGAATTTCCCGAAAAAAGCGTGACCGAAGACAGTCAGCCAAGGTCCGCGCGCGAGGCCCCGGGCAATTTCGGCGGCAATTTCGACAGGAATTGAGGGTGGGAGGGATTCCGGCGTCCGAGTGGTGCGGCCATGCGTTTTAGGCTCGCGCTCTACCACTGAGCTATCTCCCGGAAGACAGTCGGGAGAGCTGGGTTCGAACCAGCGACTTCAAGCCTCCTGGGCGTGGCGTGTAGGGCTGTACCGGCCGGACGCCGGAAATCCTCTCGGGAGACGCGCGCCGCGCGCCGCGCCTGACGGGGAGTTCCATGGGCAGCCACCGTGTGTCCCTTTGCGGATGCGCTGGGGTGCGCGAGGCTCCCGCGCTGGGAGGAAGGGACATGCGCGCACTTCAGTTGCAGCGACTGGAAGGACCCGAGGGCCTCACGCTGGTGGAGGTGCCGGAGCCCGACGCGGCGGATGCGGTGCTCATCGACGTGGTGGCCGCGGGGGTGAGCTTTCCGGACCTGCTGCTGACACGGGGGCAGTACCAGATGAAGCCGCCCGTGCCCTTCGTGCCGGGCGTGGAGGTGGCGGGCGTGGTGCGCTCCGCGCCCGCGAGCGCGACGGTGAAGCCGGGCGACCGGGTGATGGCGTTCAGCTTCGGCCTGGGAGGCTTCGCGGAGGTGGCGGCGATTTCGCCGGACATGGTGTTCCGCATCCCCGCGCGGTGGAGCTTCGAGGCGGCGGCGGGCGTGGTGATGAACTACCACACGGCGCACTTCGCGCTGCACCGGCGCGGGCGATTGAAGGCCGGCGAGACGGTGCTGGTGCATGGCGCCGCGGGCGGCGTGGGAACAGCGTCCGTGCAGGTGGCGCGCGGCGCGGGGGCGCGGGTGCTCGCGGTGGTGAGTGACGAGCGCAAGGCGGAGGTGGCGCGAAAGGCCGGGGCACACGAGGTGCTGCTGTCGAGTGGGGACTGGCTCTCGCAGGTGAAGGAGAAGACGGGCGGACTGGGCGCCAACGTGGTGGTGGACCCGGTGGGCGGCGACATCTTCGACAAGAGCCTCAAGGCGCTGGCGCCGGAGGGACGGCTGCTGGTGGTGGGCTTCGCGGGAGGCCGCATTCCCGAGGTGGCGGTGAACCGGCTGCTCTTGCGCAACATCGACGTCGTGGGCGTGGCCTGGGGCGGCTTCCTCCTCCATGAGCCGTCGGTGACGGCGACCATCGCCAAGGACCTGGAGGCGATGGCGGACCAGGGCATCCTCGAGCCGGTGGTGGGCAGCGTCTTCCCGCTGGAACAAGGAGCGCAGGCCCTGCGCGAACTGGAGAGTCGGCGCGCGACGGGCAAGGTCGTCCTGCGCATGCGGCCGGGCTGAGCGACGCGGGGGCGAGCGGGGGAATACCGCTCGCCCACCGAGCATGCGTCCCTTCGGCCCCGTGCACCGCCTCGCTGTCGTCTTCGGGCGTCGTCCGCAGGTTGCTGACAGGAGGTGTCAGCGCCATGGCGGACGACCCCATCATCGACCGGCAGCACCAGCGCGAACGCGAGCAGGAGCGACAGCGGCTGCGCGAGCAGGAGCAGAAGGACCTGGAGGTGGAGGCGCGACGAGGCGCTCGGCCCCTGGAGGGCTACGCCGGAGGGCACACCACCTGGGCGAGCGCGCAGGATGACGCGGAGGCCTCCGTCGTCCACGCCCACGACGCGGAGGAGTCCTGGGAGGCCAGTCAGCGGCAAGCCCGCCTGGAGCCCGAGCCCTCGGGCCGCGCCGTCGAGGAAGAGGAAGAAGCCGCACCTCCAGAGCGCGACTGAGCCAGGGGGCAGCGACTAACGTCCGCGCCGTGCCCTCGACTTCGCTTCCCATTCCCACCGTGCTGCAGCCCGACGAGGCGCGGCGTTACCTCGTCGGACAATTGGGACTCGCGCGCCCCCTGTTTCCTCCCGGGGCGCGCGGAGTTCGCGCGCTCCTCAAGTCGCTGCGCTGCATCCAGTTGGACCCGCTGGATGTCATCGGCACCAACGCGGACCTGGTGGCGCTGGCGCGCGTGGAGGGCATCGCTCGCGGCGACGTGTACCGCCACCTGCTGCCGGGCCACGCCTTCGAGCACTTCGCCAAGGAGCGCTGCCTGCTGCCCGCGAGCGCCTTCCCGTACTACCGCGAGCGCGCGGCCCAAGCCCCCTGGTGGCGGCTGGAGGAGCGGCTCAAGCGCATCCCCGAGCCGGTGTTGCACGCCGTGCTGGACGAGGTGACGCAGCGAGGCCCGTCCTCCTCTCGCGAATTGAAGGACCACGGCGCGGTGGTGCCCATCGACTGGAGCGGATGGAAGGGCACCGCGCGCGCCACCGCCATGGCGCTGGAGGTGCTCTGGACGCGCTGCCAGGTGGTGGTGTGCGGACGCGGCCCCGGCGGCAAGGTGTACGACGTGCCTGGACGCGCCCTGCCCCGGATGGCCGACGCCCGGGTGAAACACACGTTCGAGCGCTGGGCCCTGAGCGAACGCGTGGAGGCCGCCGGCCTCTTGAGCCGCGCCAGCGGACCGCACTGGTCCATGCTGTCCGACGTGCGCACCTCGGCGCTGCCCGACACGCTCGTCGCCGAAGGGCTCCTGGAGGAAGTCACCGTGCCGGGCTCGCCCCGACGGTACCTGGCGCCTTTGGACTTTCGGGAGCGCGAGTTCCCGGAGCCCGACGCTCGGATGCGAATCCTGGGGCCGCTGGACCCGGTGCTCTGGGACCGGGGGCTGGTGAGCGTGGCGTTCGGCTTCGACTACATCTGGGAGGTCTACAAGCCCGCCGCGCAGCGACAGTGGGGCTGGTACGTGTGTCCGCTGCTGCACCGGGGACAGCTCGTGGGGCGACTGGAAGCCCGCGTGCGCGAGGGCGTGCTCCAGGTGGACAATCTCTGGCGCGAGAAGGGCGTGAAGCTGGACGACGCGGCGCTGGACGAAGCCCTCGCGCGCCACGCGGTGGCCTGTGGCGCGGAGGTCGCTCGCAGGCCCCGCGCCCGCGCCGCGTCCTGAGCCCTCAAGGCCGCTCAGGTCGGCGGCTTGGGCAGCTCGCGCTCCAGGGCATCCGCCGCGCCCGCGTCCCGCAGGACGCCGAAGCGCTGACGGGAGCACGCGAGGAGCTGCCCCGCGTAGACGGTGTCCGACAGCGCCCCCACGAAGTCGCCATGCTCCGCGAGGGTGCGGGCCCGCTCGTCCATCAAGTGGGCGAGGATGCGCGCCTGCTCCGCGTGCGCGAACAACCGCACGACGGAGCGCGCGTCGAACAGCGTCAGCGTATCCAGCTCCATGCCGAGCGTCGTGAGGCTGGCCTCTCGCAGACTCTGGAGGCTGGCCTCCAGTGAGCGCTCCGCCCGATTGCGAGCGAGGTCCGGGGCCAGGCGACCGAGCTCGCGGAGGGACTGGAGGACGATGACCTGACGCAGAAGGGGCATGCGGGGGAGAACTACACTCCGGGCCGGAGGAATCATCCAGTCCCCCTGTCCTCCTTTCCCACGAGTCGGCCCCGCGTCGCCCGCCCCGCCACGACGCCCGGTGGACCGCCCCACCGGAGCCGCGTCACACTCCGTGAAATGCACCGCTTCCGATGGGTCTTCTTCGTCCTGCTTCAGTCGCTCGTCGCCCAGGCCGCCGAGTACCGCGTGGGCCCGGGCCAGCCTCTCGCCAGCATTGGCGCCGTGCCCTGGGAGTCGCTCCAGCCCGGTGACACGGTGTTCATCCATGCCCGCCCGACGCCCTATGCGGAGAAGTGGGTGCTGGGAGTGCGAGGCACGGCCTCCTCGCCCATCACCGTGCGCGGGGTGCGCGACGCGGCGGGCAACCTGCCGGTCATCGTCGGGGAGAACGCGACGACGCGCTCGCAGCTCAACTTCTGGAGCGAGCAGCGCGGCATCCTGAAGATTGGCGGCTCCAACACGCCCGCCGACACGATGCCCGCCTATCTCGTGGTGGAGGACCTGCACCTGCGCCGCGCACGAGGTGCGTTCACCGGTCGCAGCGGGGCCTCCACCTACAGCGACAACGCGGCCGCCATCTTCATCGAGAAGGGCGAGCACCTCACGATTCGCGGCTGCGTCCTGGAGGACAGCGGCAATGGCCTGTTCGTCGCCAACGAGACGTCGGACCTGCTCGTCGAGCGCAATCACATCCTCGGCAATGGCAACGTCGACAGCATCTACGAGCACAATGCATATACCGAGGCGCTCGGCATCACCTACCAGTTCAACCGCTTCGGGCCCCTGTGCTCGGGGTGTCTGGGAAACAACCTGAAGGACCGGTCCGCCGGCACCGTCATCCGGTACAACTGGATTGAGGGCGGTAACCGGCAACTCGACCTGGTGGAGTCCGACAGCGCGGCCGTTCGCGCGGCGCCGTCCTATGCGCGGACGTTCGTCTACGGCAACGTGCTGCTGGAGCCCGCGGGCGCCGGTAACCGGCAAATCATCCACTTCGGCGGAGACAACGGGACGACGGCGGACTACCGCTCCCAGCTCTACCTCTTCCACAACACCATCGTCTCCTCGCGCACGGACCGAACCACGCTGCTGCGGCTGTCGACGAATGCCCAGACGGCGCACGTCACGAGCAATGTCGTCCTGGTGGCCGCGGTGGGAGGCAACACGCTGTCACTCACGGACGAGGCTGGCACGCTGCGGCATGGCGGTAACTGGTACAAGCCGGGTTACGTCTCCACCTTCGGCACGCTCACGGGCTCCGTCGTGGACACTGGCGGTAACCTCACTGGCACCACGCCCGGCTTCGTCAACCTGGATGGCCAGGATTTCCACCTCGCCTCGGGCTCGCCGCTGCGCGGGGCCGCGGTGGCACCTCCCTCCGAGGCCGCGTCCCTCACAGTGGACTGGCAGTACGTGAAGCATGTCGCGGCGGAGGCACGCACCGTGACGAGTCCGGGGCACATCGGTGCCTACGGGGATTCTTCGGGACCGGTGACCGGGACGCCGGATGCGGGCTCAGGCACTCCAGACTCCGGGACACCTGACTCGGGGCCGGGGACTCCCGATGCTGGGGCGCCGGACTCGGGGACGGATTCACCAGGGAAGTCCGACGATGACGGGGGCTGCGGAGCAACGGGCAGTGGCTTCGCGGGTCCTCTCGGACTGCTGGCCCTGGCGGCCCTCGCGCTTCGCCGGAAGTGGGTGCGGGAGTAGGCCCCGACCTCCACATGAGGCCACGTGCCGCGCTCTTCACGGACACGGCACGCCTGTGTGCCCGGGGGCTGCGCGACTCCGGCGCCGAACTCGAGCACGCCCCGTCGCGCGACTCCGGGGGCCTTGGAGCCAGGCGAGTGAGGCCCCCTGTACGAGATGCCGGAGAGGCTGCGAGACTCCTCGGCGGTGGTTGACTCCTCTGCCGTCCCCTCGGCCCCTCCCGTGAAGCCCGTCCGCCGTGTCGCCAGCCGACGCGAGCAGGGCGTCGTCTTCTCCGTGTCCTTCCTGTTCCTGCTCGTCCTGGAGGCACTGTTCCGCCGATTCACGACGGACGGGCTGCGCTTCCAGGCGTGGAACTCCGAGCGGATGATGCAGACGCTGTCGCTCCGGGAACTGCGCGACGAGCCGGTGCGCTCCCTCTGGTATCTGCACATCCAGCCTCCCCTGCTGGACATGTTGCGCGCGGTGCTCGGAGGGCTTCACGGCTCGCTCGACAGCGTCGCCCTGGTGGACGCCGTGGACCGGTGGACCTACGTCGCCTGGGCACTGGTGTTCGCGGCGACCGTGACGCTCGTCTTCGCCTGGGTGTATCGAGTGGCGGGGAGGGCCGCCGCCATCGTCGGCGCGGTGGTGACGGCGCTGCATCCGGGCGCCCTCGCCTTCGCCACCTTGCTGGACAGCACGGCCGCGAGCGCCCTCGCCTTCCTGTGGTTCTGCTTCGAGCTGTGGCGACTTCAGCGAGAGGGAGGCTCCATCGCCCGGCTCGCCACCGCCTCGCTCGTCCTCTTCTTCCTGCGCTCCATCTTCCAGTGGCCCTTCTTCCTGCTCGTGGCCCTGTGCCTCGCGCTGAGGAACGTTCCCCTCCGGCGCGTGGGACGGTACGTCGCGCTGGTGGCGCTGTTCGCGGGGCCCTACGTCGCCAAGCAGCTCGCGCTCTTCGGCACGTCCATGACGTCCACCTTCGACGGACTCAACTTCTGTCGAGCCATTGGCCTGGGCGAGCCGGACCTCGGCGCGATGCGCCTGCCCTCGAACGTGCTGCCCACGGGGCTGCCCTCCCCTTCGAGCGCCGCCGTGCTGCGCCAGGACGAGAAGCTGGGGGGTTACTACAACTACAACCACCTGGATGCCCTGCGCTACTCGGTGGGGCTGAAGTACGTGTGCCGCCGGGCGCTGCTCGAACAACCCCTCTCCACGACACTGGCCTCCTTCGCGGAGAACGCCTCGCTGTATGGCGAGCCCTCCAGTCGCTACCAGCCCAATGTCCTGGTGGACCGGCTGCCGTGGCGTGAGCCGCTCGACTTCTTCTTCTCTTCACCCGTGCTCTGGCTGCTGCTGCTCCTCACGGGGGGGATGGCCGCGAGGCGACTCGAGGGCCGAGCGGCCTGGCTCCGCGTGGCCGGACTCCTGCTGCCCGTGCTGTACGTCGCCACGGTGAGCATCCTGTTCGAGAAGGGCGAGAACATGCGGTTCAAGTACTTCATCGAGCCGGTGCTCCTCGTGTTCCTCTGCATGGAAGGCTCACGACTCTCCGCGCGGGTCGTCGCCCGGTTCACGACACACACCGTGCCAGTGAAGACACACGAAGGCTCCGGAGTCCGTTGACGCCCGCGCCTCTGCTAGGCTGCGCGGCGGAACATGAAGGACCTGGACGCCATCCTCCGCGCCCGCGCGCACTCGCGGGGCCCCTGGGTACTGGCCACGGTGGTCGCCGTGTCCGGCTCGTCATACCGCAAGCCCGGCGCCCGGATGTTGATGGGCGAGGACGGCTGGCTCGCGGGTGGAGTGAGCGGCGGCTGCCTGGAGGCAGACATCGTCCGCAAGGCGTTCTTCTGGACGAGCACCGGCCCGCGCGTGCTGCGCTACGACTCCACGGGAGAAGGCGCCGAGGACGAAGGGGGCCTGTCCTTCGCGCTCGGCTGCAATGGCGTCGTGGATGTCTTGCTGGAGCGCTGCGAGCCGGGCCCCGTGGATGCGCTCGCCTTCGCGGCCGAGGCACGAAACCTGGGACGGCGAGCCGTCGTCGCCACCGTGTACCAGGGGCCCACGCACGCCGTCGGTGCGCGACTGATGTTGCGCGATGACGGACTGGAGGCCGGTCACATCGCGGGCCCCCTGGGGGACGCCGTTCGCGAGGCGGCTCGCGAGGCGCTGGAGGTGGGGCGCACCTGGAGCGGCCCGTGTGGCGGCGCGGACGTGCTGGTGGAGGTGGTGGAGCCTCCGCATGCGCTGGTGCTCTTTGGCAGCGGCTTCGATGTGGCGCCCGTCGTGGTGCAGGCGGCGGGGCTGGGATGGCAGGTGACCGTGGTCGCGGATCGCCCCACGGAGACCTTGCGGCGCCGCTTTCCCCTCGCGCACGCGGTGGTGTCCGCGAAGGCGCGCGAGGCCGCCGCGACGGTGCCCCTGTCTTCACGCACGCTGGCGGTGTTGATGACGCACAGCCTGCCCCAGGACCAGGAGCTGCTGGCGGGCCTGCTGCCTCGGGCCCTGCGCTACCTGGGCGTGCTGGGGCCTCGCTCTCGCACGGACAGGCTGCTCGCGGCGCTCTCTTCGGCTCCCAGCGCGGCGATGCTGGAGAAGCTGCACGCGCCCGTGGGGCTGGACCTGGGCGCGGAGGGCGCGGAGGAGATTGCCCTGTCCATCGTCGCCGAGCTTCAGGCCGTCGTCGCGGACCGAGAGGGCGGGAAGCTGCGCGAGCGACAGGCGCCCATCCACACAGCGGCGACGCCTCCCGTGCGGAAGCTCGCGTGACCGCCGAGCGCACAACGGTGGGCGTGGTGTTGCTGGCGGCGGGAGGTTCTTCTCGCCTCGGACATCCCAAGCAGCTCGTCGTCCATCAAGGCCAGACGCTGGTTCGTCGCGCCGCCGAAGCGGCCCTCTGCCTGGGCGGGCCCGTCGTCGTCGTCCTGGGCGCTCACAAAGAAGCCATTGCATCGGAGCTCACCGGGCTGCCCGTTCGAACCGTGGCGCATTCCGACTGGGCACTCGGCCCGGGTGGCTCGCTGGCGGCGGGACTCGCGGCGATGCTCGCGACAACCGACGCGCCTGCCGCGGAGGCCGTGCTCGTCATGCTGTGCGACCAGCTTCGCGTCGATGCCGCGCATCTGGCGGCGCTCGTGGCCATGTGGCGAAGCACCGGTGCCCCCGTCGTGGCCTCCGAGTACGACGGGACTCGCGGAGTGCCTGCCCTGTTCGCTCGCTCGGTCTTCGCGGAGCTGGAGTCGCTCTCCCCCGAGCAAGGTGCGCGCAAGGTGATTGCCCGTGAGCCCTCGCGTGTCGCCACCGTCCTGCTCCCGGGCGGCTCCGAGGACGTGGACACTCCCTTGGACCTGGCCCGGCTGAAGTAACCAGCGAGCCCTCCTGGCCCAGCTCCTGCTGGAACTTCCGGAAGCGATGGCCGTCGTGAAGATAAAGCCCCTCGCGCGTTCCCACCCACAGGAGCCCCACCCGGTCTCGCAGCACCTCCGTGACGACTTCCACGGGGAAGACACGCGAGACTCCCGCCTCCTCCGGCGCGCCCTCGGAGGCGCCAGCCAGGAGCAGCCACAACAGGAGGACGAGCGGTCTTGGCACGCGAGGCGCTGACAGAGGCAGGGGCCCCGGACGGCAGCAAGGTCGCGACCTCGCGTCCGTCCGCCCTTACAGTCGCCCGCTGTTCAACTTATGCTGTCCGCAGGGTGGCACGCGGAGGGCACTACATGGCTCACGCCCGCGGCCACCGCCCAGGGGGGAATACTTCATGGAGAAGAAGGACCAGCAGACACTCATCAAGGTCGGCCTGGGCGTGCTCGCCTTCAAGTGGTTGTCGGGAGAGTTCATCTTCCTGTTCTCCATCGGCATCCTGCTCGCCATTGCCTCCATCGGCATCGTCATCGGGCTGGCCGAGTGGTTCCTCAAGTACGGCCTCATCGCTCTCGGCATCTACGTCATCTTCGTGCTGACGCTGCGCTGGCTGCACGGCGGCAAGAAGCAGCGCGACCTGTCCGACCTCCCCGACTTCGAGCAGCTCACGGCGTCCTCGCGCGCGAAGGCCGAGCGGCTCGAGGAGATCGACCCGGACGAGGCCCTGGCCCGCTTCAAGGCGGAGCACCTGGCGGAGCTCCAGCAGCCCACCCCGCCGCCTCGCAAGCCGTGAGCGTGAGCGCCTCGACAGCGCGGACGTGTGGCCCCTGTCGCCCAGGTGTGGCGACGTGAGGCACCTGGCCCGGCGCCCCCTGGGATGGATGCTGTTCCTCCTCGCGCTGTCGATGCTCCTGTTCTTTCCCCGCCTCATCGACGCGCTCAAGGCGCTGGAGCATGAGCCCGTGGAGCTCAAATCGGGCTCGCTCCTCGTCGCCAGACCCGGCCGCGTGTCTGGCGCCTTCGACGAGACGGTGGTGTTGCTGCTGGACGCGGGCGCGGCACGGAGCACCTGGGGGCTGGTGCTCAATCGCGTGCGCACCCAAGAGGACCAGCCGCTTCCCGTGGGCGTGGACCGCTGGGGCGGGCCGGTCCGCGCGGAGCACCGCATCACCCTGACGCTGCGAAGCCCGCCACCCGAGGGAGCGCATCCCCTGCCAGGCGGCCTCTCCTGGTACGAGGGGAGCCGGGAGCCTCACCTGCCCGTCGGCTCCTCGCTCACCTTCGAGGGCCTGGCCGCCTGGGCCCCCGGACAGCTCGAGGAGGAGCTCGCCCGGGGAGGCTGGTGGGTGATGGAGGGCCGCGCGACGGATGTGTTCAGCGCGCCGGGCTCGCTGTGGGTGGAGCACGCCGCTCGACACCTGTGAGGGCGTGACGCACTCCCGCCTTCCTTCGTGCAGCCCCGCTCATGGGACGCATGGGAATCACGCGGCCTGGATTCGTCGACCTCCGGACACTGCTGCAATGCGGCGACGCCGGTATGGCTTGGGAAGCTCCTGGCCCGTGACTACCTCCCCAGGGCCCCGCCACTCCGAGACGGTTTCCCCATGCGACAGCTCCGCTCCCCTGCCCCGTTCCACCTCTTCTCCGTCCTGGCGCTGGCCACCGCGCTGACCTCCACGTCCGCCCTGGCCCAGCCCGCGGCGACGCCGCTGGAGGACAATCGCCGCATCACCCTGGGCTACATCGCCATCGCCTATGAGCTGGGCGCGGTGTTGGACCCCACGCTCGAACCCGGCGGCGCCAGCGCCGTGCGGCCCAACTGGTTCACCTTCGCGCCCCACGCCTCGCAGACCGGAGGTGAGGGCATGTTGGGCACGGCCATCGCGAAGCGCATCATCGCCGCGGCGCGTGGGCAGCCCTCGCTGTCGGTGCTCCATGCGCTCCAGCGCGTGGGACTCAACGCCCAGCTGCGCGTCTCTCCCGAGCAACTGGGGCTGGAGCTGGTGCTGCGCGGACTTCCCATCGACGCGGCCTCCTCGCTCGCCGCGCTCATCACGTCGCTCAACGGCGCGGCGCTGCTGGACGTGCGCACGCTGGCCGCCACGGCCGCGCGCTTCGCCGCGCTCTACTGGAGCGCTCCGGGCTTCTGGCCGCTCGACAAGGCAGAGAGCATCGTCATGACGCTGGAGCGCACGCTCCACGAGGGCAACCTCGCCATCTTCACGGACATCGGCGGCTCGGGGCAGCTGTACCTGGACTGGCGCCGGGGCGCGGGCGCGGTGACGCCGGAGCGCGTGCTGACGGAGTTCACGCTGGTGGACTCGGTGCCCGCGCAGGCCTCGCAGGCGTATGCCTACGCGCTGGCGCACGCATACGACGTCCCGCGTCCCTACCTGTTCGAGCAGGTCTTCCCGGGGATGCACTACAAGAGCCTGCTGGTGGCCGCCTTCGCGCTCTACGAGAAGGCCCGCGTGGCGCCGACACCCGCCGAGCGCGACGCGCTGGTGGCCATGGGCAACAACTACATCGCCTGGCGCGAGCAACATGACATGGCGCAGCCCGTCTTCTCGCCCCCGGTGCCGCGACCGGACGAGGTGTCGCGCGTCGCGCTGCTCCAGATTCTCACCCCGCTGTTGCGCACGGAGTTCGGCACGGTGGTCTGGAACTACGCCGACTATGCGTACAGCCAGCCGGACCGCGATGGGAATCCCCTGACGTCTCCGCCCACGGAGTACAACTGGGCCGTCTTCATGGACCGGTGGACGGGCATCCTCTACGCCTTCGACCAGGCGTACCTCCAGCCCACGGGGCTGTGGGTCATGCCGACACCCATCGAGGACCCGACCGCGCTTTCAGGCGGGTCCTGAGCCGCATGCCGCGTCCGCCTCGCGGAGTCAGCCGGAAGAGGGGTCGAAGCAAGCTCCGGTGGATGGCCCGGCGTGCGGACGCAGGCCCGCGTCACGATTCTCCGAACAAAGGAGGCGACTTGACGCATTTGGAGCGCCAGGGGACGGTTCAGTTCTACATGAACCCCGCGCCGTCCCCCGTGTCCGGCTCCTCGAAAGACACCTCCCACGACCCGCGAGTGTTGCCCGCCGCCGCCGCTGACGAGGCGGGCCTCTCCGCCGACGCGCGCCTGAGTGTGCTGCGGGAGATGATGAGCGAGGCGTTCCTCTGCCTGGACGCCCATGGGCGGATTCGAGAGGTGAACGGCCGCGCCGCCGCGCTCCTGGGCCTCCCCGCCGACCAGCTCCGGGGACAGGAGCCGTGGGTGGCGGAGCCCGCGCTCGCGGGCACGTCCCTGCACGAGCGGTTGATGGCCGCGCTCGCCACCCGCGAAGGCGGACGCTTCCTGGCGGAGCTGCCCTCGCGCACCTGGCTGGACGTGAATGTCCAGGTCGTCGGCGAGGAGACGTGGGTGCTCGCGGCCGACATCACCCGCCGGCAGCGCGCGGAGAACGAGGTGGCGCGGACCGAGGAGCGCTTCCGTCAGCTCGGCGAGCGCTTCCAGGTGGCGCTGGACTCGGCGCAGATGGCCGTCTGGGAGACGAACCTCGCCACCGGCCAGGTGTTCCGCTCGGAGGGACATGACCGCCTCTACGGCTATCCGCATCCGCTGTCGGAGTGGACCCACGAGCGGTTCATCGAATCGCTGCATCCGGACGACCGGCTGGGTGTCCAGTCGCAACTGGATGACATCTTCGCGGGCAAGACGGATTCGTACATCTCCACCTTCCGGACGTACTGGCCGGACGGCTCGTGGCACTGGCTCACCAGCCGGGCCCGGGTGCTGCGCGACGCGACGGGCAAGGTGGTGGTCATCCGGGGCGCCATCCTGGACATCACCGCGCTGAAGGAGACGGAGTTCGCGCTGCAGGAAGCGGTGCGCACGCGCGACGACTTCCTCTCGCTGGCCAGCCACGAACTGCGCACGCCGCTGACGTCCCTGCGGCTCCAGGCCCAGTTGCTGCGGCGCATGAGCGAAAGCGCGCCCACGGAGACGCTCGGCTCGGTCAAGGTGCAGGCGAAGCTGGAGGCCACCGAGCGACAACTGCGCAGGCTGAGCGCGCTGGTGGACAACCTGCTGGATGTCAGCCGCATCCGGACGGGCAAGCTGGACTTCCACTTCACCGAGGGCGACCTCGCGGCCGTCGTCTCCGACCTCGTCGCGCGCTTCGGCGACGAAGCCCGTCAGACAGGAGTGCAGCTCAATGCGTCGGTGGAGGGGCCGATGATGGGCCGCTTCGACCGGCTGCGGATGGAGCAGGTGGTGAGCAACCTGCTGTCCAATGCCCTGCGCTACGGCTCGGGCAACCCCGTGTTCCTCTCGCTCGCGCGCTACGGCGGCACCCTCCGCTTGATGGTGCGGGACAACGGGCAGGGTGTCCCGGAGAAGGACCGCGAGCGCATCTTCGAGCGCTTCACCCAGGGCGACAACGCGCAGCGGCGCGGAGGCATGGGGCTGGGGCTCTACATCGTCCAGCAGATTGTCGAGGCCCACGGCGGCCACATCCGCGTGGAGGACTCGCCCGGCGGTGGCGCGACGTTCGTGGTGGACCTGCCGCTCTAGGACGCGCCGGGCTCGTCGCGGACGAAGGCGAAGCCCCGAGGCACCTCCAGGCGATAGCCCGGGTCCTCGAACAGAAGGCGCGCGCCGGTGCCTTCCAGCACCTCCCGCAGGTGGCGCACGTGGACGCGCAGCGCGTTGTCGTGCAGGCGGGGGTCATAGTCCGCCTCCCACATGGCCCGCACACACGCCTCCTTCGACAGCGTGCGCCCGGGTTGGCGAGCCAGGGCGTACAGCAGGCGGCGGGGAAGCACGCGCGTGGCCAGCGAGACGGTGTGGCCTCCCGCGCGCAGGGCATGGTCCCTGGCGTCCAGCACCACCGCGTCCGACGCGGCGACGGGCGCCTCGACGGCGAGCCGGGAGCCGTCGGACGTCACCACCCGAAGCGAGGCGAGCGTGCGCGCCAGCTCCGGAATCAGCTC
This sequence comes from Myxococcus llanfairpwllgwyngyllgogerychwyrndrobwllllantysiliogogogochensis, assembly GCF_006636215.1. GTDB lineage: Bacteria > Myxococcota > Myxococcia > Myxococcales > Myxococcaceae > Myxococcus > Myxococcus llanfairpwllgwyngyllgogerychwyrndrobwllllantysiliogogogochensis. The sequence goes on along the minus strand of NZ_VIFM01000146.1, from coordinate 4,005 downwards.
CGGGTCCGCCACGCCTTCCGACGCGGAGCGCGCCGCCGCCTCCATCGAACCCCGGACCTCCGTCGCGCGCTCGGAGAGCCGGTGGAGCATGGCCCGGGACAGGTGGGCCAACGCGCGCTCCATCGCGAAGTCCTCGCCTCGCGCGAGGGGCTCCAGCGACGCCAGCAGTCCCTCCGCGCGCACGCTGTCGCCCGCCGTCGCCGCGGCCAGCGCCGCCAGCGCCCGCTGTCGCGCCGCCACGCCCGGACGCACCTCGCGAGGCTCCACGGCGCCAGGGCGCTCCACCTGTCGCAGCACGTCCGAGGCGCGGGCCGTCTCGGCGGCGCGAACCAGGCCCTCGGCGCCGCGCGCGCGTGCATCCGCCGCCGCGTCGTCCAGCAGCGCCAGCCCCTCCGCGCGCCGCCCCAGCTCCAACAGCATGCGGCCCGCGCCAACGCGGGAGAGGTGGTGGACGAAGAGATAGCCGCCCTGCTCCGCGCGCACGGCCACCTCTCGCAGGCCAGCCAGCGCGGCGCGACGCTCGCCCCGCTCTCCGAGCACCAGCGCGGCGATGCAGTCCAGCTCCAGCGCGAGCCTCGGCGCGCCCAGTTGTCCCAACCGCTCCCGCACGCCATCCAGCGCGGCCTGCGCCTGCGTGAAGCGCCCCAGCCGACTGAGGATGCCCGCGGACATCGCGGCCACCAGCGGCCCGCGCGAGTCGAGCGGCGCGCCCTCCAGCAAGGACAGACACTGGCTCAGGGGCTCCTCGAGCCCCTCGTCCCGGCCTTCAATCCAGCACATCAGCGCGCGGGCATAGGCGCACCAGCCGAGCACGCGCTTGTCGTCGGATGCGGCGCACGCGGCGTCCAGCATCTCCAGGGACTCATCCAACCGGCCCTGGAAGAAGCGCAGCGCGGCCCAGGCGAGCAGTTGCTGGAGGAAGACCTCCGCGTCGCGCGGCATGGGCATGGACCCGAGCGTCCGCTCACACGCGGGCAGCTCCAGCGAGAAGAGGGCCACCCGGACCAGCACCGTGCCCACCTGCTCGCGCAGCCCCGCGCTCCGCGCATCCTCCGCGTCCCCCAGTGAGGCCAGCAGCGCCACGAGCTCCGCGTACGCGCGGCGCAAGTCCAGCAGCCGCACCTGGGCACGGGCGCGCGCAAGCCCCACGTCCGGCGTGCACAGCGCGGGCGGCAGCGAGCCCAGCAGCGCCAGCAGCTCCCCCGCGGCGCCCTGCCGCACGAGGGCCTCCGCCTGCTCGACGACGAAGGAACGGCGCTGCTCATGGCGCCCCAGCGCCTGGAGATGGCGGCACATCGCGCGCACCCGCACCACCTCCGGCAGGGGCTCGCGCGCGAGCAACCTCAGGAGCGCTTCGTGCGCGGCGCGTGCCTCGTCGGCGTCGAGCAGCGTCTGGAAGGCCTCGCGCACCAGGTCGTGGACGCCGTGGCGGCCCCGGGCGTCCGTCTCGACGAGGAGCCGGGCGGAGAGCCGCCGCAGCGCCTCGCCCGCCGCCTCTTTTGGCAGCACGTCGCGCAGGGCCGAGGCGGGCAGTGGCAGCTCCGACAGGGCCAGCACGGCGGCCACATGCCGCTCGTCCGGAGGCAGCGCGGCGAGGGCGGCGCGCACCGGCTCCTCCACGTCCGCGTCATTCGCATGCGCGCGCCTGAGGAGGAAGGGCACGCCCCGCGAGCGGGCCCACGCCGCGGCGAAGCCCTCCCGCGCGCCATACAGCGTGTCCAACTGCCGCCACAGCAGCTTCGCCGCGGCCTCCGGCAGCCCATCCAGCCGCAGCTCGAAGCGGTCCGGACTGGTGGCCTGGCGCGGCACCTCCTCACGCGAGGTGGCCAGCAACGCGCCCTGGCGCAGCCGCCCGCCGAGCCCCTCCACCAACGCGAGCCGCTCCTCGGGCCGCAGCACATGGAGGTCGTCCAGGACGAACAAGGCCCCGCGCGCTTCCAGCTCTCGCGCCAGATCCTCCAGTCGCGAGTCATCCGACAAGGCCTGGGCCACGGGCGCCTCGCGCAAGAGGCGGCGCGCGTCGTCGACCACGGCGTCCAACGTGTCTCCAGGAGCGATGCGGCGGTGGACCACCGGCCCCCGGTGGCGCGACGCGACGGCGGCCACCAGCGCGGACTTGCCCACCCCTGGCAGCCCATAGACAACGCCCGTGCGCACGCGCTTCAGCAACGTGCCCAGCCGCTGGAGCTCCTGCTTGCGCCCCACGAAGACGGCGGGCGGCCCCAACCCTCGCGGCGTTCCGGCCCGCGAAGCCTCCTCTCGCGACGCACGGGCAGCGCGCGAGACGGTGCCTTCAGTGCGCCTGCGTCGACTGCGTGGAGAGGGCGTTCCGGTGGGCATGATCGACCTCGGACCGACTCAGGAACCGCCCTCGCCACGCGGCGCTCGCTCGCCCTCACTCGGGGTGAGAAGCGACAGGGACAGCGTCTCGGGCGTCACCGCGCGGCCAGGTCTCATGTGCCCCAGCCTGACACACCCTCCGGCCGTATCCCTATGTCCAGCCGTCAACGACTGAGGGTTCGCCACTACGCGGAATCCGCCCACCCTGTGGGCCAACCCCAGACATCGTGTGTTTCAGGGTCACTCCGATTTTTCACAATTTGTCGCCCTCCGAGAAGGAATTGGCGCGCGAAGCGAAACAACTCGAAGTGAAATCGCGCATCATTCCCCAGCGTCCCAATGGCCAGGGAGCAAGCAGCCTCACCTGGTCAGCGCGCCATTGGGATTTCCGTCCGGAGGGCGCTCCGATGTGGATTGAAACCATCATCATGCCCCGGGAAGAGCGTGGGCCTCGACAGCCCCCGCCGCCCCCGCGAGACAGGCGTGCAGTCCTGCTCGCGGCGGGAGAGGAGAGCCGCGCCTTGCGAGACCAGGTGATGGGGTTCCTGAGCGCGCATCACCTGCTGGGAGCGGTGAAGTGGATGAGTGAGCCGGGCTTCCTCCCCCTCGTCACCCTGCACTGCACGGAGCGCGCCCTGGAGAAACTCCGCGAGGCCGCTGAGTTCGTCGTCGGTTGCGCGGCGCCCGTGGATGCCTACCAGCCGCTGACCACCACGGAGCCGGAGCTCTCTTCTTCGGAGCCGGTGTCCATGGCGGTGCCCGTCTTCGCTCGCTATCCCTGATGCATGGGCGCCCTCTTTGGCGCCACGCCTCACACCTGGGCCGCCGCCTCTGACTCCAGCAGGAACGCGCCCAGCTCCAGCACACGCTCCGCCACGCGGGCCGCATCGCTCGCGGAGGTGCAGAGCCGGGTGATGGCCTCTTCCGCGGACTCCGCGCTGGCCAGCCCGCGCACCCACTCCGGGGTGCCATCCTCGCCGGCGGGGTGTCCCTCCTCGGCGGCCAGCATCCAGTCCCGCGCGCCCTGACGCAGCCGCTCGGCCTCGTCCGCCGTGAAGACGAGCACCGCCGTGTCGTCATGCGTCGCGGTCCTCGGGTGGACCCGGCGCAGCGCCTGCACGAGCTGGTGGGCCACCCCCGTCAGCGTGACCTCGTGGACGTGGCTGAGCGCATCGCCCACCTCGCCCCGGCTGCGCAGGATGAGATTCCCCAGGAGCGCCGTGTACTGGAAGTCCTCGCGCCCGGTGCGCTCGTCGGTGGTGAAGACACTGGCCTCGCGGCCGAGCCGCGACTCCGAGCCCACGAAGCGGGCCTCCCCCACCGCGACTCGCACCGTCGCCGTGGAGACGCCGCGCGCCTCGCACACCTCGTCGGAGAGCGATCCAGAGGAGAGCAGCTGGTGGTACGCCGCCAGCCCCTCGTCCAGGGTGACGTCGAAGTCCACCTGCCACCCCGTGAAGCAGAGGTCGTCCCCCGCGATGCCCGGACCCGCGGCGGCGCCCCCCACGCCGCGCGCGAAGTCCTGGAGCACCGACAACATCCCCGTGGGGCCGACGAGGACGCGGACGGTGCGAGCATCCCGCGTCGGCAGGAGCCATGAAGTCCCGCTCGCGAGCATGGCGAGCTCCGCCGTTCGCCCCCCAGCCATCGGCGATTCCCCCGGAC
>NZ_VIFM01000145.1 GCF_006636215.1 Myxococcus llanfairpwllgwyngyllgogerychwyrndrobwllllantysiliogogogochensis | reverse complement strand
AGAGTGTATAAGAGACAGCGCTCGCGGTGGTGTTGCTCACGGGGGCCGCGCTGCTCATCCGGGGCTTTGGCGCGCTCCAGGTCGTCCGCCCCGGCTTCGATGCGAGCGACGTGCACGTGCTTCGCCTGTCGCTTCCGGAGGGGCGCTATGGCGAGCGGGAATCCCTGGAGCGCTTCCACCGTCAGGTGGAGGAGCGGGTGCGGGCGCTGCCGGGCGTGACGGCGGTCGGCTTCACGCCCGCCCTGCCGATGGAGCTGGGGCCCAGCATGGGCTTCGCCATCGACGGCAAGTTCGAGGGCCGCCTGGACGGCCCTGGCGTGGGGTTTGGCCAGTATCGGCCCGTGTCGCCGGGGTACTTCGGTGCCCTGGGGCTGGAGCTGGTGCGAGGCAGGTTGCTTTCGGACACGGACGTGGCGGGGGCTCCGCACGTCGTGGTCATCAACGAGACGGCCGCGCGCAAGTACTGGCCGGGCGAGGACGTCATCGGCAAGAGCTTGCGTGTGGCCTACACGGTGCCGTCGCTGCAGGACACCGTGCCGCGCGTCATCGTGGGCGTGGTTCGCGACGTGCGCGAGAACGGGTTGGACCGGGAATCGCCCGCGGTGTTGTACGTGGCCTCGGGGCAGGTGGCCCCGACGCTCAACGGGATGCTGGTGCGCATGCTGCCGCAGAACCTCCTGGTGCGAGCCTCCGGGGGGCACGCGGCGCTGGTGGCGTCCGTGCAACGCGAGCTGTGGGCGGTGGACGCGCGGCAGCCGGTGACGGAGTCGCTGAAGCTGGGAGACCACGTGACGCGCACGCTGGGCTCCGAGCGCTTCAACATGGTGCTGCTGGGTATGATGGCGGCGCTGGCGCTCGGGCTGGCCGCGGTGGGCATCTACGGGGTGCTGTCCTATCTGGTGAGTCAGCGCACGCGGGAGATGGGCGTGAGGCTGGCGCTGGGGGCCACGCGCGGCGAGGTGGTGCGGCTGGTGTTCCTCCAGGGCCTGGGCTCGGTGGGCGCGGGCGTGGCGCTGGGCTTCGTGGGCGCGCTGGGCCTGACGCGGGTGGTCTCGGGGATGGTGCACGGTGTCAGCGCGCTGGACCCGTGGGCCTTCGTCACCGCGCCGCTGGTGCTGCTCGCCGTGGGACTCGTCGCCACGTGGCTGCCGGCCCTGAGGGCCTCGCGCGTGGACCCCCTCATCGCGCTCAAGTACGACTGAGTGGAGGGACGGGCCCACGCGCGAGGTCTGCGTGGGCCCCGCGCCTGTCAGCGGATGGCGAAGCCCCAGGTGTAGGGCGTGCTCCGGTAGCGGCAGGTGGTGCCGTCGCTCCAGGCCCAGGTGGAGTCGAGCCGCCCTCCCGCGCAGTACTCGCCCGCGTAGTCCGCCAGGTGCCCTCTTGCCCGGCCCTCGTGGTCATTGTCGCAGGCAATCTCGAGGTAGACGCCGCCTCGCCAGCTGAAGCCCACGCAGCCCATCATGATTTCCGAGCTGGCCGGGCCGTAGGTACCCTGCTTGAAGGCGATGCCCGGTGTGCCGATGGCCATGTTGACCGCGGTGTGGTTCCACGTCTGGGCCGGGTAGGCCTGGACGAAGCCCTCGCCAAAGGTGCGGTTGAAGACGCGAATCTCGGTGAAGGGAACGCACGCGAGTCCGCGAGACCAGTCCTCGCTTCCCACCGTGCCGCGCGAGGTGAGCCCCAGGCTCGTCCTGGCCGAGGCCGCCTGCCAGCCGGCGACGGTCCACCCGCCTCCCTCCGAACTCATGTCGCAGTAGTGCTGCGTGGCGCCGGTGTCACAGGGGTTCAGCGCGTACACGCCGCTGGGCAGGGCGGGGCAGTACTGGTGCAGCAGTCGGCACGAGGCGGGCGCGGCGGTGGGGGACTCGGGGCAGGGCTTGTCGGGGATGCTCGGGCCCGAAGGGTCCGTGCCCGTCGCGGGGTTGCTGGTGACGGACACGATGAGGTCGGAGAAGTTGTTGTTGGCCTGCTCGTGGGCGCGGTCGAAGTCCTCGAAGGCCAGCACGCGCCGCTGCGCGCCCGGGTGGTAGAGCGAGACGAGGTGCCGGCGCTGCGACGGGAGGGGCTCCGGGTTCAGCGCATCCACCGAGTAGTAGGTCGTCCGGCCGTAGTCGACCTGGCCCCAATCCCAGCCGTTGGAGACGAGGAAGAAGCCAATCCGGGTGCCCGCGGGAAAGCGTCCCAGGCGCATGCGGTCACCCGGTGACAGCGTGCCCCCGGAGCCCCAGGCGGAGGCGTTGCCGAAGACGAGGTGCTTCTGCAGGCCCACCGTCGTGGTGGGCGGGCTGCTCTCCGGATAGGTGAAGTAGCCGAAGGCGTTCAGGAACGTCGCGGCCTCCGACACGAAGGTCACCCAGACATCCGACTCCGCGACGACGCGCACGTTGGGGTCGAAGCTCGACGACAGGTACTCCGGATGGTGCACCAGGACGGACTGTCCTTCGGGCAGCGCCAGCTGGATGTCCTGGAGGAAGTCTGCGGGAAGGCTCTCCGGCGGTGCCTCCTCCACGGCGGCGCGGGATGTGGCCAGGGCGGGCGGCGCGGATTCCAGGCTCGCCTCCTCCGAATGACAGCCCCACGCCAGCAACAGACACAGCGGTGACAGCACCCGGCGCACCGGGCGGGACGAAATGAAAGACATGTCAGGGGACTCCCTGGAGGGAAGGGATGGCTCCGCGAGAGCCCCTGGATTGAATGGCAAACTTCGCGTGCCGGCAATTCCGGCCGCGCATGGAATGGAGCGGCTAGGCCGAGCCGGCCGCGAGGTCCTGGAGGACCTGCCAGCGCGCGTAGAGGCGGTCGATGTCGGCGATGGCGCCGTCGAGCTCCTTCTGCACCTCCGCCACCTTGCCACTCTTGCTGTAGATGGTCGGGTCGGCGAGCTGGACCTCCAGCTCCGCCTTGCGCTTCTCGGCCACTTCGATGGTGGCTTCCATACCGTCCAGCTCCCGCTGGTCCTTGTAGGAGAGCTTGGCCGCCTTGCGCGCCTCCGGCTTCGCCGCGGGAGGGGGGGCGACGGGGGCGGGCTCGTCCTTCTTCGGCGCGCCCTTCGCGGCCATGGCATCCGACTGCTCCTTCAGCCGCCGGTACATCGCGTAGTTGCCCTCGTAGCGCGTGACGCGGCCGTTGCCGTCGAACGTCACGATGCTGGTGGCCACCTTGTCGAGGAAGTACCGGTCGTGCGTGACGAGCAGCGTGCTGCCACCGAAGTCCAGCAGCAGCCGCTCCAGCACGTTGAGCGTGACGATGTCCAAATCGTTGGTGGGCTCGTCCAGCACCAGCACGTTGGCGCCTTCCAGGAACAGGCGCGCCAGGAGCAGCCGGTTGCGCTCGCCGCCCGACAGCGCCTTCACCTTCATCCGCTGCATGGGCACGGGGAAGAGCAGGTCGTCCAGGTAGTCGCGCAGCGCGACCTTCTGGTCGCCCAGGTCCACCCAGTCCTCGCCCTGCGAGGCCGCGTCGTACACCGTCATCTCCGGGTCCAACTGCGCCCGGTTCTGGTCGTAGTACGCGACCTTGGTGTTCTTCCCGATGACGAGCTTGCCGCCGTCCGGAGGCAGCTCCCCCAGGATGACGCGCAGGAAGGTCGTCTTGCCCACGCCGTTGGGGCCGACGAGGCCCACGCGCTCGCCGCGCTGGAGCCGGAAGTCCACGCCCTGCAGCACCTTGCGCTCGCCGAAGGACTTCTGGAGCCCCTCCGACTCGATGACGGTGTGGCCCAGCCGGGGCGCGGCAATCACCCGCAGGTCGGCGACCTTGGGGCGCTGGAAGCCCTTCTCCGCCATCAGCTTCTGTGCCCGGTCGATGCGCGACTTGCTCTTGGTGCGCCGCGCCTCGGGGCCCCGGCGCAGCCACGCGACTTCCTGGGCAATCCACCGCTCGCGCTTGTGCTGCGAGACCTCGGCGTTCTCCTGCGCCACCAGCTTCTGCTCCAGGTACGCCTGGTAGTTGCCCGGATAGGACGTGACGCCGCCGCCCGGCTGGATTTCGACGATGCGGTCCACCAGCCCGTCCAGGAAGTACCGGTCGTGCGTGACGAGCAGGAGCGAGCCGGGCAGCTTGTCCAGCTCCTCCTCCAGCCAGTCCACCGTGTCCGCGTCCAGGTGGTTGGTGGGCTCGTCCAACAGCAGCATGTCCGGCCGCGTGAGGAGCGCGCGGGCAATGGCCACGCGCTTGCGCAGGCCTCCCGACAGCTGCGCCACCGGGCGGTCCCAGTCCTTCACGCCCAGCCTGTCGAGCAGCGTCTTGGCGTGGTGCTCGGTGTCCCAGCCGCCCAGCTGTTCGATGCGGTCCGACACCACGGCGAGCTGCTCCATCAGCTTCTCGTGGGCCTCCGGGGGAGAGGCCTCCAGCTTCAGCGCGAGCTCCGCCTGGGCGGCCATCGCCTCGCGCAGGGGGCCCTGGGCCACGGACAGCTCCGAGGCCACCGTGGCGCCCTCGGCGAACTCCGGCTCCTGGGGCAGGTAGGTGACGCGGGCGCCCCGGCGCAGCTGCAGCTCGCCCGTGTCGGGCTTCGCCGCGCCCGCGAGGATCTTCATCAGCGACGTCTTGCCGGAGCCATTCACGCCCACCAGGCCCACGCGTTCACCCTCTTCGATGGTGACGGTGAGGCCCTGGAAGACGGTGCGACTGCCGAAGCTGAGCTGGACGTTGGCGGCACGAAGCAGCGTCACGGTGTTCTGACTCCTGAAAAGGCGAAAGGCGCCCCTCACTGATGAGGAGCGCCTTCCTTACAACCTCGACGTCGCGGTGGCGCGGACTACTTGCGCGCCGCCTGCTCGGCCGCGAGCTTCTCCTTGTACTGCGCCATCAGGGCCTCGGCCTCGTTGCGCGGCACCGGCGTGTACTTGGCGAACTCCATGGTGAACTCGCCCTTGCCCTGCGTCGCGGAGCGAAGGTCCGTGGAGTAGCCGAACATCGCGTTCAGCGGAACCTCGGCCACCGCGGTCACCTGGCCCTCGGCCGTCTCCGTGGAGAGGATGGTGCCACGGCGCTGGTTGAGCTGACCGACGACGGAGCCCTGGAAGTCCTCGGGCGCCGTGACTTCCACCTTCATCATCGGCTCGAGGATGATGGGCTTGGCGGCGGCGTAGCCCTCGCGGAAGCCCATGATGGCGGCCGTCTTGAACGCCATTTCGGACGAGTCGACCGCGTGGAACGCGCCGTCGTTGATGACCACGCGCAACCCGACGACGGGGAAGCCGATGAGGCTGCCCTTCTTGATGGCCTCGTTGAAGCCCTTCTCGCACGCGGGGATGAACTCGCGGGGAATGGAGCCACCGACGATGTCATCGACGAACTCGTACTGCTGCACCGCGTCCGAGGGCAGGGGCTCGATGTAGCCGCACACTCGCGCGAACTGACCGGAGCCGCCGGTCTGCTTCTTGTGCGTGTAGAAGAACTCGCCCTTCTGGCTGATGGTCTCGCGGTACGCCACCTGCGGCTTACCGGCCTGGACCTCGCACTGGTACTCGCGCTTCATGCGCTCGATGTAGATCTCCAGGTGCAGCTCACCCATGCCGCGGATGATGGTCTGCCCGGACTCTTCATCGCGGTGCACGCGGAAGGTGGGGTCTTCCTTGGTGAAGCGGTTGAGCGCCTTGGAGAAGTTGGCCAGGGCGGAGCGATCCTTGGGCGCCACGGCGAGCGAAATCACCGCGTCCGGGACGTGCATGGACGTCATCGTGTAGTTCACCGTTCCATCGGTGAACGTGTCGCCGGAGGCGCACTCGACGCCGAACAGCGCGACGATGTCGCCGGCCGTCGCGTCGTTGATGTCGTCCATCTTGTTGGAGTTCATCCGGACGATGCGCGGAACCTTGACCTTCTTCTGGTTCACCTGGTTGAAGATGAAGTCACCCTTGGTGACGCGGCCCTGGTAGATGCGCATGTACGTCAGCTGCCCGTAGCGGCCGTCTTCCAGCTTGAACGCCAGACCGACGAAGGGCTTCTCCGGGTCGGACTCGAGGATGACCTTCGCCTCGTTGTTCTTCTGGTCCAGCGCCTCGTTGGTCGCCTCCTTGGGGTTCGGGAGGAAACCGCAGACCGCGTTCAGGAGCAGCTGCACGCCCTTGTTCTTGTAGGCGGAGCCGCACATGACCGGCGTCATCTTCAGGGCGATGGTGGCCCGGCGGACGGCGGCGGTGATCATGTCGTTCGGGATGGCGGCGTCGGACAGGAACAGCTCACCGAGCTGGTCGTCGACCTCGGCCACGCCTTCGATCATCTGCTGGCGACGGACCTTGGCCTCGTCCAGCATGTCCGCGGGGATCTCCTCCTCGCGGACGATCTCACCGTTCTCACCGTCGAAGTAGAACGCCTTCATCTGGATGAGGTCGATGAGGCCCTTGAAGCGGTCCTCGGCGCCGATGGGGTACTGGAGCTTCACCGGGTGGTGGTTCAGCTTCTCCTTCAGCTGCGCGGCCACGCGGTCATAGTTCGCGCCGGCGCGGTCCATCTTGTTGACGAACGCGATGCGCGGAACGCGGTAGCGCTTCATCTGCCGGTCCACGGTGATGGACTGGGACTGCACGCCCGACACGGAACAGAGGACGAGGATGGCGCCGTCGAGAACGCGCAGGGAGCGCTCCACCTCGATGGTGAAGTCCACGTGTCCCGGCGTGTCGATGAGGTTGATGTTGAACTCACCCCACATCGCGTACGTCGCGGCGGACTGGATGGTGATGCCCTTCTCACGCTCCAGATCCATCGAGTCCATGACCGCGCCCACGCCGTCCTTGCCGCGGACCTCGTGGATCTCATGGATCTTGCCCGTATAGAACAGGATGCGCTCGGAGAGCGTCGTCTTGCCCGAGTCGATGTGGGCAGAGATACCAATGTTACGAATCTTGTCGATGGGTGCGTTGGCGGCCACGATCCGGTCCTTCTTCTCTTGAAAGTGCCTGAGGGAACAGAGCAGGCGGGGCCCTTACTTCCCACGGGACTTGGTTTCCAGCCAAATCCGCATGACGGTGGGGTCCTATACTCCCACCTTTGTCTACAGATTCGGCCCACCTTATATACAGGGCGACCGGCTTCCCCGCTGCGCGGAGGGGCCGATCCGAATTCTTCCGAGGGTATCTAAACCATGACTGCGAGCGAAAACTTCTCCGTGGCCAGAGCCTGGCTGCACGCCTTCAACGCCCACGACGTGGAGGCGCTGGTGGCGCTGTACGCCGAGGACTGCACCCACACGTCCCCCAAGATTCGGGTGCTGCATCCGGAGACCGGGGGGCAGCTGGTGGGGCGCTCGGCCCTGGGGAAGTGGTGGAGGGAGGCCATCGCCCGGCTGCCTGGCTTGCGCTACGAGGAGACGGCGCTGACGGCGGACGGAGAGCGCGTCTTCATGGAGTACCTGCGCCATGCGCCCGGCGAGGCGCCCATGCCGGTGGCGGAGGTGCTGGAGGTGCGCGGGGGCCGGATTGTCGCCTCGCGCGTGTACCACGGCTGAAACGGCCCCTGGCGCTGGGAATGGGCTAGGGTGGCGCGGCTCCAGAGGAGGACGGACGTGGCGACGAACCCCAGCGCTTTCGACAAGGACTTCGGCTACCTGCTGCCCTTCCTGGACAAGGTCGCCGCCGCCGCGGCCGAGCTTCCGGAGGGCTCCGCCCGCGAGGAGCTGACGCGGTTGATGGCGGAGGAGAAGGTCCGCTGGCAGCGCGCCCGGGAGCTGCTTCGCGGTGCCGCCGGGACAGTCGTGGACAGCGGGGCCGCGCCGCGCGCGCTGGCCCGGTCCTCCGCGGACGAGGTCCACGAGACGGCGCCGAGCCCCTCGGGGCTCACCGTGGGCAGTCTGAAGAGCGTGGGGAGCGTGAATCCTCCCCGCCGCCGCTGAGCCTCAGACGGTGCCGTGCTTGAGGTGGTCCAGCGCGTCGAACGTGGCCGCCTTGTAGGCCTCCGACAGCGTCGGGTAGTTGAAGCAGGTCTCGATGAACAGCCGCGCGGTGGAGCCGGTGAGCATCGCCACCAGCCCCACGTGCACCAGCTCCGAGGCCTGCTCTCCGATGACGTGCACGCCCAGGAGCTTCAGGCTCTCGCGGTGGAAGAGCAGCTTCAACAGGCCGTACATCTCTCCGATGATCTGCCCGCGCGGGTTGGTGGCGAAGGCGGCGCGGCCGGCCACGTAGGGCACCCGCTTCGCGCGCAGCCCCTCTTCCGTCTCCCCGGCCATCGAGACTTCGGGGATGGTGTAGATGCCGTAGGGCAGCACCGTGGCCAGGGCCTGCGGGCCTTCCAACGTGAAGGCGTGCTCCACGGCGATGCGCGCCTGGTCCATGGAGGTGGAGGCCAGGGCGGGAAAGCCGATGACGTCGCCCACCGCGTAGATGTGGGGCACCGCCGTCTGGAAGCTGGGGCCCACCTCCACCTGTCCGCGAGCGCCCAGCTTCACGCCGATGTCCTGGAGCCCCAGGCCCGAGGTGTTCGCCGAGCGACCGGAGGCCACCAGCACCTGGTCGGTGTCCACCTCCTCCCCGGAGGAGAGCGTCAGGCGGATGGGCACCTCGCACGCGGCGGGCACGTCCACCTTCTCCACCGTCTGGCCGAAGCGCAGGCGGATGCCGAGCGCCTCCATGCGCTGGGCGAGCAGCGCGGAGATTTCGTCGTCGAGGAAGGGAAGCACCTCGGGCTTCACCTCCACCAGCGTCACGGGGATGCCCAGCGCGGCGAACATGCACGCGTACTCGCAGCCGATGACGCCGCCGCCCACGACGACGAGCGAGCTGGGGAGCCGTCCAATCTCCAGCACCTCGTCCGAGTCGTGCACGCGGATGTCGCCGAAGGGATACAGCGGAGGCCGGTACGGGGAGGAGCCGGTGGCGACGAGGATGACGGAGCCGGTGAGCAGGAGGTCCTCCGCGCCCTTGCGGCACACCCGCACGGTGTGCGCGTCCACGAACGAGCCGACGCCTTGCAACACCTGGACGCCATGCTTCTGGAGGTTGTGGCCAATGCGCTCGCGCTCCATGCCCTTCACGCGGCGCTCGCGGTAGAGGAAGTCGGAGACGGTGGCCTCGTGGCGCAGCGTGGTCTCCACGCTGTAGAGGCCTCGGGCCTTGAGGCCGGACAGGTGCAGCGCCGTCTCGCGGAGCGTCTTCGAGGGCAGCGTGCCGGTGTTCGCCGCCGTGCCGCCCAGCACCGACTCCCGTTCCACCACCGCGACGCGCTTGCCCGCCATCGCGGCCTGCACCGCGCCCCACTCGCCGGCCGGGCCGGAGCCAATCACCACCAGGTCAAAGTCCACCATGGGGCGAAGGTACGCGAGGCCACGCGACCTTTGAAGTCACGGAAGGAGATGTTCCTCGAAGAAGAGGGCCGTCTTGCGCATCGCCTCGCGCGAGTCCTCCACGTCGTCCGTCAACTCGAAGCCGTGGTGACCCTCCGGAAGCTCCATCAGCGTGAGGGGGGCCCCTCGGCTCCGGGCCTCCTTGACGAAGTCGTCGAGGGCCGCGTTGAGCGGAGGGGTGTCCAGGCCGGCGCGCAGCACGAGCAGCGGCGGCACCTTCCGGGCATTCGCTGCCTTCAGGCCGTCCATGGGCCCGAGGCCCCGGGGCACGTCCGGGCCTCCGAGCAGGGGGTACCACGCCACCGCGCAGCGCAACCAGGCGGGAGGCGCCTTGCTCAACGCGGGAGACAGCCCCCAGAGCCCTCCGGCGGACATGGCCATGAGGCAGACGCGGTCCGCGTCGAGCGGCTCCGTCGCCGCCTGCTTGCGCACGAAGGCCAGCGCCGCGTCCACGCGTTTCTGGAGGTCGGCGACGCGTGTGAGCCACTGTGACTTCTCGATGCCCGTGGACGGGGAGCCCAGCTCCACCAGCGCCACCGCGAAGCCCTGTGTGGCCAGCCAGCGGGCCTGACCGGCGAAGGCGGGCAGGTCTCTCACGAGCGGGGTCAGGTCCGGGTGCAGCAGCCCATGGACCAGCACGATGAGGGGCACGCGTCCCTGGGACACCGCCTCCGGGATGTACAGGTCCAGCTTGTAGTCGCGGCCGCCCGCGCGCGTGTACGTGAGCGCCCGGCGGACCTGCACCTCCTCCATGCCGGGGATGGTGAGGACGGGCCGGGCCTTGGTCCACTCGGGTAGCGGGAGGCCGTGGAGCTCCGGAGGCGTGGGGAGGGCAATCATCGGCGGGCCGAAGGCGGGTACCTCGCCGAAGCCCAGGTGCGTGCGCAGCCATTGGGCCCGGTCCCTGCGCGCGGCGTCGCCCAGCTCATGGCCTCCTTCGTAGACCTTGGCGAGCTTGGGCATCGTGGCCGCGTCGATGAACGTGTTGACCTGCGCGGCGGTGACCCAGGCGTCCGAGCGGCCATTCTGGAAGAAGAGCGCCCGGGGCGCCGCATGGCCGACTCCCACCACGCCGTCGAGCACCGCCATCTTCCGCACGAGCTTCGCGAAGTCCTCCTTGGACATCGCGTTGGCGAGCTGCTTCTCGTTGTCCAACTCCATCTCGCGGATGCTCTTGGAGTAGTCGCCCACGCCATTCATCAGGACGAAGGCGCGCAGCCGGGGCTCCACGCCCGCGAGGGCGCCGCCCACCATCGCGCCCATGCTGTGGCCCACGAAGCCCAGTCGCCGAGCGTCGACCTCCGGCCGCGAGGCGAGCAGGTCCACCGCGCGCCGCATGTCCACCAGCATTTGAAGGGACGAGTCGTAGATGGCCGCGCCCTTGAGCGAACCACGCCAGGGGGCCGGGCGGACATGGGGGGCATCGACCAGCAGCGACACCACGCCCGAGCGGGCCAGGAAGAGGGCCTCGTCGAGGAACTCGTTCTTCGAGCCTTGTCCCCAGTGCAGGAAGGTGAGGCCGGCGAATGGCCCGGGGCCCGGGGGCGTGACGAGGTAGGCGGGGACGCGTCCGCCCTTCGGGCTGGCGTACGTCAGCTCCGTCACCGTGATGTCGCCGCGCCGCTGCGCGCGGACCGTCTTCACGTCGAGCGGCGCCTTCGCGTCGTAGTCCGTCACGCTCCGCAGTTCGCCGAGGAGCGTCGCGGCGGCGGGCTCCTGTTCGGCTCGGGCCGAAGGAGTGGTGAGCAGCGCCAGCAGGAGGACGAGGTAGCGCGGAGCGGGTCGATACCGGGTCATGGAAGCGCCTCGGCTTCGGACTGCGGGCCTCCCTGGAGTGGGAGGGAGGCCCGAGTCTGAGCCGTCCCCGCGCGAGCGCAAGTCTCGCGTGAGGTCAGGAGCGCGGGCCGTAGACGGGCAGGGGCGCTCCGACTTCGTAGGCCCCCAGGTCCGGTGCCGCGCCGCTGAAGCCGTCGTTGATGTTGGCGAGGGGCGCTCCCGCGTTCTCCACGGCCGAGCCCGTGCGCGGGCGCAGGTCGGGCGCGGCATACAGCGTCATGGGCGCGGCGGGGTAGGCGACGGACGCGGCGAAGACTCCGAGGTCCACCTGCACGGCGTTCTTTTCGGTGGTGCTGGCACGCAGGGCGCTCAGGCCCGTCAGGGCGCTGCCACCCCAGGTGGCGGTGAAGTTGCCGGACGTGGTGCCGAAGCCGTCGTGGTCCAGGTTGGCGCTCGCGGTGACCAGGTCGGGGATGTGGAGCACCCGCCCGTTGGCGTTGCCGCTGTTGTAGCCGTTGAAGGACCCGCCCGGTCCGCCGATGAACAGGTTGTTGCGCGAGTACAGGTTCGCCACGGGCTTGCCCGCGGTGATGCCGAGTCCGTCGCCATGCTTCACCACGGTGTTGTGCAGCAGCACGTCGCCCGAGCTGCCCCGGTACAGTTTGAAGGCGATGTGCACCGTGTTGTAGGCGGCGTTGCGGACGAAGTACGTGGGGCCGCCCAGGCTCGGCTGCGACGACAGGGCGATGAAGTTGTTGGTGAGGCGGTTGCCGACGATTCGGCAGTTGTGGAAGCAGAAATCCGCCTCGACTCCATCGTCCGCGTTGCCGATGAGGTCGTTGTTGAGGATGTCGATGCTGTACTGGTCCACCGCGGCGTCGTCCTCCATCAGGGAGATGCCGTCGCGGAACCCGGTGACGCGGTTGTTGAGAATCACGTGGCCCGGGCCCGTGACGCAGATGCCCTCACCCTGGTTGTTGCCGTTGACGCCGAGCGAAGCCTCCGCCCATTGCGTGACACCTGTCACGACGTTGTCGGCGATATAGGCGTTCTCCGCGCGCAGGAAGGTGACGACGGCGTCGCCTCCGTTCGCGGTGGTGGCGTTGACGGTGGAGCGGGTGAGCACGAAGTGCTTCGAGCCGTTGAAGCGGACGCGGCCGTTGATGGTGAGCCGGTCGAAGTGCACGTAGCTCTGGTTGAACAGGTTGATGGGGCCGGTGACGATGGTGCCGGTGGTGCCGCGCAGGACGATGGGCTTGCCCTCGGTTCCGCTGCGAGACCAGTCGAACGCGCTGTACGTCCCCGCGCCCAGCTCGAGGATGTCGCCCGGCTGCGCGCCGGAGGCGACGGTGGCGAAGGTGGCGGGGGTCACCGCCTTGACGGGAGCACTCGCCATGGGGGCTGGCACCGCGCGCGTGGTCGCCGTCTCCGTCCGCGTGGTGGAGCCTCCGTCCGGGTCCGTGAGGGTGAGCTCCAACTCGTAGCGCGTCCCTGGCTGGAGGCCGAACACGCTGCCGGAGTGGCGCGCGCCCCAGCTGAAGCCCTCGTTGTCTCCGGCCGGGATGCGGCGCAACGGCAGGGCCTGCAGCCAGGTGCCCGTTCCGACGGGGCGGTAGCGGACGGAGACGACGCCGTTCGCGTTGGGGTCACCGGAGAAGGCCCACTCCACCGTCAGGTGGTGCAGCGTCGGGAAGGGGAGGGTGATGGCTCCAGGGACGGTGGCGTCGGCGCTGGTCGCCCCGCCGTCGGGGTTCGCCTGGGTACCTCCGTCGGGGCCCGGCTGGGAGCCGCTGTCCTCGCGCGTGCCTCCGTCGGGGAGCACGGAGCCATCGGGAGCGCCTGTTCCCGCGTCGTCCCCGGTGTCGTCGTCTCCTCCGCCACACGCGACGCAGAGAAGCAGCAGGACAGCGCAGGACCACTGCCGGATGAGAGCGTTCATGCGCCGGGATTCTGCCCGGAGCGAGGCCTCACCGCGAGAGAACCTGCTGTCGCGGACGGTGTGTCAGCCGCCGTCGCGGATGTGGGTGGCGCGAGCGAGCGCGCCGCGAGGTCACTCGCTCGGTGGGGTGCGCCCCGAGTAGAGCAGGCCGTCGCGCACTTCCTCCTCGGTGAGGAGGCGGTAGGTCCCCTCGGGGATGTCGTTGAGCTCGATGCCACCCACGGCCTCGCGGTGGAGGGCGCGCACGGGGAGCCCCACGGCGCCGAGCATCCGCTTCACCTGGTGGTGTCGGCCCTCGGTGAGGGTGACCTCCACGGTGTGCTCGTCGCGGATGCGCACGGTGGCGGGGCGGGCGGGGCCGTCGTCGAGCGTCATCCCCTGGCGGAGGGGCTCCACGCGCTCTTCGTCGGGGGTGCTGAAGACGGTGGCCACGTAGCGCTTGGGCAGTTGCGTGTCAGGGGAGGTGGCGTGGGCGACGAACTTGTCGTCATTGCTGAAGAGCAAGAGGCCCGTGGAGTCCACGTCGAGGCGGCCCACGGCGTGCCACGTGTAGCCGGCCAGGTCCGGGGGCAACTGGCGCAGGAGCACCTCGAAGACGGTGCCGGTGCGGTGCTGGGACACGGTGGAGGACAGCACGCCCGCGGGCTTGTGGAAGGCGAGCACGCGCGTGGCGGGGGCCGACAGCGGGACGACCTTGCCATCCACGCGCACGACGGAGCCGGGGGGCACGGGGGCGAGGGGCATGAGCGCGACGCGCGCGTTGATGGTGACGCGGCCGGCGCGGATGGCGTCGTCGGCCTCCTTCTGGGGGAACACGCCTGCTCGGGCGAGCGCGCGCGACAGCCAGTCCGGCTTCTCCTTGCCCTCCCAGCGCTGGTGTTGCTGAGGGGCCTTGGGCTTGTCGTACTTGCGAGGCATGGGCTTCCAGGGGGCAGGTGACGCGAGGGCGGGTCGGGAGCACCGGGTGTCGTCGACCCGCCGCGAGGGCGGCGTCATATCATCACCAGTTCCCCGACGTGGCGCATCTCACCGCCGACGTCCGGGAGCGGTCGTCGTAGAGTCAGGGGCATGACCTCGCGTGCCGGAACACCGCCTGTCCGGGATGAAACCCGGATGCATCCGCTGGATGGGTTCATCGCCTCGCTGGCGAGTCACTCGCTGTTCTGTGACGGCTGGGGGGACGAGCAGGCGTTCACGGGGCCGGGTCTGTCGGACCGGCTCTGCGCCCGGCCTGGCCCGCTCTCCATGAGCTGGGAGGCGGAGCAGTCGCGGGGGCGGCGTTGCTTCCGGGATGGCGCGTTCGAGTCGCCCTGGGCGGCGCTGCCTCCGGAGGTTCGTCGCGGCAAGGTGCGGTGGTTCTCCTCCACGCGAGGTCGTGGGCGGGATGCGTGCGTGGTGCTGGCCTCGTCGCGGGACGAGGGATTCCGGCTCAGGACGTGGCTCTTCGCGCCGTTGGTCGACGAGGGCGTGGACTTGTTCTTCCTGGAGAATCCCTTCTACGGGACGCGCAGGGCGACGGGGCAGAAGGGGCCGCACATCCGCACGGTGAGCGAGCAGTTGAACATGAACATCGCGAGCATCGAGGAGGCGCGGGCGCTCGTGGCGCATGCGCGGAGGGAGGGCTACGAGCGCGTCGCGGTGGCGGGATACAGCATGGGTGGCTACATGGCGGCGCTCGCGGCGGCGACGATGCCGGAGCCCGTGGGAGTCGCGGCGCTCGCGGCGGGAGCGTCACCCGCGCCCGTGTTCACGAAGGGCGTGCACGGGCGCTCCATCGACTTCAAGAAGCTGGGAGGCTCGCCGGATGAAGCGGAGGCCCGGCTGCGGCTCGCGACGATTCTGGACGCGGCGAATGCGTGTCTGTTGCCGCCGCCCGCGAAGCCGAGCGCCGCCGTCATCGTGGCGTGCGCGAGGGATGCCTTCGTGCCGTTGTCAGAGGCGCGAGCGCTTCACTCGCACTGGGCCGGAAGCGAGCTGCGCATCCTGGACGCGGGGCACATCTCCGCGCTCATCACCTCCGGGTCGGCGCTGCGCGGAGCGATTCGAGACGCGGTCCATCGCTCCGGCGAGTGACCCCGCTACTCACGTCGAATCGTGTCCGGGTCCTCGCCCTCGGACATGCCCGGAGTCTTGCCCGGTTCATCCTCGGGTCTCCGCCGCTCTGCCTCTTGCTCGTCGCCCTCGGCCTTCCGCGGCGTGCGGCCTGGAGCCTCCTCCTCGCGCTCGTCCTTCCGGGGCTGGCCACCGCCGCGTCCCGGTTCATCGTCGCCCACCACCATCGACTCGTAGGGCATGTGATCCATGCGTGCTCCTCTCGCGGGTTCAGGACTCCTCCCGAAAGGTAGGGCCGTCCCCCGGGCGTGCCGCGCCGGGCCTTGCGGTCGCCCGCCCGCTCGCCCACCCTGCGCCTCCTCGCCCGCAGGAGCCGCCATGTCCCGCCTCGCCGCCTGTCTCGTCCTCCTCACGCTCCCCGCCGTCGCCGCCGAGCCAGCCCTCACCCCTCGCCGACCCGTCCACACCTACTCCATCGTCGCGAGAGACCCGGTGACGGGAGACCTGGGGGTCGCCGTCCAGTCCCACTGGTTCTCCGTGGGCGCCACCGTGCCCTGGGCCGAGGCCGGCGTCGGCGCTGTCGCCACCCAGTCCTTCGTGGACCCGTCCTACGGTCGTCTGGGCCTGGAGCTCATGCGCGCCGGACGCAGCGCTCCCGATGCCCTCAACGGCCTGCTCGCCGCGGACTCCGCCAGCAACGTGCGACAGGTCGCCATGGTCGACGCGCAGGGCCGCGTCTCCGCGCACACCGGCAGGAGCTGCATCGCCGCCGCAGGGCACGTCGTGGGCGAAGGCTTCTCCGTCCAGGCCAACATGATGGACAAGGCCACCGTCTGGCCCGCGATGTCCCAGGCGTACCGCGACTCGAAGGGCGACCTGGCCGAGCGCATGCTCACCGCGCTCGAAGCCGCGGAAGCCCAGGGCGGCGACATCCGGGGCAAGCAATCCGCCGCCCTCATCGTCGTCTCCGCGAAGTCCACCGGCCGTCCCTGGCAGGACCGTCGCTTCGACCTGCGCATCGAGGACCACCCGGAGCCTCTCAAGGAACTCCGTCGCCTCGTCACCCTCCAGCGCGCGTACAACTTCATGAACGAGGGAGACCTCGCCCTCGAGCACAAGGACACCGACGCGGCCCTCGCCGCGTACTCCTCGGCGGAGAAGCTCGCTCCCGGAAACATGGAGATGGTCTTCTGGCACGCCATCTCCCTCGTCGGCGTGGGCCGCGTGGATGAAGCCCTCCCGCTGCTCCAGCGCACGTACACCGCCGACCCCCGGTGGAGGGAACTCGTCACCCGGTTGCCCGCGGCGGGGCTCCTCCCGGACGACCCGAAGCTCCTCTCCCGTCTGACGGGCACGAAGCCGAAGCCCGCGAAGTGAATCGCGGACTCAGCCGCACAGGGAGCAGGGGCCCGAGCGTTGGGGATTCCTCTCGGTGGGACGGCGGGCGCGAGCGCTTGTGTCCACCGAGCGCGATGGAGAGGTTCTCAAGACGAGGACACCCATGCGCATCCCCCCGGCCCCATTGCTCGCGTTGCTCGTCCCGTTCATGGCGCTGGCACAGGTGCCTCAGGACGTGTCCCTCTCACCCGAGGAGTCCAGCGGTCCCAGCTACTGGTACTGGGTCGCGCTCCTCGTCATCGCCGCGGCCGTCTTCGCGTGGGTCTCGGTGCGCCTGTCACGCAGGCATCGAGGTCCGCCACCGACGTCGCGGCCACGCCGCTCCACCCGCTCCGTCTAACCCGAGGGCCGGTGCTTGCGCAGCGTGTGCAGCGCGGCCAGCCACAGCCGCGCCTCCTTGCGCGTGAGCCGTGAGCGACGCAGTGGCGCGAAGAGGTCTCTCAAGGCCGTGCGCCCCGGCTGCTCGTCGATGAGGAATCCGCCCGAGCTGAGCACGCCCCCCAGCGTCGACTCCACCTGCGCCAGCTCCGTGTCAGTGGCCGCCACGGGCAGCGGACCCGGTGGCGGCGCGTGCTCCGCCAGCGTGGCCACGCGGACTTCATAGGCATACAGCAGCACGGCCTGCGCCAGGTTGATGGAAGGCTGCTCCGGAGCGGTGGGCACGGCCGACAGGTCGTGACAGCGCTCCACCTCCGCGTTGGTGAGCCCGCTGCGCTCATCTCCGAAGACGAGCGCCACCGTGCCCTGCGTCGCGCGAGTCACCAGCTCCTCACCCACCGAGCGCGGCGGCAGTCGTCGCTTGCCCTCCACCTTGCGCGAGCTGGTCCCCACCACCCAGACACAGTCGGCGATGGCTTCCTCCAGGGTGTCGGCGCGGCGGGCGCCGTCCAAAACATCCTCGGCATGGACCGCCAGCCGGCGCGCGGGCGTCAAATCCTCCACTTCGGGCGTCACCCACACCCAATCCGAGAGGCCACAGTTCTTCAACGCCCGAGCAGCGGCACCCAGGTTCTCCGCGTTGCGCGGACGCATCAGGACGAAACGGACGGGCAGCATCATGCGCGGGGCACCTTAGCGTCTTCCGGGGCTCGGGCCTGGGCCGTTGACCCGGGCGCGGGGCCCCCCTATAGCGTGACGCCATCGACCGCCGGGTGAGGGCGCGGAGGCCACCGGGAGTGTGGCTCCGGGTACACCATGTGGGCTCGGGGACGCGTGGGGGCCGCGTCCCGGCCGTGTGCGTTCGACCACACCCCCCCTCGATTCCAGACGTGCACGCCGTCGGCACGTCACGTGAAGAACAGCTGGTACCTCCGGAGGAACCATGGGTTCGCAGTCCTCAGTCCTGACCACGCCGCACCGCGCGACACGCGCGGGCTGGCTCTTCGCCGTGCTGCTGGTAGGCACCTCGCTCGCGGGCTGCCAGAAGGAGAAGGAACCCGCGACCTCACCTCCGCCCGCGACCACCGAGGCTCCGCGGGTGACGGGGACAGACGCCGGAATCGCCGCCGCCCCGGCGCCGGTGCCCGTCAAGCCGGAGTCGGTGACGCCCATCATCAGCGCGCCGGGCACCGAGAGCGTGCTTCCCCAGCGCGTCGTCATCGAGCTGGCCCGCTCGCTGCGCCCGCCGGATGGCGAGGTGAAGCCGGGCACCGTCGTCAACATCGCGCCCCGAGTCGCGGGCAACCTGCAATGGAGCGGGCCGTCCACGCTCACGTTCAGCGCCACGGGCACCGGCTTCGCCTTCGAGACCGAATACACCGTGACGGTGGAGTCGCTGGAGACGGACGCTGGCGTGGTGAAGCCTCCCTCCGAAGGGGCGTGGACCCATCGCTTCACGACGCCCGCGTTCCGCTTCCTCCGCATGGAGCCCAAGCAGTTCGACCTGCTCAAGGGCCGCGTCGAGCTGGACCTCGCGTTCTCCGGTCCGGTGGAGCCGGCCGCCCTGCGTTCGCGCGGCTCCTTCCAGGTAGGAGGACAGGCCATCACCGACGTGAAGTGGCGCACCGTGGCCGGCAGCCGTGACGTCGTCACCGCGCAGCTGGCCCACCCGGGCCTCAAGGGCGGGGCCTCCGTGCGCTTCGTCCTCCAGGCGGGGCTTGCCTCGGCCACGGACGGGAAGGCGCGCGCTCCCGCGGCGGAGTCAACCTTCGTGCTTCGCGGTGGCAAGCGGCTGGACATCACCGGCATCGCCCGTCAGAGCGGGGCCTCCGGGCACTACCTGGAAGTGAGCTGCCGCGACGTGGAGATGTCCGCTCCGCCGAGCCCTCGGCAGAACATGGACTACGACGAGTTCTACTGGGACTCGAGCAACCGGGGCTGTGTCCTGGACGACGCCACGGCCGAGGCCGCCATCCACCTGACGCCGCCGGTGAAGGTGTCCGTCGCCCCCTCGCGGCGCGGCTTCCGCATCTTCGGTGACTTCAAGCGCGGCGTGTACTCGCTGCGCATCGGCGCGGGGACGACGTCCGTGGGCAACGGCACGTTGCTGGCGGACTTCGTGGAGGACCTCTCCGTCCCGGCCCGGCAGCCGCAGCTCTCGTTCTCCTCGGCGGGGCGTTACCTGCCGCGCAGCGCGTGGCGCAACCTGCCGCTGCAGCACCTCAATCTGGACAGCGTGGAACTCACCATCCGCAACGTGCCGCCGGAGAACCTCGTCTTCTGGATGAGCGACGACCAGCGCGAGGTCGCCGACGAGCGCACGTCCAACGTGGTGGTGAAGAAGACGCTGGCCCTCCAGTCCCCCGCGGACACCCTGACCACCACCTACGTGGACGTGGCCAACCTGGTGCCGTCCACGACGCGCGGACTCGTGGAGGTCTCCGTGAAGAAGGATGACCTCCAGGCGGCCTCGCGCATCCTCCTCACGGACTTGAGCCTCGTGGCCAAGCGGGGCGGACCCGCGCCCGGCTCCACGGACCGGGGCGAGGTGTGGGTCTGGGCGCTCGGCATCGAGAGCACCGACCCGGTGTCCGGCGTCGAAGTCACGCTCGTGAAGAAGAGCGGCCAGTCGGTGGACCGCTGCGTCACCAAGGGCGCCGAGGGATGCATGCTGAAGGTGCCCGCGGCGGGCGCCGACGACAGCGAGCCCTTCGCGCTCATCGCCCGTCAAGGCGAGGAGCTGACGTACCTCAAGTACAGCGAGCTGAAGATGGAGATCGCCAACTCGGACGTTCAGGGCGAGCCCTACCGCTCCGAGAAGGCCTACCGCGCCTCCCTCTGGTCCGACCGAGGCGTGTACCGCCCGGGAGACACGGCGCACGTCGCCGCCGTGCTGCGCGGCCAGGATGACCTGGCGCCGCCCACGGGCATGCCCGTCGAGCTGGTGGTGGTGGATGCGCGCGAGCGCGAGTGGAAGAAGGTGCCGCTGAAGACGAACGAGGCGGGACTCGTCTCGCTCGACATTCCCTTCGAGGCGTTCCAGGACACGGGCCGCTACCGCGTGACGCTGAAGGTCGCGGACCGGGACGTGGCCTCCTACGCCTTCAGCGTGGAGGAGTTCGTCCCCGAGCGCATGAAGGTGACCGCGACCACCGAGGCCCCCGGCTACGTGCAGGGCGTGGAGCTGCCCGTCGCCGTGGAGGCCGCCTATCTCTTCGGCGGCTCGGCGGAGGCAAGCCCGGTGGAGCTCAACTGCCGGCTGCTGCCGTCGGACTTCAAGCCGAAGCAGAACGCCCAGTTCACCTACGGCCTGTGGCGCCAGGACGGCAAGGAGCCGCGTCCCGTCACGCTGGGGCAGGCCAAGGGCGTGCTGGATGCGAAGGGCCAGGCGGTCCTCAACTGCCCGGCGCAGGCGGCCATGGGCGGTCTGCGGGGCGCGGCGAAGCTCAGCGCGCTCGTCAGCGTCTTCGAGTCCGGCAGTGGCCGCTCCACGGTGAACGAGGCCAGCGTGCCCGTGCACCCGGAGCGCTACTACGTGGGCCTGCAGGCCAGCGTGGGGAAGGTGAAGGCCGGCAAGCCCTTCACTGTGACTGGCGTGGTGGTGGACTGGGACGGCAAGGTCGTCACGTCCGGCTCACTGGCGCCCAAGTCGGTGGAGGTCGAGTACGTCCGCCTGGAGGAGGAGTACGGGTACTACTACGACGAGTCGGAGGGGTATGACCGCTACCAGCGCTACCTGCGGCCGATTCGCGAGGGCAGCGCCGTGGCGAAGGTGGTGGACGGCCGCTTCTCCCTCAGCGTGACGCCGGGCGGAGATGCCGCGGGCTATCTGGTGCGAGTGCGCTCCGGCAATGCGCAGACGGACCTGGAGCTGGAGGGCGAGGGTCGCTACTACTGGTGGGGCGAGGGCTCGCGCGTGGACCAGACGCCGCGTCCGCTCAAGCCCACCTCGCTGGATGTCGCGGTGCCGGCGCAGGCCCGCGTGGGCCAGGCCATCACCGTCAAGGTGAAGGCTCCGTACAAGGGCCGGATGCTCTTCACCGCGGAGACGGACCGCGTGCTCGCCACCGAGTGGAAGGCCGTGGAGCCGGGCGAGGTGACGTGGACCTTCACGCCCAAGCAGTTCGCGCCCAACGTCTACGTGAGCACCTTCCTCGTGAAGGACCCGCATCTGGAGTCCCGCGAGGCGTTCATGCCGGACCGCGCCTTCGGCGTGGCCAGCGTCACTCTGGAGCCCGTGGACTTCACGCAAGCCGTGACGCTGAACGTGCCCAAGGAGGTCCGCTCCAACGACACGCTCAACGTGGACCTGGACCTGGGGGCGTTGGAGGGGCCGACCTTCGCCACGGTGGCTGTGGTGGACGAGGGCATCCTCTCCCTCACGCGCTTCCAGAGTCCGGACCCGCTCAAGCAGATCTTCACCAAGCGCGCCCTTGGCGTGGGCACCTACGAGACCATCGGCTGGACGCTGCTGGTGCCGCCCGGCGGCAACTCGCGCTCCACGGGTGGTGACGCGGAGAGCGACGCGAGCGGCCGGGTGCAGCCCGTCAAGCCCGTGGCGCTGTGGAGCGGCGTGGTGCTGGTTCCGGCCAGCGGCAAGCTGCGCCTGCCCTTCCAGATTCCGCAGTACCGGGGCGCGGTGCGGGTGATGGTGGTGACGGCCGGACCCAAGCGCCTGGGCCGTGCGAGCGCGCAGGTGCTGGTGAGAGACCCGCTGGTGCTCCAGACGACGCTGCCTCGCTTCCTCACGCAGAACGACGAAATCCAGGTGCCCGTCTTCGTCACCAACCTGTCCGGCAAGCCGCAGGACGTGAAGGTGACGCTGGGCGCGGAGTCGCTGCCGGTGCCGGGGCTGTTGCAGCCCGCGACGGCGTCGTCGCCGCTCCAACTGCTGGGCAAGAGCGAGGGCCGGGCCCGGCTGGAGGATGGCAAGTCCACCACCTTCGTCTTCCAGGCGCGCGCGGTGCAGGCGGTGGGCGCCGCGCGGCTGAGCGTCGTGGTGGAAGGTGGTGGCTACACGTCCAAGGAGACGCTGGATGTGCCGCTGTCCCCGGCGGGCCCCCGCGAGCGGCGCGTGCAGCGCATCGAACTGGCGGAGGGTGTGACGGACCTCTCCAAGCACCTCCAGGGCTGGGTGCCCACCACGGAGCGCTCCACGCTGTGGGTGACGACCAATCCCTATGCGCAGTCGCTCCAGCACCTGTCGTACCTGGTCCAGTACCCCTATGGCTGCATCGAGCAGACGACGTCCTCCACGCGTCCGCTGCTCTTCGTGTCGGAGCTGGTGGACACCGTGGACCCCACGCTGACCCAGAAGGGCTCCGTGGGAGACATGGTGCTGGCGGGCATCAACCGCGTGCTGTCCATGCAGACGTCCTCGGGCGGCTTCTCCTACTGGCCGGGCTCCACGGAGCCGGTGGAGTGGGGCACCGCGTACGCGACGCACATGCTGCTCGATGCGCAGAAGCTGAAGTACCCCGTCTCGCAGGACCGGCTGAACGACGCGATTCAGTGGATGAGCAGCCGCATGGGTTCCTACGAGAACGCCGCGGTTCGCTCGGATGGCCGCATCAACAGCGAAGAAGCCTACATGCACTACGTGCTGGCGGTGTCCGGCAAGGGCCGCAAGGCGCGCATGTTGAAGCTGGTGGAGACGCTGGCCGAGAAGTCGAAGAAGGGCGCGCTCGATGGTCAGGAGCGTGAGGACGACTACATGCTCAAGGCCGGCCTGTGGCTCGCCGGAGACCGCCGCTACGAGAAGGAGCTGCGCACCCCGGACCTGTCGCCCGTCACCGACGAGCGCAAGAACAGCTGGTCCTTCTACTCGGACCGTCGGCGCCGTGGCTTCATGCTGAGCACGTACCAGGACCTCTTCGGCAACTCCGCCGCGGGGGAGCCCCTGGCGGCCATGGTGGCCGAG
Organism: Myxococcus llanfairpwllgwyngyllgogerychwyrndrobwllllantysiliogogogochensis; assembly: GCF_006636215.1. GTDB lineage: Bacteria > Myxococcota > Myxococcia > Myxococcales > Myxococcaceae > Myxococcus > Myxococcus llanfairpwllgwyngyllgogerychwyrndrobwllllantysiliogogogochensis. The sequence goes on along the minus strand of NZ_VIFM01000145.1, from coordinate 4,800 downwards.
TCCCTCCAGGCCCACACGAGCAGCTGGTACACGACGCAGGAGCTGGTGTGGGGAATCACGGGCCTGGGCAAGCGCCTGCAGGGCGCGGCCTCTCAGTTCACTCCGCCGGTGTTGACGGTGGATGGCAAGGACGTGGCGTCGCTGCAGGCGAAGGACGCGCGCGCGTCGGACCGGACGTGGGCCCTGGCTCGGGCCAGCGAGCGCAAGCAGCTCCAGCTCGACGTGAAGTCCAAGGACGCGGGGAAGCTGTACCTCGTGTTGAGCAGCGAGGGCGTGCGCGCGGACGGACAGGTGCGCACCGGAGGCGAGGGCCTCACGCTGAAGCGCACCTATCGCAAGCAGGACGGCACGGAGCTGAAGCTGCAGGCGTCGCCCCTGGCCCTGGCGGAGCTCATCTACGTGGAGCTGACGCTGACCAACACCACGCACGAGCGGGTGCAGAACATCGCGCTGGTGGACCGACTGCCGGCGGGCTGGGAAATCGAGAACGCGCGGCTGGGGCGTGGCGGCTCGGTGGACTGGGTGGGCGCGGACGCGCTGTGGACGCCGGACTACGTCAACATCCGGGATGACCGGATGGAGGTCTTCGGCGCGCTCGGGGCTCGGGAGTCGAAGAGCATCGTGTACGCGGTGCGCGCGGTGACGGCGGGGGCCTTCACCCTGCCGACGGCGGAGGCCGAGGCGATGTACGACCCGCGCATCTGGGCCCGCGAGGGGGGTGGCACGGTGCAGGTGTCCGGCCCTTGGAAGGACAGCCTGCTCTGATATGCGCCGCGCTCGCCACCTCCTGAAGAAGCTCGTGTGGTTCGCCGTGGGGCTCGTCGGCCTCGCGGCGGTGGGGGTGGCGGCGGCGTGGGTGTTGCCGCTGCCGTCGCGGCTCTCCGCACCGCCCTCGGTGGTGCTGGAGTACCGCGATGGCACTCCGGCGCATGTCTTCCTCGCGCCGGACGAGCGGTGGCGCATCGCCGCTCCGGCGGAGCGCATCGACCCGGCCTACCTCCGGGCCCTGCTCGCGTTGGAGGACAAGCGCTTCTATTCCCACCCGGGCGTGGACCCGCTCGCGGTGGCACGCGCCGCCGTGCTCAACCTGACGCGGGGCCGCCGGGTGTCGGGCGCGTCCACGCTGACGATGCAACTGGTGCGCATGCTGGAGCCCCGTCCGCGCACCTTCACCTCGAAGCTGGTGGAGGCCTTTCGCGCGGTGCAACTGGAGCTGCGTCTGACGAAGCAGGAGGTGATGGGTGCCTACCTCCAGTTCGTCCCGTACGGTCGCAACGTGGAGGGCGTGGAGGCCGCGGCGCTCGCGTACTTCGGCCACACGGCGGCCCACCTGAGTCCGGCGGAGATCGCCACGCTGCTGGCGGTGCCGCAGAACCCCAACCGTCGTTTCCCCACGACGGAGAACCGCGCCCGGCTGCGCGCGGCCCGGGATGACGTGGCCCGACGGCTGCTGGAGGCCCACGCCCTCCCACGCGGCCCCGAGGGCGCGACGGTGTCGGCCGAGCAGGTGCTCGCGGAGGTGCATGCCTCCGCCGTGCCCCTGGACTTGAAGGCGTTTCCTCGCGAGGCCCCGCACGCGGCGGTGTGGCTCCGGGCTCAGCGCCCGGGGCAGACGCGACTGCGCACCACGCTGGATGCGGGCACGCAGCGGTTGGTGGAGCGGGTGATGCGCGACGGGGCGAAGGACCTGACGTCGCGCGGCGTCCACAACGGCGCGGCCGTGGTGGTGGAGCGCGAGCGGGGCGAGGTGCTCGCGCTGGTGGGCAACTTCGACTTCTTCGACGAGAAGCACGGCGGACAGATTGTCGGCTTCGCCGCGCCGCGCTCTCCGGGGTCGGCGCTCAAGCCGCTGCTGTACGCCATGGGCATCGACCTGGGGCTGGTGGGGCCGGAGCAGCTCGTGGCGGACATCCCCACGACGTACGGCGGTTATGCCCCGCGCAACTTCGACGGGCGCTTCCTGGGCCTCGTGCGGCTGGAGTACGCGCTGTCCCAGTCGCTCAACATGCCCTTCGTGCGGCTCCTGGAGCGCGTGGGCGTGGAGCGCTTCCTGGGTTCGCTGCGCACGTCCGGCGTCGCCAGCCTCGTCCCGGAGCCCGGCTACTACGGCCTGTCCGCGGCGGTGGGCGGCATCGAGGTGACGCCCCTGGAGCTGGCGGGGGTGTACGTGGCGCTCGCGGGTGATGGCCGCACGCGGCCGCTGCGCCTGCTGGAGGAAGGGCAGCCGGTGGAGTCCCCCGCGGAGGTCATGTCTCCGGGGGCGGCGTGGCTTACGCGCAAGGCCCTGTCGCTGAAGGACCGGCCGGACTTTCCGGAGCGGCGCCGGCTGACGGGCCTGCCCGCGCGCGTGCACTGGAAGACGGGGACGAGCTTCGGGCACCGGGACGCGTGGGCCGCGGGCTCCGGACCTCGGCACACGGCGGTGGTGTGGCTGGGCAACTTCGACCACTCGCCGAGCGTGCACCTGGTGGGCGCGGATGCGGCGGGCCCCCTGTTGTTCGACATCCTCGAGGGCGTGGGTCCCCGAGGCCGCTCGCTGCCGGAGGATGAAGTGAACGCGCCGGACGACTTGATGCGCGTGGAGGTCTGCGCGTACTCGGGACATCTGCCGACTGAGGCCTGCACGCAGCGCAAGGAGGTCTACGCGCGGCGCTCGGCGGTGCCCACCGCCCGCTGTCCCTACCACCAGCACGTGGAGGTCGACGTGGCCTCCGGGCTCGCGGTGGGGCCCACGTGCCGCGCCGGGCGGAAGACGGAGTCGCGGGTGTTCGTCACCTGGCCCGCCACCATCCGCCGTTGGCTGGAGGAGCAGCACCGCCGCCTGCCGGAGCCTCCCTCGGCGGCGCCCGGCTGTGAGCCCGGTGGCGAGCGCGCCGCGCCCAGCATCGTCTCGCCCGCCCAGGGCCACATCGCGCTGCTGATTCCCGGAGTCCCTCCGGAGCAGCAGGAGATGCCGCTGGAGGCGGAGGCCTCCCACGAGCGCGCGCTCACCTGGTTCGTGGACGGCGCGCTCCTGGGAACGGCGCGCGCCGACGAGCGCATGTGGTGGAAGCCCTCGGTGGGCTCCCACGAAATCCTCGTCACGGATGACCGGGGACTCAGCGCGAAGCGCACGCTCGTCGTCCGCGAGCGGCGCTAAAGCGAAGCACTCCGGCTCAGCGGACCTCCCAGCCCTTGTCGCCGCGCTCGTATTGCTGACCTGCGCGCAGCGCGCCGTAGAAGAGGAAGTCCTTCACGCCCACGACGGACTTCCCGTCGAACAGGCCCAGCTCTCCCTTGGGCATCAGCTGGATGCCCAGCTCGGAGAGCTTCAGCCGCACCTTCGCGCCCGGGGCCACCGTCACGTCCGGCAGCACCGCGCCCACGGGGGGCCTCACCAGGGTGGGCGCATGGTCGCTCTGCGCCAGGCTCACCCGCAGGTTCGTGGTCAGCACCATGCCCTTGAGCGACAGCGCCCCCGTGCCCCGGTTGCCCACGTCCACCCAGCCCGCCACCGGGTCGAACGCCTCGAACACCAGGGGCGAGCCCTGGGCCTTCATCCGCGCCCAGTCCTTCTCCACGAAGGCCCGGCGCTCCTTCACGTAGCGCTTCATGTAGTCGCGGCCCGCCTGGAACTGGGCGAAGTCGGTGTACGGGGCTCCACGCATGTGCGGGGTGATAAGCGCGTGCAGCGCGTCGATGTACGGGTTCATCACCTCGGGGGTGAACAGCTCGTCGAGCGCCTTGTCGAGCCGCGCGCCCAACTGCTCACGCAGCGCGGGGTTGGCCAGCACACGCGTGCCCAGGTTGGAGAAGACGGGCAGGTAGCCGGGATAGGACTGCGTCTCCGTCTTGCGCTGCAGGTACATCCTCTCCGTCCACGCGTCCGTCAGCGTGAAGTTGAACAGCGGGTGGCGCATGTTGTTGGAGCTGGTGCTCATTCCCTCCACGGGATTGAGGTACCACCAGCGCGCGTCCACGTTGTTGAGGTCCCAGGGCACGTAGGACCATTTCGCCACGGCCCGGTCGTAGATGAAGTAGCTCTCCGAGTCCTCGACGAAGTTGTTGGACATCAACGCGTCCAGCACCATGGAGCGCAGGTAGTGCTCGAGCTGGAGGTGTTTCTCCAGTGCCTCGGCGAACTGGGGTTCCGGCGTGTGGTTGATGACGTCCAGCATGGCGAGGAGCGCGTCGTCCGGCTGCTGCTCGTTCGTCTTCTTCGTCCAGTCACCCTGGTAGGGCACCTTCCACGTCTTCAGCTCGCAGTCCTTCCAGCCGCACCGGTAGATGGTGGCATCGTCGTCCGCGAAGGCGTGGGCCTTGAGGAAGGCCTTGTTCACCTGCTCGATGTCCAGGAACACGCCCTGGTACTGGCCATTGAGCTTGAGGCGCACGTAGGTCGCCTTGGACGCGGGCACGCGCATCGCGGCCATCAAGTCGAACGCCATCTTCTCCGCCAGCATCGTCGCATCGGCATACTCGGCCACGAGGTTGAGTGACGTGCGTCCCTCGAACCGGGCGTCCTTCGCGAAGCTCACGTTCCAGCTCTTCTTCGGGAAGTAGCGCGCGGAGGCACCTCGCAGGCGCACCTTCACCTGATACGTCGTCCCGCCCGCCTTGAAGACGGCGTCCTGCTCCGGCGTCCACACGTCTGCCTCGAACTTCTTCATCGCCGCCTCGGGGATGATGAGCTCGTACTCGGGCACGCTCGCTTGCAAGGCAGGCATCGTGAAGGGCCGCTGGGCCTCGGGCGTCACCGGAGGCGGGTCCACGGGCGGAGGGTCCACCGGAGGCGGGTCCACGGGCTTTCTCTTATACACA
>NZ_VIFM01000144.1 GCF_006636215.1 Myxococcus llanfairpwllgwyngyllgogerychwyrndrobwllllantysiliogogogochensis | reverse complement strand
GGGCGGCACCACGGCGGGCGCCACCGAGGCCACGGGCGGAGGAGGCGGGGGCGGCAGCGGCCCGTCCATGTCCAGCCGGGGAGGCAGCGGCCGGGCCTGCTGGTAGGCACCCTGCGCGTACAACACCTCCACCTCGCGCATGCAGCGCGACAGGAAGTCGAAGATCTCCGCCGACACCTTGCGCAGCTCCGGATGCGTCTCCGGTGACAGGTGCTCGGGCGAGAAGCGCTTGGCCATGCGGAAGAAGGCCAGGCGCACTTCGTCCAGGCTCGCGTTCGGCTTGGCGCCGAACACCTCGTGGGGCGGCAGGTTCTGAAGACCCCGGAGCTGGGTGCGCAGGCGCTCGGCCTGCTGCTGCTCCACCGAGGGCGAGGGCCGGGTGGCCGCGAACAAGTCACGCAGCTCGGGCAGCTCCTGGACGGCCACCCATTGGGTGCCGTCGCGGGAGGCGCGCACGGCGGCCTTCAGCCTCCCGGAGGAGATCAGCTCTCGAAGGGCCTGGAGGGCGAGGGGGCCCAACACGCGGCCCAGGTTGTCCGCTACCCAGTAACCGACAGCAGGAGACGACACGCAGACACCTCTGAAGTCAGTGAGCGAGCGCCTGGCGCACGGCCGAGGCGATTTCCAGCGGATGGAAGGGCTTTCCCACGAAGCCCACCGCGCCCGCGGCCATGGCCTGCTCCACGACGGGCTCCGCATCCATGCTGCTGATGACGAGCACCCGCGTGTTGGGCGACACCTGCTTGATGGCGCCGAGGACTTCCAGCCCACTCTTCTTCGGCATGAAGAGGTCCAGGAACATCACCGCGGGCTGCTCGCGCGCTGCCACCGCGAGGCCTTCCTCTCCGTCCGCGGCTTCGAGCAACCGCAGCTCGATGCCCGTGTCGGCGATGACGTCCTTGAGGATGCGGCGCACGAAGCTGTCGTCGTCGACGAGCAGCAGTGTCGGGGTGTCGGACATGGCGCCGCATGATACTTGGACCGCGCAACATCCGCGCGAGGACCTGGAGCGCCTGCCTGCCTTTTTAGGTTAAGGGGTGAGCATGCCCATCGCCCAGGCTCTCTCTCACTTCGAGTCCCAGAAGACCGCCTACCTCGAGGACCTCATGGCCCTCGTGCGCATACCCAGCGTCTCGTTTCCTGGCTTCGACTCCGCCCGGGTGCGTCAGAGCGCTGAGGCGACTTCTCGACTCTTGGGAGACCGTGGGTTTGAAAACATCCAGCTACTCGAAATCGAGGGCGCCCACCCCTACGTCTATGGCGAGGTGTTGCGGGCTCCAGGCGCACCCACGTTGCTGTTGTATGCCCATCACGATGTGCAGCCAGCGGGCGACGAGTCGCTGTGGAAGAGCCCTCCGTTCGAGCCACAACTGCGCGATGGCCGGCTGTACGGGCGTGGCACGGCGGACGACAAGGCGGGCATCGTGGTGCACACGTCGGCGGTGGACGCGTGGCTGAAGGGCTCCGGTCGGCTGCCGCTCAACGTGAAGGTCATCATCGAGGGTGAGGAGGAGATTGGCAGCGGGCATCTGTCCGCATTCCTGCAGAAGCACTCGGCGCTGTTGAAGGCGGACGCCATCGTCCTGACGGACACGGCGAACTTCGACACGGGGCTGCCGTCCATCACCACCGCGCTGCGGGGGCTCGTCACGGTGGACGTGGAGGTGCGCGCGTTGAAGCAGGCGGTGCACTCCGGCATGTGGGGTGGACCGGTGCCGGACCCGGTGATGGCGCTGTGCAGGATGCTGGCGACGTTGACCCACGCGGACGGCTCCATCGCGATTGAAGGGCTGCGAGAGCAGGTGAAGCCGCTCACGCCGGGCGAGCGCGAGAGCATCCAGTCCCTGCCAGGGAACGAGGCGTCCTTCCGCGAGCAGGTGGGGCTGTTGCCGGGCGTCCAGGTGTTGGGAGGACGGCACCCGTTTGAGATGAACTGGCGGCAGCCGAGCATCGCCATCAACGCCATCCAGGCGAGCACTCGCAAGGACGCGCGCAACATCATCTGCGACGCGGCATGGGCGCGCGTGGGCATCCGCATCGTCCCGGACCTGGAGGCGCGGGATGTCGAGCAGCGGCTGAAGGAGCACCTGAGCAAGGTGTGTCCGTGGGGGCTGGAGGTGAGCTTCCACACGGAGGGGGCCTCGGGTTGGTGGTACACGGACCCGTCGCATCCGGCGTTCCAGGCGGCCTTCCGTGCGCTGGAGAAGGGCTATGGGACGAAGGCGGTGGCCATCGGCTGCGGCGCGTCCATTCCCTTCGTGGAGCCCTTCGCGAAGGAGCTGGGCGGAGTGCCCGCGCTGCTCATCGGCGTGGAGGACCCGTACACGTACGCCCACTCGGAGAACGAGAGCCTGCACGTGGGGGACTGGGAGAAGTCCATCCGCAGCGCCATCCATTTGTATGAGGAGCTGGCGAGCGCGCTCACCGCGCGGTGAGTGGTGGCCTTTCGCTCAGGGGCGTTGGGTGGGTCAGGCTTCGTCGTCGGGCAAGAGCGTGCGGAGCAGGTCGTCGTCGGGACCGAGCGGGCGCCATCCAGGGGGAGGCGGCATCGCGAGAAGGGAATCGCCCACCTGATCGACGCGCTCTTGATGCGTTTCAGGAGTGTAGCTGCCCCACCGAGCAAGCGCATGAGCGACATCGAAACGCGTGCTGTCGTTCAACACGGAGGGCCATCCGTCCGGAAGCTGCTGATGCAACTCTCTTACGAACTGACTGCGCACCAGCCGGGTGACTTGATGGCTTCGTTCCGCTTCGGCTACCAGCCCCGAGAAGACCTGCACGCCCGCGAGATCGTCCTTTCCCAGCTCCTCGGCCAACTCGACCAACGACGCGGTGGGACGTGCCTCGGCAAAAGCAGTGAGGGAGTCGTAACCATGCGCGCGGACGCGCTCGTAGAGTCGCGCCTTCCAGTTGCCTTGCCAGGAACGCCCGTCGGTCATCGCCTGCTACCCAGAGTGAAGCTCATCCGAATGTCGTAATCCTTCATGCTCTGTGAGACGACCTTCAAGACCTCGTTCCGCGACAACTGGTGGCCAGCTCTACGTTCCGCTTTCTGCAGGAGAGCCATAATCATCCGATTCCATTCGCCAGGCCAGGTTCGCCCGAGTCGCCAGTCGCCACCACCATGAATCGCTTCGTGATGGGCTCGCTCCATCCGGACACAGAATTGGTCGATGTCCATGGGGCCCGTGAAGCCGCGCTGCTCGAACCATTTACGGTGCTCTCGTGGCAGGACATGGTGCTTTGGAGCGTCCGCCATGCCCGCCCCGGCTTTGCCCGTCTCGTGCATGCCACGAACCTCGGGGCTGTCGCCCAGGGCTTCACGCACGCCCTTGGGCAAGTCCCGGTGCGACTGCGCCATCAACACCTGTCCGGCGTGGACACGGACAGCCGCGCTAGCGACCGGCATGGAAATGACTCCTGCCTGTACGAGCCGTCGCATCATCTCCACCCACTCCGCGGAGACAACGAGGTGCGAGCCCGCCATCACTCCACCTGGACCCACAGCGAGGCGCGCGCCTAGGAGGACGGGCCCTGAGGGAGGCAGCCGGGGAAGCGACACGCGCAGCGCCGAAACCATGGCCACCAGTTCGAGGAATTGTGCCGCCGCGATGACTTGCCCTGTACGCTCCATTGCCATGCGCGCCCCCTCGCGAATGGTGCTGAACTCCTGGGTCAGTTTCCCCATCAGCTCGGGCATCGCGGCGGCCGTGGCCTCCACGCGTCCTGGATCCAGGGAGGAGAGCGCCGTCATCGCCGGCTCCAGCCGCTTTTGTACGCGGTCCATGTCCGTGAGCAACTGTTCCACGCTGTAGAACGGGCACTGCTGAAGCAGGGCGTCGGCGAGCTGGAGGAAGTCGAACCAGGACGCCAGCAGCATGACTCCAGCCATGGCCGCCTGGAGGCGAGGCCCTGCCATCTTGAGAAGGCCCACCGCCATGTCCGGGTCGTCCACCGACTCGGAGACCTCCACGAGCGTGGCCGTTCCTCGGAGTGCGTCACGAAGCCAGGGTACCTGGGTCGAGCCGTAGGCGAAGTAACGCGTGAAGAGGTCGGCGTTTCCACCAAGGCCCCGCGTGTGAGCCGCGAGCCTGGGGATGGCACTGGAGAGTTCCTCCGTGGAGCCCTTCACTTTGTCCACCGCCGCCACGACTGCTTGCCGAGTCAATATGACTCGCTGCTGGCTGTCCGCGATGGCCACTGCCTCATTCTCGCGAGGGCGGTCGCGTCGTTCCCGTGTGCCGGAGTGGCGCGGACTGGAGTCGTCAGCCAGGCCGTCCCGCTGCGAATAGCGCCGGGGCCTGCCCGCTCCGGAGGCGGGCGACTGGGAGGCACAGCCCGTCACCAGCATCACCAGACTCAACAGCACGGCATGCGTACGCAGGGCCCACCTCCAGCGCCACTTTCCTCATGCGTCCCGGGGGGGCATCTTCCAATGACAACGAGCCGGGGACCTTGCCGTCCCCAGCCCGTCGTCGCTTCAGGTGCCCCTCAGGGCCTCGGCGCTCAGCAGCTCGGGCTACAAATCCGCCAGCAGCGGAGGTCATTATCATCACAGCTCGAGCAGCACGGAGCGGCGACCGTCTCCTCGCTTCCCAACGTCGCGGAACCCACGGCAACAGCAGCTCCCAGCACGAATCCGATGAGCCCCATCTTCAAGGTCTTCTTCATCCGGCCTCCTGTGTTGTGCGGTTGTTTGACATGGGGCGGGCCGAAGCCCGTCCCATCCGATAGTGTATAGAGTTCGAGAGGCCCTTGAAAGGGTAGACCCAGACGAATGAGCAATCATTGCCAGGACGCGCCTGCTCACACACAAAAAAAGTGGAAGATTCCGTGGAGGATGGTCATCGGGGTGGGCGCGCTGGTGCTGCTGGCGGTGCTCCTTCGCGGCTTCGTCGTGCACCCGAGGCTCATCGTCTCGGGCTCGATGGAGCCGACGCTGGCAGTGGGTGACCGGCTGGTGGTGGATACCCTGTCCTACCGCGTCCATCCGCCCCAGGCCGGGGACGTCGTCGTCTTCGAGCCGCCTCCCGAGCTCGTGCGCTCCGGTGACCTGCGCCAGCACATCGCCATCAAGCGGGTGATTGCCCTGCCGGGTCAGGAGGTGCGGGTGCGCGACGGGCAGGTGTTCGTGGATGGACGGCTCCTCCAGGAGCCCTACGTCGCGGCGGCGCCCACCTACCAGTGGGGCCCCGCGCGCGTGCCCGAGGACAGGCTCTTCGTCCTGGGTGACAACCGGAACGCCAGCAGCGACTCACATGTCTGGGGTCCCCTGCCGCGACGCTCCGTCACTGGCAAGGCCTGGTTGCGCTTCTGGCCGCCGGAGCGCGCGGGAGCACTGTGACGGGAGCCGGCCTTTCCCCGGTCGGGGGGGGCGCCGGCGCCTCAGCCAGACGCGCCCCAATGGAGTCCCTTGTCTGCCTTTGCCAGAGGCCGCTTGAGAGGCTTCATCACCAGACTCAACGACAGGAGATGCCGTTTCCAACGCCGAAGGCGTCTACGAGGACGCCCGCGTGTCGTGGACCCGTGCCTTCCGCCTCGGCTACTTCTTGACGCCGAGCTGCGCGAGCGCGGCCTTCACCCAGTCCTTGATGGACAGGGTGTCGAACGGAATCGCATCGCGGCCCGGGTACTTCTTCTCGAAGTACGTCACCGCCGCCACGCCCATGGCGAACGCGGTGCCACCGCTGGCGGCGCCCTTGAGCAGCCAGCCCGCGATGGGAATCCATCCCACCGTCTCTCCGACGATGCTGCTGGCCGCCTTGCGCGCGACGATGCCCGCGCCCAGCGTGGGCACCAGGCCGAGCGCCTCACCGAGGCTGAGCTTCTCTCCGTAGATGCCCGCCACGTGGTAGATCATGTACGCCTCGATGGCGGACGTGAGCGCCGTGTGCGCACCCGGCACCGGGATGGGAATCGCGGCGGCACCCGCGGCGCGCAGGGCGCTCTCCTCGACCCAGCTTCGCGCGGCCTTCTCTGCGGACATGGATGTTCTCCCAATCAGTCGTTCGTTCCCACCTTAAGGACTCCGACCAGGGTTCGAAAGAGGGCGCACCACCGGGGTCTTGGAACGCAGTTGCGACACCTGCTCGAGCTTCTCGACGGAGCGGTCGGCCGGGTCTACGAGGAAGAGGGCTTCGCCTACCGTCCTCGCTACACGCCGTTGGTGCGGGCGCTGATGCAAGACGAGCCGATGACCATCGGTCAGCTCGCCGAGGCGTCCGACACCACCCAGCCCGCCACCACGCAGACGCTGGCGTTGATGGTGAAGGACGGGCTTGTGCTCTCGGAGCCAGGGCCAGTGGATGGGCGTCAGCGGTGGATTCGCCTCAGTCCGTCGGGACGGGCGCTGCTCCCGGGACTCCAGTCGCGTTGGAAGGCCACCGCGAGCGCCGCGGCCAGCCTGGATGCTGAGCTTCCCGTGCCGCTCTCCGAGGTGCTCGAGCGCGCCATCCAAGCCCTCGAAACGAAGTCCTTCGACGAGCGAGTCGCCAGTGCGCGGGGACGGCAATCGAAGCGCCGTGGCGCGTAGGTATGATGTCCCCGTGCAGCGCGGAAGAGCCATCTCCAACCGAGAGAAGCAGACCCATGAAATCCATCTTCATCAACAGTGAGCGGCGTCTCCGCAATGGCTGGAAGGTGCTGGGCTCCGTCGCGTTGAGCGTGGCCCTGATACTGGGCCTCGTCCTCCTCCAGAAACAGCTGCCTGTCGAGCTGCGGCGAATCGTCTCGGGGCCGCTCTGCGCCTTCTTCGGCGTCCTCCTCTCGAGCTGGCTGTGCCTTCGACTCGAGCGTGAGCCCCTGTCCTCGCTCGGAATCCTCCCGGTGCGGCGCTCGGCCCGTGACTTCGGGCTCGGGATCTTGGGTGGCGCGGCATTGGTGGGGGCGGTGGCCGCGGTCGTCTTCTCGCTGGACGGGTTCCATCTGGAGCGAGCGGCGAGCAACGGAGCCGCCGCCATCTTCAAGGTCTCCTGGTTCATGCTCGGAGTGGCCCTGTTCGAGGAGACGCTGTTCCACGGCTATGCCTTCCAGCGCGCCATCCGAGGGATGGGGCCTATGTGGACGCAGCTCGTGTTCGCGGCCGTCTTCAGTCTGGCCCATGCCTTCAATCCCGGCATGGACGGAGGGGCGCGCACGGTGGCTTTGACCGCCACCTTCCTGGCCGGATGGATGCTGGGGCTCTGCTACCTGCGCACGGGAGGACTCGCGCTTCCCGTGGGTGTGCACGTGGGCTGGAACGGGTTGCTGGGCCTTCTGGGCTTCGGCGTGAGCGGTGAGGAGTTCAAGGGGATGTGGATGCCTGTCTTCCACGGCCAGCCCGAGTGGCTCACCGGAGGCCGTTACGGGCTGGAGGCCTCCGTCGTCACCCTCGTGGTGCTGTGCCTGTTCATCCTCGCCCTGTCGCGCTGGAAGGGAACGCGACAGAGCGAGGCGCCCACCCCGCTGACAGGCGCACAAGGCCAGGGAGCCTGAGGACGACGCCCTGGCTCACCGCGGACGGAACCGGTCCGTGGCCTCCACGAGCGCGGACGTGGTGCCTGGCTCGTTCGCCGAATGCCCCGCATCCGGAACGATGACCAGCTCCGCCTCTGGCCACGCTTGATGCAGCGCCCACGCGCTCTCCGGAGGGCACACCACGTCGTAGCGTCCCTGGACGATGACCGCGGGGAGATGACGGATGCGCGGCACGTCATCGAGGAGCTGCGTGTCCGAGCGCAGGAACCCACGGTTGAAGAAGTAGTGGCACTCGATGCGCGCGAAGGCGAGGGCGAAGTCGTCCGCGCTGTTGCGTGCCACCAGCTCCAGGTTCGGATGCAGATAGCTGGTTCGCGCCTCCCACACGCTCCAGGCCCGCGCGGCCTCCTGTCGCGTCGCCGCGTCCGCGCTCGTCAGGCGCCGGTGATACGCGCCGAGCAAGTCCCGTTGCTCCTCCAGGGGGATTGGCGCCAGGTAGTGCTCCCACGCGTCGGGGAACAGGGCGCTGGCGCCGCGCTGGTAGAACCAGTCCAGTTCCTGTTTGCGCAAGAGGAAGATGCCGCGCAGCACCAGCTCCGTGACGCGCTCCGGATGGGTCTGCGCGTAGGCCAGTGACAGCGTGCTGCCCCAGGAGCCGCCAAAGAGCTGCCAGCGCTCGATGCCCAGGTGCTCGCGCAGACGCTCCATGTCGGCCACCAGGTCCCAGGTGGTGTTCTCCTCCAGGCTCGCGTGCGGAGTGCTCCGGCCGCAGCCGCGCTGGTCGAAGAGGACGATGCGATAGGCCGTCGGGTCGAAGAACCGCCGCTGCTTCGCGTCCGTGCCTCCCCCTGGGCCACCATGGACGAAGACCACGGGCTTGCCCTTCGGGTTGCCACACTCCTCGAAGTACAGCTCGTGGAGCGAGGAGACCCGCAAGCGGCCCATGCGATAGGGCTCCAGCGGGGGGTACAGCATCCGCGACGGCGGGGACTGAACGGACATGCGCCTTCCAGGACAACGAGAGAGTCTCTCACGCTAGCAGACCGGTTCTTCATCGCCGGCCCGCCCGTGTGTCACCGTCCGGAGGTGTTCGCGTGTCCTCTTGCCTGGGGTGGGGACTGTCGGGCAGGGCACATGCCGCACGCCACGGCCGCGCCCTGAACGCGATGTGACGACGATGTTGCCCGCGCGCGACGTGGAGGTTGCGGGAGCGGTGGATGCTGCTTCCCGTCTCCTCACACCCCGGAGCGTTCCATGAATCTCGCTTCCCTGATGACGCCCCCTCGGAAGAACGAAGACCACGCCGCGCCCCGTCGCCTCCAGCTGGTTCGAATCCAGGCCACCGTCCTGCTTCAAGGCGCGGTGAGCGCGGCGCAGGACAGCGTGAAGTCCTTCCGCCACATGCGCGACGTGCTCACGGGGGCCTACTCGCAAGCTCGCGCTTGAGCGACGCGAGGACCGGTGGAGCGGGCCTCACTGGGCGCTCACAGGCCCTCGCTCGACGGCGTGAACCACCGCGCACCTCATGGTTCGCTAGGAGGCCGCATCTCGCGGGCCATGCCGAGGCCCGCGTGACTCGGAGTTCACGCGGGGCACTGTGTCGCGGGCCGTGTCGGAGCCCGCGACCTCTCCGCGTGTCAGGAGGGCGCGCCGGGGTTCGGGCTGGTTCCCGGATTCACGGGCGCGTCCTCCTTCGGAGGCGGCGGTGGCACGCCCTTGCCCGCGGGCGCCACCATCCGCACCTCGGAGGCATCGCTCATCGCCAGGCCGTCGCCCTTGGGCTCCGTCTCCGTCACCGCGATGACGTCACCTCGGTGCAACTGGAGGAAACGCTCGTTCTTCTCCGTGCGGTGACGCTCCTGCATCGCCAGTCCCACGCGGCCTTCCGGCCCGCAGCCGATGTAGCGGTGGCGTCCCTTGCCCTCCAGCGGCTCGGAGACGATGCGGAACAGCCGACCCGGCGGAAGCTCCGGCCACTCCTCGCCCTTGGGCGCCAGCAGCAGGTAGCTCATCTTCAACGCTTCCTTGTGCAGGCTCGCCGCGCGCGCCAGCTCCTCCACGACGCGAGGCATCGGCCAGGGCCGCTCCGCGTGGCACCAGTCCGTCTCCTTCACCAACGCCGGACACGCACCCCGGTACATGCACGGCGCACGCACCGCATAGCCGCGCGCCACCATCGCATCGCGCACGTGCAGCAGGCCGCGGCTCGTCTCCCGCAGCGCGGGCTCCATCACCAGCAGGCTGCCGCCGCGCTTCACCTTCGCCAGCGCCGCCTCGAGCAGCGCCGCCCGAGGCGTCGTCGCGCTGTCCCCCGTGCCGTACAGCTCGTTGATGACGTGGCCCATCGTAATCAGGTCGTACTGCCCCTCCGGCAGCACGGCGGCCTTCTTCGTCGGGTCCCACTCCCGGGTGGCCAGCGCCTCGCCGGCCTCTGTCGCCAGCGCGCGCGCGAGGTTCAGCGCGGCCTTGCTGCGGTCCGCCGCCGTCACTTCCTTCCCGCCCGCGTCCATCGCCGCGAAGGCCACCGGACCCGGGCCGCTGCCCAAATCCAGCACCTGTCGGGGACGGTTCGGCAGCTCCCCCAGCACCTGCCGGGCCTGCGCATACGAGACCGGCCAGTAGAAGAGGAGGTAGGCGCCCAAAAGCTTCGGGTCGTCCATGTAGCGCGCCCCCGCGAGCTGACGCTCCCGCGTCAGGCCCAGCGAGAGCTGGCGCACGCCGGCGCCCACTTCCTTCACTTCCTGGGGCGTCAGCCGCCCCTCCGGCCCGTCACCCTTGCCGCGTGACGCGCGCCACACGGCGATGAGCCGCGGCATCCACCGCTCCAGGTCCTTGCTGTATCCGTTGCTCATCCCGCCAAGCCTTCGACCGAGGGGCCGCTCCCGGAAGCCGCCCATGTCAACCCGTTGTCACCCCGCCACTTGCTCAACTCCACGGTCGCCACCCGGGGGCGTCCGCGTTAAACCCTTGTCGCACATGATCTCCGTCCACGGGCTGCGCAAGCACTACAAAGTCCACAAGCGCCCGCCAGGCCTCAAGGCGGCCCTCCGCTCGCTCTTCCATCGCACCTACACCTCCGTGAAGGCGGTGGACGGCATCTCCTTCGACATCCGTCCGGGAGAGCGCGTGGGCTTCCTGGGCCCCAATGGCGCCGGCAAGACGACGACGCTCAAGGTCCTCTCCGGCCTCCTGCACCCCTCCGAGGGCGAGGTCCGCGTGGACGGGCACGTGCCGCGCCTGCGCGAGGAGGCGTTCCTCAAGAAAATCATGCTCGTCATGGGGCAGAAGCAGCAGCTCCTGTGGGACTTGCCTCCGGCGGAGACCTTCGAGCTCAACCGCGCCATCTACGACGTGCCGACGTTGCAATACAAGCAGACGTTGGACGAGCTGGTGGGGCTCCTGGAGATTGGCGACCTCATCGGCAAGCCGACGCGCCAGCTTTCCCTGGGCGAGCGGATGAAGTGCGAGCTGGCGGCGGCCCTCATCCACCGGCCCCGCGTGCTGTTCCTGGACGAGCCCACCATCGGTCTGGACGTGTCCATGCAGGCCACCATGCGCACGTTCATCAAGGACTACAACGAGAAGTACGGCGCCACGCTCATCCTCACCAGCCACTACATGGACGACGTGGCGGCGCTCTGCCCGCGCGTCATCGTCATCGACAAGGGCCTGTTGTCCTACGACGGAAGCCTGGAGGCGCTGGTGCAGCGCGTGCGCCCGGAGAAGCGCGTGGTGCTGCGGCTGTCCGAGCAGGTTGACGCCTCGCGCCTGGAGCCCCTGGGCAAGCTGGTGACGCACGAGGCGGGCACCGCGGTGCTCCAGGTGAAGCAGGACGCGGTCAACGCCACCATCTCCCGCGCCCTGTCCGGACTGCCGGTGACAGACCTCACCGTGGAGAACGCGCCGCTGGAAGAGGTCATGAGCGAGCTGTTCGCGGAGAACAAGGCCCGCAGGCTGCAGGCCGCCGAGTCGGTGACGGCATGAATGCCCGAGGTCTGCTGCGGGCCCTGCCCACCATGCTGCGCGTGAGCTTCGCGGAGTCGGTGGCCTACCGGGCGGAGATGTTCGTCTGGGTGCTGTCCACCACCATGCCGCTGGTCAACATGGTGCTGTGGATGGCGGTGGCCAAGAGCGCCCCGGTGGGCAACTTCGGCCAGGCGGACTTCGTGGGCTACTTCCTGGCCACCTTCGCCGTGCGTCAGCTCACCAGCGCATGGGCCGCGTGGCTCATCAACTGGGAGGTGAAGCAGGGCACGCTGGCGATGCGCCTCCTGCGTCCCATCTCTCCCTTGTGGGGCTATGCGTCCGACAACGTGGCGGGCTTCCCCATGCGCGTCGTGGTGGCCCTGCCCGTGGTGCTCCTGAGCATCGCCCTGGTGGGCGCGGACAAGGCGGTGCCGCAGCATGCGTGGCAGTGGGCGCTGTTCATCCTCGCGGTGCTGGGCGGCTGGGCCATCACCTTCCTGGCCAATGTGGCCATCGGCGCGCTGAGCCTCTTCCTCGACAGCAGCCAGAAGATGATGGAGGTGTGGATGGTCCTCTTCTTCGTCTGCTCCGGCTACATGTACCCGGTGGAGTTCCTGCCCGAGGGCCTGCGCACCGTCATCGACTGGCTGCCCTTCCGCTACCAGATGGGGCTGCCGGTGGAGTTGATGACGAACGCGCATGACCTGCCCACCGCGCTGGGGCTCCTGGCAAGGCAGTGGGCGTGGGTGCTGGGCATGGGCGCGCTCGCGGTGGGGCTCTGGAAGCAGGGCGTGAAGCGCTTCGCGGCGTTCGGAGGGTAGGGGCATGGTGCGGCGATATCTGCGACTGCTGACAGTGCAGCTCAAGGCGTCCGGCCTCCAGGCGCTCCAGTACCGGGCGGACTTCTTCACCGACGGCTTCACGTCGCTGTGCTGGGTCTTCACCGCGCTGGCGCCGCTGTTCGTCGTCTACGGCAGCCGGCCGGAGGTCGAGGGCTGGAGCTTCGGCGAGGCGCTGCTCGTGGTGGGCTGGTTCACCCTGTTGCAAGGCATCCTCGAGGGCGCCATCAACCCCAGCCTCACCGGCGTGGTGGAGCACATCCGCAAGGGCACGCTGGACTTCGTGCTGCTCAAGCCCGCGGATGCGCAGTTCCTCGTGTCGACGCAGCGCTTCCTGCCGTGGCGCGCGTTCAACGTGCTCACCGGCCTGGGGCTCTTCCTCTACGCCTTCATGCTGCTGGGACGCGGGCCGTCTCCCTTGGGGCTCCTGACGTCCGTGCTGCTCCTGGGCACCAGCACGCTGCTCTTGTATTCGCTGTGGATATTGACGGTGAGCGCCGCGTTCTTCGTCGTCCGGGTGGACAACCTCACCTACCTCTTCACGTCCATCTTTGACTTCGCGCGTTGGCCGTCATCCGTGTTCAAGGGCGTGGCGAAGGGGGCGTTGACCCTGGTCTTCACCTACGTGATTCCCCTCGCCTTGATGACCACCTTCCCGGCGGAGGCCATGCTGGGCCGGCTGCCAGCGCAGTCCCTGGTGGGGGCGGTGGTGGGCTCGGCGGTCTTCGCGTGGGTGGCGCGGCGCGTCTGGATTCGCTCCATCGGCCACTACACCTCCGCCAGCAGCTAATCCCTTTCATCTCGACCGAGTCTTTCGAGCCGGCGAGCGCTCGCTGACTCGGTGGTGGGGTGTATCAACCCCACCTGTCTCATCTGGTGTCGACACATCTTTTCAAGGGCGGAATTGGCCTCCTTCCTCGGGACTGGGGTAAGGGCCGCCGCGTGCGGCTCGTCGGGCGCACACCCCAAGGAAAGGACCCCCACCCATGAATCGATGTATCGGGCTCGGCCGACTGGCCGCGCTTGTGTCGGCGCTTGTCCTAGCGGGATGCTCACACGAGGAATTTGCAGAAACGTCGGAAGCACAGGCGACTGCGGGCTTGGAGGTGAGCCAGGGTTGGACGCCCACTCCGAGCATGTTGCTCCAGCGGATGGACCACACGGCGACGTTGCTGCGCACCGGGCAGGTGTTGGTGGTGGGCGGGCAGTCCTCGTCGAGCGCGGAGCTGTACGACCCGAAGGGCGTGCGTTGGCTGCCCGGGGGCTCGCTGGGCGCCGCGCGGCGTCGACACAGCGCGACACTCCTGAACAACGGCAAGGTGCTCGTCGCTGGCGGTGACTCCGGCGCGTCGTCCACGGGCACCGCGGAGCTGTATGACCCCACCGCGGGGACCTGGGTCGCGACGGGGAACCTGGACTCGCTGCGCTCCGGCCACACGGCGACGTTGCTGTCGAGCGGGAAGGTGCTGGTGGTGGGCGGAGAGAACGGCGCGGGCGCGGGACTGGCCACAGCCCAGCTCTATGACCCGGCCACGGGGACGTGGTCCGCCACGGGTGCGCTGCGCAGGGCGCGCGTGGGACACACGGCGACGCTCCTGGGCAATGGACGGGTGATGGTCACCGGGGGGCGAGTCGGACCGCGAGGCTCGTTCGTGAATGACGTGGAGCTGTACGAGCCGAGCACGGGGCTCTGGACCCTCGCCGCGGGAATGCTCGGCGTGCGCTCGGGGCACAGCGCGACGCGGCTGCTGTCCGGCAAGGTGCTGGTGGCGGGAGGCTTCATCGATGAGCTCACGGCCTCGCGGACCTCGGAGCTGTTCGACCCGGGGACGGGCACCTGGACTTCGGTGGCGCAGGGACTGCCAGGAGAGCGGGCTCAGCACACGGCCACGCTGCTGCACTCGGGCGAGGTGCTCGTCAGCGGTGGCACGGATGGCAACAGCCCGTATCTGCAGAGCGCGGCCATCTTCGACCCGGCGCTGGTGCGCTGGAGCGTGACGTCTTCGATGAGCACGAGTCGGCTGGGGCACACGGCCACACTCTTGCCCCAGGGCGACGTGTTCGTCGCGGGAGGAAGCGCGGAGGGGACGCAGGGGGCCTCGTCGGCCGAGCGTTTCTCGGTGCCCACGCCGCCCTGGCGCCCGACGGCCGTCATGTCGTCGGCGCGGTATCACCACTCGGTGACGTTGCTCGACTCCGGCAAGGTGCTGGTGGCGGGAGGCACGAGCACCGGCGGCAGCGGGCTTTGGGGCGCGGAGCTGTACGACGAGCACCTGGTGACGTGGACGCAGACGGGGAGCCTGGTCGCGCCGCGCTTCCTGCATGGGGCGGCCGAGCTTCCCTCGGGCAACGTGCTGGTCGCTGGCGGGCAGGCCAGTTCCTCGTCCTATCTGTCGTCCGCGGAGGTGTATGACCTGGCCACGGGACAGTGGAGCAGCACCGGCGCGCTGGCGGGGGCCCGTTCGCGGCACACCACCACGTTGCTGGAGTCGGGGCAGGTGTTGGTGACGGGAGGGCGGATGTCCTCCAGCTTCAGCAGCATCCTCGCCACGGCGGAGTTGTATGACCCGCCTTCCGGCACCTGGCGCACGACGGGCGCGATGAACGTGCGTCGCGTCAACCACACCGCGACGATGCTGTTGTCCGGGCAGGTGCTGGTGGTGGGCGGCACGACGCCCACGGGCGACACGGCCACCGCCGAGCTCTACAACATGCACACGGGCCAGTGGACGCAGACGGGCTCCATGTCGGGAACGCGTTATGGACACATCGCGGTGGCGCTCCCCGGAGGCAAGGTGCTGGTGGCGGGCGGCTGGGGCCTGGGCGGCGCGCTGGCCACGGCGGAAATCTATGATCCGGCGCAGGGCGGCTGGACGACGGTGGCGCCCATGACGAGCAGCCGCTACGGCGCGCTGGCGTCGGTGTTGTCCTCGGGCCGCGTGCTGGTGCTGGGCGGGGACGCCGGGGCGGGAACGGGCCTGTTGTCCACGACGGAGGTGTTCGACCCGGCGCTCGGTCAGTGGACGTCCGCGGGCACCATGTCCAACGCGCTGTCGAGCGGCACGGTGACTCGGCTGGCCATCTCCGGGCGACTGCTCGTCGCGGGAGGATTGGGGACCAGCGGAGCGCTGTCCTCGGCGGAGCTGTACACGCCAGCGCTCTGACGATGGGGCTCCTGTCGCCCGCGTCCCGGTGTGGACGCGGGCGGGAGGGGCTTGGACGTCGCGCTGGCAGGATTGCCCAGGCGCGCCTGTCCACGCCGACTTCCTGGGTTCACGCCCCGGGCTGATGCGCCTCCGCCTCCTCGGACTCCACGCCGTAATAGGCCAGGCACTCCACCTCGCGACCTCTCACCACTCGGCGACCGTCCAGCGGTCCACCGTGCGCGGTGACGATGGTGCACTGTCCCTCGTCGCCTTCCTGGTCGAAGTACAGCACCACCCAGTCGTGCGTCGCTTTCTGCTGATGTGCCATCGCTGTGTTGGAGAACAGCGCCCGCACGTTCCACCCGTCCAGCTTGCGCCGCATCACCGGCAACCACGCCTCACCCGATGGATTGAACCGCCGGGGCGCGATGGTCCGCAGCTCTCCCGCGTCCGCCTTCCGGCGGTACTCCTCATCCACCTGGAGCAACACCCCCACGTCGGGCCGGGGCCCTTCATCCAGGCTCTCGCGCTTGCGCGCCGCGCCTCGCCGGTTTCGCCCCAGCCGCGCCTCGAGCAGGTCCCGCACCTGCTGCCCGCGTCGCGGTCCAAAGCCCTCCACCGCCTCGAGCCTGCCGTCATGAGCCGCCTGCTCCAACTCCTCCAGCGAGCGCACACCCAGCTCTTCATGAATCCGCCGCGCCAGCTCCGGACCAATGCCTGGCACACTGGCGAGCAACTGCTCGGGCGAGGACTCGTCCTCCAGCCGCTGCAACAGCCCGAACTGCCCCGTGCGCACCAGCTCCGCCACCGCCGCGGCGATGCTCTTGCCCACCCCGGGCAACTCCCGCAGCCCCGCCTCGCCCTTCGACGCCAGCAGCTCCGCCACGGACTCCGGCCACTGGCCAATCGACCCCGCCGCCTTGCGGTAGGCCGTCACCCGGAAGGGCATCGCGTCCTGCTCCTCCAGCAGGTCCGCCACCCGCTCCAGCGCATCCGCGATGCCGATGTTGTCCTTCCATTCGACGCCCATGGCTCCCTCGAACTTGGAGCGTCGGGCGCGAGGCGACCACCCCCGGCGATGCAATCCAAGCGGGCAGGGGAGCCCTCGTTCCTCAGGGTGCCTTGTCGAGCGCGTCCGCGACGATGGCGTCCGCCTCGATTTCCACCAGAATCTCCGGGGAGATGAGCTTGCTCACCTCCACCATCGACGTCACCGGACGGATGCTGGCGAAGAACTCCCCATGCGCCCGGCCCACCTGCTCCCAGCGGGAGATGTCCGTGACGTACATCCGCGTGCGCACCACGTCCTTCAGGCCCGCGCCCACGGCCAGGAGCGCGGATTCGATGTTCCGGAGCGCCTGGACGGCCTGCAGGTAGGCATCCCCGACCCCGACAATCTGCCCCGCCGCGTCGGTGGCCGTGGTGCCCGAGATGGAGACGAAGGGCCCCACCCTCACCGCGCGCGAGTAGCCCACGACGGGCTCCCAGGGGGTACCCGTGGAGTGATGGGTCCGCTGCATGGCTGCCTCCGAAGGCGAGAAAGTGTGGGCAGACCCTCCCACGGGCCTCGGGCGGACCGCCAGGGGCTCCTTGTTGGCTGCAAGGAAACACGGCCCGTGGTAGTTGGCCCCGGGTCATGACGAACGAGCTCGACAGGGAGGTCGCCCGGCGGCGCACCTTCGCGATCATCTCCCACCCCGACGCGGGCAAGACGACGCTGACGGAGAAGCTGCTGCTGTACGGCGGCGCCATCCATCTGGCCGGCAGCGTCAAGGCCAAGCGCGCGCGGCGCCACGCCACCAGCGACTGGATGGAGCTGGAGAAGGAGCGCGGCATCTCCGTCACCTCGTCCGTCCTCCAGTTCGTGTACCGGGACCACGCCGTCAACCTGCTGGACACCCCGGGCCACCAGGACTTCTCCGAGGACACCTACCGCACCCTGGCCGCGGCCGACGCGGCGGTGATGCTCATCGACGCCGCCAAGGGCGTCGAGCCCCAGACGAAGAAGCTCTTCAAGGTGTGCCGCCTGCGCGGCATCCCCATCTTCACCTTCGTCAACAAGCTGGACCGCTACGGCCGCGAGCCGCTCGAACTCATGAACGAGCTGGAGCAGGTGCTCGGCATCCGCTCCTATCCGATGAACTGGCCCATCGGCATGGGGCCGGAGTTCCGCGGCGTCTACGACCGGCAGGCCCGCGTCGTCCACGTCTTCTCCGCCGAGGGCACCCACGGCGAGTCGGAGGTTGGCGAGCGCTCGGTCTCCATCGACTCGGAGGACATCAAGTCGGTGCTCACCGAGTCGGAGCTGGCCAAGCTCCACGAGGACATCGAGCTGCTCGACATCGGCGGTGACGAATTCACCCGCGAGAAGAGCGACTCGGGCCAGCTGACGCCCATGTTCTTCGGCAGCGCGATGACGAACTTCGGCGTGCGCCCGTTCCTCGATGCCTTCCTGGACCTGGCCCCCGCGCCCACCTCGCGCCTGACGACGCTGGGCCCGCGCGAGCCCAACAACCCCAAGTTCGCCGGCTTCGTGTTCAAGATTCAGGCGAACATGGACCCCGCCCACCGAGACCGCATCGCCTTCATGCGCGTGGTGAGTGGCCGGTACGTGAAGGGCATGAACGCGTTCCACTCACGCCTGGGCAAGGAAGTGCGTCTGGCCAAGCCGAGCCAGTTCATGGCCGCCGAGCGCACCGCGATTGAAGACGCCTGGCCCGGAGACGTCATCGGCCTGTTCGACCCGGGGCAGTACCGCATCGGCGACACGCTGGCGGAGGGCACCGACGTGGAGTTCGAGGGCGTGCCGCGCTTCAGCCCCGAATACTTCGCGGTGGTGCGCTCCAAGGACCCCTTGCGCCGCAAGCAGATGGAGAAGGGCCTGGAGCAGCTCTCGGAAGAGGGCACCGTGCAGATCTTCCAGCAGCTCAGCATGGGCATGAAGGACCCGATTGTCGGCGTGGTGGGCGCCCTCCAGTTCGAGGTCCTCCAGTACCGGCTCGAGCACGAGTACGGGGCGAAGATTGCCCTGGACCGGCTGCCCTTCAGCCACGCGCGCTGGGTGGTGGGGCCGAACTTCGACCCCAAGTCCTTCGACTGGGAAGGCAACCGTCAGACGGTGCAGGACCGCGACGGTCTGCCGCTGGTCCTCTTCCGCGACGACTGGGCGCTCCAGCACGCCGAGGACAAGCACCCGGACCTGAAGTTCCTCAACGAGGCGCCCATGCTGCGCAAGCTGACGGCGGTCGCCTCGGGGAGCTGAGCGCTACTTGTAGACGTTCACGGTGCCGCCCCGGAAGGCGGAGTCGCGCAGGACGAGGCCTTCCTTGTAGAGGCGGGCCGTCTTGGGGCCGACGAAGAAGTCCTTCGGCTGGCCCCGGCGGAACGTCTTCTTCACGTGCTCCTCGATGTCCATGAACAGGCGCCGGAAGCGGTCCGGCGCCGCGTTCTTCCGGCCCGTCTGCGCGGTGATGTCCAGCTCCGCCCAGAGCTTGCCGCTGAGCAGTTCGCCCTCCTCGTTGGTGCGGCAGCGCTCCAGGAAGATGACGGGGGAGCGCACCTCGTCCACGCGCCAGTAGCCCTTGTCCGGGCCGCGCTTCATCTTGTCGACGATGGCGGGGCCCAGGTCGCTGGCCACCAGGTACATCTCGTCCTCGGGCAGTCGCGCCATGTTGTCCTGATGGGCGCGGAACGTCGTCCAGTCCGCTGGAACGCGCCGGGGGTACACCTCCAGCACGAAGCGCTCCAGGAAGCGGAAGAAGGCGAGCTCGTCGTCGGGAATCATGAAGAACTGAAGGACATTGGCCATTGCCCGGCCCTCATACCCTTGTGTTCCTCCCCGCGAAAGCCCGGGGTGCGGCGGGTTATAGAGAGTTCATGGATACCTGGCTGCTTTCCCGGATGCAGGAGCTGAAGGACCTCCAGGGGCTCATTGGCCTCGCCACGTGGGACCAGGAGACGTACCTGCCCGCCAAGGCAGGCCCCGCGCGAGCCCACCAGCTGTCCACCCTGCAGGGCATCCACCACGAGCGCCTCGTGGACCCTCGGCTGGGGGATGCGCTCGCCAGGGCGGCCACCGAGGCGGGCCTGTCCGACGACGAGCGCGCCATGGTGACCGTGCTCCAGCGCGAGCGGGAGCGCGAGGTGCGCGTGCCCGCCGCCCTGGTCCGCGCCCTGGCCGAGGCCCAGAGTCACGGCCTCCATGCCTGGCGCGAGGCCCGCAAGGAGCGCCGCTTCGCCCGCTTCCAGCCCGCCCTCCAACGCCTGCTGGAGCTGCGTCGCGAGCAGGCGGATGCGTACGGCCATGATGGCGAACGCTATGACGGCCTGCTGGAGGGCTACGAGCCCGGCATGCGTGTCTCCCGGCTCACGCCGGTGCTGACCACGTTGCGCGAGCAGCTCATCCCCATGGTGGGCAAGCTCACGGGCGCGAAGCGCCAGGTGCCGGCCCTCTTCGACGGGCGTCGCTACGACAAGGACGCGCAGTGGCGCTTCACGCTGCGGTTGCTCGGGGACCTGGGGTTCGACCTGGAGGCGGGCCGACAGGACCTGAGCATCCATCCGTTCACCGGAGGCACGCACGCGCTCGACGTGAGGCTCACCACGCACGTGGACGAGTCGAACCCGTTGTCCGCCATCTTCAGCACCATCCACGAAGCGGGGCACGGCCTGTTCGAGCAGGGCTTCTCGCCCGAGCACTACCGCACGCCGCTGGCGGCCTCGCCGTCCATGGGGCTGCACGAGTCACAGTCGCGGCTCTGGGAGAACCTCGTGGGCCGGGGTCGCCCCTTCTGGGAGCACTACTTCCCGCTGCTGCGCGAGAGCTTCCCCGACGCGCTGGCCCAGGTGGACCTGGAGGCGTTCCACACCGTCGTCAACGACGTGCGCCCGTCGCTCATCCGCACCGAGTCCGACGAGGTGACGTACAACCTCCACATCGCCGTGCGCTACGAACTGGAGCTGCTGCTCATCCGCGACGAGCTTCCGCTGGAGGAGCTGCCCGCCGCGTGGAACGCGCGCATGGAGCGCTACCTCGGCGTCACTCCGCCCGATGACACGCAGGGCGTGCTCCAGGACATCCACTGGGCCTGGGGCGAGCTGGGCTACTTCCCCACGTACTCGTTGGGCAATCTCTACTCGGCCTCGCTGTACCGCGCCGCCGGGCGGGAGCTGCCGGACCTCGAAGGGCAACTGCGCCGGGGGCAGATGCTGCCGCTGCGCGACTGGCTGCGTGAGCGCATCCACCGTCAGGGCTTCCGCCTGCCCGCCGAGGAGCGGGTGCGCGAGGTGACGGGACAGGGCCTCACCGACGCGGACTTCCTGGGGTATCTGCGCGCGAAGTACGGCGCGCTCTACGGCATCTCGCTCTGACCCCTGTCAAAAGACGCGCGGACTCAGAACGAGAACAGGAGCGGATGACACGAACGGGCCAGCCGCAGCGCGTCCTTCGCGAGCGTGTATGAGCCGGGGTCATCCGCGTCCAGCCAGGCCGTGCGCGCGACGAGGCTGCTCAGCTCGAAGCACAGGCTGGTGGTGCGCCGCGCCAGCCGGCTCTCCTTGCGCAGCGCGCGCACGTTGAGTTCGCACAGCTCCGCGCACTGCCGCAGCACGCGCACCGAGGCGCTGCTCAGCGTCTGTCCCTGCGCCACCATCCGCGCCATGCCTGCTTCGCAGGCCGCCTGGCACTGGAGGCTCGCATCAATGCAGCGCGACACGTCCGCGCGAGCACCGCCCAGTCTCGCTCCAGTCATCGCTCGCACCTCCGAACCGCTAACCAGGGTATGCACGCCGAGCAGGGGGGCAACTGGAAGTGAGGCATGAGATGCCCGATGTTAAACGGTCACCATGCCCAAGCTCACGCTCGTCCCTGACGAAATCGAAGAGTACGCCCGCGCGCACACCGCGGCACCCGCGCCACTCTTCGAGGAACTCAAGGACATCACCCACGCACGCACGTCCTCTCCGGGTATGCAGGTCGGACCCGTCGAAGGCGCCTTCCTGAGAATGCTCGTCTCGCTCACGAGTGCGAGGCGCGTCCTGGAAATCGGGACCTTCACGGGATACTCGGCGTTGATGATGGCGGAGGGGCTTTCCGACGACGGAGAGCTCATCACCTGTGACATCAACCCGGAGACGGCTGAGATTGCCCGCGCCTTCTTCGCGCGCAGTCCGCATGGCCGGAAAATCCAGCTCCGACTCGGGCCTGCCCTGGAAACCCTGAAGACGTTGCGGGGTCCGTTCGACCTGGTCTTCATCGACGCGGACAAGGGGGGCTACAGCGCGTACTGGGACGCGGTGGTGCCGCTGGTGCGTCCCGGCGGGCTGCTCGTCGCGGACAACGTGTTGTGGTCCGGGCGCGTGCTGAGTCCCGAGTCCGCGCAGGACCACGCGGTGGTGGACTTCAACGCGAAGGTCGTCGCGGATGCGCGCGTGGAGCCCGTGCTGCTGACGGTGCGCGACGGGATGATGCTCGCGCGCAAACGGTGACTCAGTAGCGCGCGAGGAAGCGCGTCAGCCCGGGCCGCAGGGCCTCGCGCTGGGCGATGCACTGGTCCACGCGCTCCAGGGACTGTGCCAGCGCACGCTCGCCGCCCTCGAAGTCCCGCGCGCGCGGACCGAAGAAGCGCGCCACCTCTTCACGGTGCTCGGCGTCGCAGAAGAAGCCGCCACCTGAGAGCAGCCATGTGGAGAGGTCCCTGGGCAGTCGCTCGCGCAGGGTGTCGAAGTGCTCGCGCAGGAAGCCGAAGGCCACCTCGCGCGTGTGCGCCTCCGAGAGCTGTCCGAAGAGGATGGCCAGCGCCTCGCGCGTGTCCACCTTCGCGTCCAGCAGCAGCTCCAGGCTGGCGCGCGCCAGCGCCGCATCGCGAAAGCTGCCCAGGGCACCGAAGAGCAATCCGCGCTCCTGCTCCGTGGCTGCGGCGCGCGCGGCGTCTCGCAGGCGTTGGTGCAGGGCGGCGTCTCCCGCCACCGCGGCGGACTGAAGCACCGTGGCGGCGTCCTCGGGTGGCAGCGCGGTCCGGTCCTCGAGCCAGCGCAGCGTGAGGCGGCGAGCCTCCGCGCGCAGCTTCGGGTCTTCGCCCTCGGTGGCCGCCATCCACATCAGGGTGGGGCGCATCAGTCGCAGGTCCTCGCTCTCGCCGGGACGGGAGACGAAGCCCACCGAACGCGCGCGGTTTCCGAAGAGTCCGCGCACGAAGCGCGCCCGGTGCGGACGGAGCGCATTTGGAACCAGGTCCGTGTGCACGCTGCCCACCACGCCCGCCGCGCTGTTCACCAGGTCCGAGCCCCCTTCACTCAGCCGAGCCACCAGCGTGAGCGCCTGGCTGACGTCCAGCTCGCCACTGGAGAGCAGCGCCTGCGCGTCCGCCATCAACACCAGTCGCTCGGGGATGGTGAGCTGCCGTCCTCCCTGGCGCGTGAGGCGCTCCAGCCCGTCTCCGCGCAGCAGCGCATGGTAGTAGCCGCGCGCGTCCGCGTTCGGGTGGACCCAGTCGGGACACCCCTTCGCCTCGGTCAGCTCCAGTGTGCCCGTGGGCTCGGTAAGCACCGTGCAGACGCGGCCTTCCTTCGCGCCGACGGCGTAGCGCACGCACAGCGGCACCTGCCAGGGCCGTGAGCCCGCTGCGTCCCGGGCCCCGAGCGGCAGGTAGCGCCGCTGCTCCAGCGCGAGGCGCGGCGCTCCCTCCTTGGGACACTGGAGCGTCATCGCCACGAGCGGCACACCGGGCTGGTCCAGGAACGACGAGAACACGGGCGCGACGTCCCGCCCGGCCGCGAGTGACAGCGCCTGGAAGAAGTCCTCGGTGGTGGCGGTGCCGCGCGCGTGGGCCTGCAGGTAGTGGCGAACGCCGCGCTGGAATGTGTCGGCTCCCACCCAGGACTCGAACATGGCGAGCACGGCGGCGCCCTTGCCATAGGTGATTCCGTCGAAGGCGCTGTGGATATCACCGGGCGCTTCGATGGGCT
Source organism: Myxococcus llanfairpwllgwyngyllgogerychwyrndrobwllllantysiliogogogochensis (assembly GCF_006636215.1). GTDB lineage: Bacteria > Myxococcota > Myxococcia > Myxococcales > Myxococcaceae > Myxococcus > Myxococcus llanfairpwllgwyngyllgogerychwyrndrobwllllantysiliogogogochensis. The sequence continues at coordinate 4,586 of NZ_VIFM01000144.1, read as the reverse complement.
GGCGGATGCTGCGCGCGGTGACGAGCCAGTCCTCGCGCATGGCGTGGCCTCGGGCCTCCACGCGGCGGATGTCTCCACGCCACTCCGGACGCCAGCGCTTCACCACCTTGAAGGCGAGCCAGTCCGCGAAGGACTCGTTGAGCCACAGGTCGTCCCACCACGCGGGGGTGACGAGGTTGCCGAACCACTGGTGCGCGAGCTCATGCGCCTGCGTCTCCGCGAAGCCGCGCTGGCGCCACACGGTGTCCTTGCCCGGCTCCGCGAGCACCAGCGGCGCGCCGAAGGTGACGAGGCCCGGATGTTCCATCGCGCCCCCCAGAAGCCCCGGCACCGCGAGCACGTCCAGCTTCGGGTAGGGGTAGGGCGTGCCGAACCACGTCTCCAGCTCCGCGAGCAGGGGCGGGGTGACGGACGCGGCCCAGGTCGTCTCGGCCGCGCGGCCCTTGGGCACCACGATGCGCACCGGCACGCCGTTCTGTCCGGCCCGCCCCGCGTCCACCGCCTCGAAGGGGCCCACCGCGAAGGCCACCAGGTACGTGGGCAACGGCGGAGTCATCTGGAAGCGCACCGTCTTCCAGCCGTCCGTCCCCGCCTCCTCGGCGCGCACGGGCGTGTTGGCGAAGGCGGAGTCCTCCGTGCGCACGCGCAACGTCAGGACCCAGGGAATCTTGAACGCGGGTTCATCGAAGCAGGGAAACGCGCGCCGCGCGTAGAGCGGCTGGAACTGCGTCATCGCGTACCAGTGGCCGTTGTCCTGCTCGCGGAAGACGCCGCTGTCTTCCTTGTCGTACGCGCGGCCCGTGTACTCGACGTGCAGCGTGACGGGGCCGGGCTGGAGCGGCTCGCGCGGGATGAAGGCGAGCAGGTCCTCCCCGACGGGCAGCGCCTCCGCGGACACCCGCGTGTCCCCTACGCGGAAGTGGCTCTGGCTCACGGTCAGCTCCGAGGCGTGGAGCCACAGCGCGCGCGTGGGCTCGGACAGCGACAGCTCCACGTCCACGGTGCCTCGGAAGGTCTCCTGGCGAGGGTCCAGCTCCAGCGTCACCGTCTGCCGCGTGGGCCGCGCGTGCCAGTCCAGCCGCAGGCCCGGCGGCGTGAGGACGCGGGCGTCTTCCACGGGCGGAGGCACGACGCGCGGGCGAGGCATGGGTGGGGGCGTCAGCGCCGCGGCTTCACGGGCGCCGCCCGCGCAGCCCGCGAGGAGGAGCGCCAGCAACAGGGCGATGACCGCGCCAGGGTGTCCGAACCGCATCGGGAAGCTCCGTCCGCCAGACCAAGGGCGACTCGTGACGGAGGTCATTCCATCACCGCCTCCGCCGCGACGGTAGCGCTTAGACGCGGTGTCAGATGTGACGCGGTGGCGCGGTGGGGCCCTCAGCCGACGACGGGGAAGGCGGCCAGCAGCTCGATGAGGGCGGGGCCGTACAACTGCAGCCGCTTGTCACCGAAGTAGGGCACCTGGCCGAGCTCCTCCAGGTTCCGGGGCGGCTGCGCGAGCAGCGCGTCCATCAGCGGGTTGGTGAGCACCACGCTGGGCGTCACCTTGCGCTCGGTGGCCTTCTCCACGCGGAACGCCTTGAGCGCGTCCTCGCGCTTGCGGCGGTTGGTGTCCTTGGGGCCCTTGTTCTCGCGCTCCTGGGGCAGCTCCCCGTTGCGCGACTTCTCCAACTGCGCGCGGACGATGGCGAGCACCTCGTCGCCATGGGCGCGCACGAAGGCGCCTCGCACGCCCGCCGCGCGCGCCAGGTCCTTGGGCGTGGAGGGCAGCCGCGTGGCGATATCCGCCAGCGCCATGTTGGAGAGCATGCGCCCCATGGGGACGTTCTCCTGCTCCGCCCACTCCAGCCGCTTGCGGTGCAGCGCATGGGCAATCGCGTTCGCCAGCGTCAGCTGCGTGGGGGACAGCCCGGAGCGCGGCAGCTTGGGCTTGAAGTCCGCGCCCACGTCGGGCCGGGCCACGGCCTCGTCACAGAGCCGGTCGCAGTCCAGCACCACTTCTTCCAGGATGCCCGCCTCGCGGCATGACTCGCGCACCTGCCGGCCCAGCTCGCACAGGTAGCGCACGTCGTTGGCGATGTAGGTGTGCATGCCCGGGGGCAGGGGGCGCAGCGAGAAGTCGGACTGCTGATGCTCCTTCGGCAGCTCCACGCCCAGCTTCTCCCGGGCCACGTCCGCCAGTCCCACCTTGGGCCAGCCCAGCAGGGTGGCGGCGCGGTGCGTGTCGAACAGGCCCCGCACCCGCACCCCGCCCTCGGCCAGGAACTGCAGGTCGCCCTGGGCGGCATGGAAGTACTTGGTGCGTTCCGGGTCGGCCAGCAGCGGGGCGAGCAGCCGGGCCTCCACGCCGGGCTGGAGCGTGTCGAAGAGGAAGACATCGTCGTCGGTGGCGACCTGGAGGAAGCACAGCCGGGCGCGGAAGGCGTGCATGGAGTCGGCCTCCAGGTCCACGGCCAGCTCGCGGGCCGCCTCCAGCTTCTGGAGGGCGCTCTGGGCCCCGGCGGAATCCACCACGTCCACATCACCCTGCGGGTAGGTAGGCATCGAGCTGAGCAGGCTAGCGGACCGGACCGCCTGAATGACGTGTTTTTTCCCGGGCCGCCGCTAGGATGGCCACGCCGATGAATGACGTCCAGCGCCTGGAAAAGAGTCTGCTTGGCCACATGGGCCGGGCCATCGCGGACCACCGCCTCATCGAGGACGGGGACCGCATCATGGTGGGTGTGTCCGGAGGCAAGGACTCCTACACCATGCTCTACCTGCTCCGGGAGCTGCAGCGCCGCGCGCCGGTGAAGTTCGACCTGCTCGCGGTGAACCTGGACCAGGGACATCCCGGTTTTCCGGGGCACATCCTGGAGGACTACTTCCAGCGCGAGGGCTACGCGTACAAGCTCCTCAAGGAGGACACGTACAGCATCGTCCTGGAGAAGACGCCCCCCGGCAAGACGCAGTGCTCGGTCTGCTCGCGCATGCGGCGGGGCATCCTCTACACGGCGGCGGTGGAGCTGGGCTGCACCAAGATTGCCCTGGGCCACCACCGCGACGACCTCATCCACACGCTCCTGCTCAACATGTTCTTCGCCGGCTCCATCAAGGCGATGCCGCCCTTGCTCAAGAGCGATGATGGGCGCAACGTGGTCATCCGGCCGCTGTGCTACGCGCCGGAGAAGGACATCGCGAAGTTCGCGGAGCTGAAGGCCTTCCCCATCATCCCCTGCGATTTGTGCGGCACGCAGGAGAACCTCCAGCGCAAGCGGATGCAGCGACTGGTGGAGGACCTGGGCAAGGAGATTCCCAACGTCCGGCAGAGCCTTCTCAACGCGATGGCCAACGTGCGGCCGTCGCACCTGCTGGACCGGGCGCTCAACCCCGACCCGCTGAACGCGAGCGAGGCGGAAGTCGCGGCGGCGCCCACTCAAGACACGCAGGACACGCAAGGGGGAGCCAGTCCATGGCTCGAGAGCAGGCAGTGAGCGCGCGCAAGGAACGTAACGCCGCGCTGGTGGAGGCGATGTTGCTGGCGGCGATGGCCGACGGCCGTGTGTCTCAGCGGGAGATGCAGACGTTGCTCAGCCGCGTGCTGGAGCGGCCGGAGTTCGAGGGCACGCGTCCCGAGGAGCTCAACGCGCTGGTGGAGACCAGCGCCGCGCGGCTGTCCGAGGCGCGCAACCTGGAGGACGTGCTCGCGTCGCTCAGGCGCAGGCTTCCGGACCACAAGAACCGGATGCTGGCCTTCGGCCTGGCGGCGGCGGTGGCGCTGGCGGACCAGCGGGCGACTCGCACGGAGCTGGGGCTGCTCAAGACGTTCCAGGCCGCGTTGGGCATCTCCGAGGACGAGGTCGCCCAAATCATCGACGTCATCGAGAACGGCGGCAGCCTGGCGGAGGCCCTGGGAGAGCCGCTGGAGCGGCTGTACGCGGAGGTCATGGTGCTGGTGAGCGCGGCGGACGGGCGGCTGAAGGAGGCCGAGGCCCGGGCGCTGGTGGAGAGCTTCGCGGCGGACCCCCTCTTCGAGAACGTCAGCCCGGAGCGCGCGCAGAACTTCGTGAGCGAGTCGGTGGCGGCGCTGTCCGCCGAGGGGCTGCCCCAGCGACTCCACGTCCTGGCGCACGGCCTGACGACGCACACCCAGCGGGTGAAGGCGTTCCGGCTGGCCACGAAAATCGCCCACGCGGGGGGCGAGCCCAGTCTGCCGGAGCAGCGCATCCTGGACATGCTCCAGGCGACGTTCGGTCTTGCTGACGACGAAGTGGCGCGACTGGGCAGGGAGGGGTAATCAGGGGGCAGAATGACCCTTCAAGTCCCTTCCACCTCCAGGCACTCCTTCCGTTTCGGTCTGCCGCCGTCCCTGGGCAACGAGACGGCGCGAGAGCGCGCGGACCGGCTGGCGGCCTTTCTCCAGAGGGCGCTGGGCAAGCTGGTGGAGGTGAGCGTCGCGTCCAGCTACGAGACGCTCGCCAAGGATTTGCTCTCCGGGCGCGCGGACGCGGCCTGGGCGCCTCCGTTCGTGTGCGCGCGGATGGAGGCCATGGGGGTGCGGGTGGTGGTGCGCGGGGTGCGCCGGGGCATGTCCTCCTACCTGTCTCTTA